>JACRMR010000008.1 GCA_016214895.1 candidate division KSB1 bacterium
ATTATGTCAGCGGTGGAACAGCACAATGACAACCCAACCCCGTTTCGCTGGGCCGCAACCGCCGACGACATCATTACCAAGTTCCGTCACGCCCGCGCCGCCCTCGATAAGTTGCAATCTGAGTGAGACACTACACTAGTATTCAGGATGATGTCGGGAACGGGCGAAAGAACCGGCCGGCCAAAGTGAACCGGTGTCCCACGCACGAATTCATCCGCGCCGTCTCCATTCAAACTGTCAACTCCGGTGGTGGGCCGACTCATGTTGCTCCAGAAATAAGCCGGTATCGTGTCTGGATTCGCGCCTCCTAAAAAGACCGCGAGATTGCCGTTGTTCATGTTGAAACACATGAAGTCCGAGGCCCCATCCCCGTTGAAATCGCCGATGGCGTAAGGAAAGCTGCTGTTGATTCCCGGCGGAGGTTCATGAAGATACCAGTCCACAGTCGTGTCCATTGGGCTTCCGCCGTAATAAACTCTAATACTCGCATCATTGTGCGACCAGTATAGATCATCGTAGCCATCGCCGTTGAAGTCACCGACTTGATAAAAGCTGCTGCCAACTGGAACTGACAACACGATATCAGGAACATTGTCCGCATTCGGTCCCCCATAAAAAATAAAGATAGTGTAATTGGGAGGTTGGCTTTGTTGCCATTGACGGATGAGCCAATCCTGATACCCATCCCCGTTCACATCCCCGCAAGGAAAAGCGAACCAATTGTGTCTGTAAAGCGTCGTATCTGCACGGTAGGCATCATAGGGCACAGTATCCGGAGTAATGTTTCCGTGAAAGAACTCCAGGTAAGGCCGTTGCGTGCCGAGCCAGGTACCGTTTCCTTGCGCGAATACGGCCCAGTCTGCAAAGCCGTCATTGTTCTGATCGCCCAAGGGCAGAATCTTGTATCCGTATGACGAGCTATCCGTTTCCCCGCTTCTGTCCCAAATAACATGGGGCTGATAAGGCTGCGCAAACGAGATGCAGGCAAAAAGAAAAACGATGGGAATGATGATTTTTGTCATGATGTTTCCAAAACTAAAGACGCGAATCCCTCGCTGCATGGTCAGAAGATCCGGGCAGGAAGAACTCGCGCTTCTTGGCTGTCTGAACCTCTGACGGCCGCCAGAGGCAGAGAAGTATGTCGAATGTTGCAATGAATTTATGTAAATGACTCGACAAAGTCAAATTGAGTCTGTCCGTCGAAATTAGTATCAAATAAGACTCAACTTGTCCGCTTTGTCTACTGCATCTCGCAGCCGCCTCTCAGAAACATCCACAAACTTTCGTGCGAACCTTGTAGAGGTTTGTTTATCAAGGGCTTGACGTAGAGCGGTGTGGGCTGTATGTTTTGGGCATGCACCGCATCAGGTTCAGACGGATTTCGGAAGCCTGGATTCTGGCAGGCGATCAAACCGGGCGCAAGTGGGAGGTCATGGTCATCAAGGCCGGTCTCTCCCACAACCTGTGTCCGGAAGGCAACCGCTACTTCTACGATGCGGGCATGCTCCATGAGACCATGCCTCTGTTTGACGGCGTGCCCGCCTACGCGTTCGAGTTCAGCCCTGACTACTTCAACCACGTCCCCGACGGCGCGATTCCGATCAAGCAACGAGCCGGTAGCACTTCTCCTTGACTTTCCCACGCGATCTTCTTATATTTGATGGCTTACGATAACCCCCGAGGAACCACTAAATGGCAAAGAAACAAACATTTGCTGACAAGTCTAAGAAGGCGAAGGCGGCGGGTCATCACCACGAGGGTGAGGATGTGCTGCAAATCGTGAAGGTCCGGTCCTTCAATCAGGTCAGTGGCGGCCTGCGGATCACGACCAAAACGGTCAAAATCACCGCCAAGAACCAGAGCGAGGTTTTTGGATAGTCCCTCTCGTTCCCTCGTCGTGGCGACGAGGAACCGCGACAAGCTCCGCGAGATTCAGGAAGCGCTTCAGGGATTGCCGCTGAACGTCTTGAGTCTGGCGGATTTTGCTTTTGTTTCGGAGGTAGTCGAAGATCGCCCTGATCTTTACGGCAACGCCATCAAAAAAGCGACCGAAGTCGCTGCGCAGGTGAACGCCTGGACGCTCGCCGACGATACCGGACTCGAGGTGGACGCATTGAACGGCGCACCGGGTGTATATGCCGCGCGCTATTCTGGCCCAGGAGCAACCTACGAGAGCAATTGCCGCAAGCTCATCGCCGAGCTGCGCGACGTTCCGGACGGTAAGCGGCAGGCGCGATTCCGCACGGTCATGTGCCTGCGAACCCACGACGGGCTACATTGCGTGGAAGGAGTAGTGGGCGGAACCATCCTGCGCGACTTCCGCGGCAGCGGCGGCTTCGGCTATGATCCGGTGTTCGAACTCGCCAACGGCGAGACACTCGCGGAACTCAGCGTGGGCGAGAAGAACGCGGTCTCCCATCGCGGCCATGCACTCATCCGCGTGGTTGAACTCCTGCTGTGGCTGACCGGCAAGCCTTAGAACGTGACCATGGTTTCGAGGCGGATCGTGCGAAGCGCTTCGCCGTTCTCGTAGGTGAGGCGATGATCATAGACGAGGCTGACATTCTGCGCGATCGCAAAGTAGAGCTTCACCCCCATGATCGTGCCGTCGGTTGTCCGTTTCAGGACTTCGCGCACGTTCGGCTGCATGTAGTAGCTGGCGATCTTCTGAAAGCGCGTCATCGGCGGCGGTGTGACTCCGGCCTCGCCGTAGAGCGTCTTGCCGTTCTCGTAATCCGTGCCGCGCATATCGACATACCACGAGTAAACGTAGCCGATCGATGAGATGTTGAGTAACGCGTCGGCATAATATCCGCTGGCCGGACTCAGATCGCGCAGCCCGTCGGACTTGGGGAGGTACAGCGAATCGCCGACCAGCCGCGCGCGCTCGAGTTCGTAAACAAAATTGAAATAGTCGCCCACAAACTCCTTGTCATAGTGGCGATATTCGGCGCCCAGCTCGACCGGCCCCCAGACAAATCTCATGCCGGGAAATGCCCAGCCATAGCCGTAGTCGAGAATCGTGGCCGCTTGCGCGTAAAGCCAGAGTGAGAACGGCGACTTGGCGTAGATCGGCAGTCCCGCGTCAAGTCCGAATTCGAATACACTCTCGGTCTGGTCAGCATAGTTCACGGGCATGCGGCGCGGATCGGCCATCAGCCCCCACCGCACGAGCGAGTCGATCTGCGCGGGGGAGAGCAAGTTGAGAATATCCTGGCGGCGACGGAAATCATTCACGTCGGGATAGCGGTCAAGACGATTGGGCACGCCGTCGTCGTCTTCATCCAGCAACCCCGCGAACTGATTGCCGTCGGCCGCAGCCGTCGCTCCCAGCGTCAGTCCCTTGAATCCCGTTTCGTAGGACCAACGGGTGGCGAGCAAACCCGGCTCATCGAGTTCACGCAAGCTGTTGATCATACCCTGCCAGCCGAACCGACCGACGCCGCCCTCGGTGTAAACGCCGACGCGCTTGATCTCGGGATACTGAATCGTGTTGGCATACCGCCGCATCACAATGCCGTAGCCGAGCGTGACTTGATCCAGGGCGCCGATCCGGATGTGGAACGGGTCGCCGGGTTGACCGTACCGGACATAGTAGATCTTTTCGATGGCATCGGCCGGCTCGTCCCACTCATCTTCCTTGATCTTGCCATCGGCGTCCATGCGAACCGTAAGGTCGAGGCCGACACCCCATTTGCCGAACGGGATGTCGGGTCGGAGGCCGAATTGCTGATAGACTTTGCCGTTGATGATGACGAGGCCGATGCTGCCGTTCCATCGCACCTTCCCGGCTTTGCCCTCGCCGGCGGGCGGCGGGTCGAAGGCGGGATCGCGGGTTGACTGAGCAAGGCAATTCCCCGTGAAAAGCAGCAGCAGGAATATGGCGAAGCGAGTGGTCATGGAGGGGTTCCGCCGATTGAGAAGGTCGGATGGTCAAATCTAACTCATTCGACGGGAAAAGTCAACCGGACTCGAAAGCGAATTGCGAGGTTTTGAGGGACATTGAGCCGTATGCCGATCTATCTTGACAATGCCGCGACGACGCAGCCGGATCCGGCGGTCGTGGAGGCCGTGCGGGAGTGTCTGAGTTCCGCGTGGGGGAATCCGTCCAGCGCGCACTCGCGGGGAGCCGATGCGCGGCGGGCACTGGATCAGGCCCGGGTGCAGGTCGCCAAACTCGCCGGATGTGAATTGGACGAGGTGCATTTCACGTCGGGCGGGACCGAAGCGGATAACTGGGCCCTGCTGGGAACGTTGGATGTCTGGCGGGAGCGGCGCAATCATCTGGTCACGGTGGCGACGGAGCATCACGCGGTAGTGGACGTCGCGAAGTGGTGGCAGGAGCGCGGCGGAGCGGTGACGATTCTGGCGCCGGATCATGAGGGGATGGTCACGGCGGAGCAGGTGGCGGGGGCGATTACGGCGCGGACGGCGATGGTGTCCGTCATGCAGGTGAATAACGAGTTGGGAACGCTGTTGCCGGTGGCGGACATCGGCGCGGCTTGCCGGGAACGCGACGTAACGTTCCACACGGACGCGGTCCAGAGTTACGGAAAGATCCCATTGTCGTTTCGCGCATTGAATGCCGATCTTATGAGTATATCGAGTCACAAGATCTACGGTCCCAAGGGCGTGGGTGCGCTGCTCGTCAAGCGGGGCACGAGAATTTCGCCGCGGCAGATTGGCGGCGGTCAGGAGCGCGCGTGGCGGCCGGGAACCGAGAATTTACCGGGGATTGTGGGGTTTGGCCGCGCGGCGGAGCTGAGCGGCGCAGCACTGGAGCAGGAAATGCGCGAGATTGCCGTGCTGCGGGATCGGCTCGAAGCACTCATTCTGGAGCAGATTCCTGAGGTACGGATTAATGGCTCGCGGACGTCGCGCGCGCCGGGCATCGTGAACATCTCGTTTCTTGGCTGCGAAGGGGAAGCGCTGCTGATCGCGCTCGACCGCAAGGGGTTCTGTGTTTCGACGGGGAGCGCGTGCAGCGCCGGTGCACTAGGAGCATCGCATGTGTTGCTGGGGATCGGGTTGGACGTCCGTGTGGCTCAGGCGTCACTGCGGTTCTCGTTTGGCCGGTTCAATCGGTTGTCGGACGTGGACGCGTTGATGGCGGTACTGCCGGACGTAGTGGACCGGCAGCGCCAAACCGCGCCGGCGGGGTTGCGATGAAACGTCGGATGATCTATCTCGCGATGGCAGCGCTCGTGCTGGTCGCCGGCTTGGTGATCTTGCTGACGACGATGCAATCGATGCAGCGGTTTGATCCGCAAGCAGTCACGCGCAAACGCGACCGCCTGGTGAAACACAATGCCCAGTTTCTCGGTCGGGACAAGGTGGCGGCGCGCTACAAGTTGGATTTGACGGGTGAGCGCGGCCTGACCTGTTTCGCCCACTACCGTGTGCCGGTATCCGACGGCAAGCTGCCGGCGCTGCTGCTCTTGTATTCCAATCCGGGCCCAGCGGACTTCCCGGCGGTACTTGGCCAGGTGGAGCGCGCGAATGAACTGGCGATTCTCGCCCTCAACGTCGATAGCTGCTTCGGCGGTGCCACGCGGGACGAGCGGTCTGTGTACAATGCGGCGCAGCTTTGCCTGCAATATCTCGACGAGCATTTTACGATTGACACCAACCGTGTCTTTCTCGGCGGCTGGGACCGGGGAAGTCTCTTTGCGTTGCCGGTCGCGAGTCTGGAAGCGGATGAGGTGGCGGGCGCGATCTTGCACTTGCCGTTGGAAATCACGGCGAGCCGCGGCCTGAGTGCGGCGGCCCGCTGGGGGACTCAGAGCGTTCGCGAGCGGCTGCTGGTGGTAACACCGGGTTCCGCGGCAGACGGAGCACTGGCCAATTGGGTGCAAACGGCGGGCAATCTGCCGGTCTGCGACAAGCGCCGCGCGACGTCAGCCATGCCCGTTGCGATGCTCACGGAATCGGTCGATTGGTTGCTGGGACCGCGCGCGGATTCCACGGTTGCGCCCGCCGCGGCACCTCCGGCGCCGCCATCGCTTGAAGCCATCAAGGCGCAAACGCTGCGAATGAAACCGGAATGAGCAACGACGGCACCATTCACGATTGGGCAGACGCGATTCCGCGCGGATCGGTGGTTGGCGTTGCCATGTCCGGAGGCGTGGATAGTTCGGTCGCGGCGTCGCTACTCGTTGAGCGCGGCTTTGAGGTCGTGGGTCTGACGATGCATCTCTGGACGGACGCGAAGGGCGGGGAGCTGTCGCTGAATCGCGCGTCGGGGTGCTGCTCGATCACCATGGCGCGGGACGCGGCGCAAGTCGCGGAGCGGTTGGGATTCCGGCACTATGTGTTGAATCTGTCGGACGAGTTTCATGGGTCGGTCGTGCAGAACTTCGCGCGCGAGTATCTCTCCGGGCGCACGCCGAATCCCTGCGTGCGTTGCAATACGTTCGTGAAGTGGCAGACGCTCCTGGAGCGCTCGAGGAAGTTGGGCTGTGACTATCTGGCCACGGGCCACTATGCGCGAGTCGTGCGGGGCGGCGAGCGGAGCCGGTTGTTCCGGGCGCGGCATCTGGAAAAGGATCAGTCCTACGCGCTGTGGGGGCTGTCGCAGGAGAGTCTTGCGCGCACCCTGTTTCCGCTGGGGGACTTACCGAAGCGGGAGGTGCGGCGGATCGCGAGTGAGCACGGGCTGGCAACGGCGGACAAGCCGGAGAGCCAGGATATCTGCTTTGTTCCTGACAACGATTACCGCCGGTTTCTCGGAGACAATTTCGCGCAAGCGCTGGCGGTGATTGCGCCTGGCGAAATCGTGGGACCGGATGGGATCGTGCTTGGGCGCCACGGCGGCGTCTCGAATTTCACCGTCGGTCAGCGCAAGGGCCTGGGAATTGCACACGGGCGGCCGTTGTATGTGACCCGCATTGACGTGGACGAGAATCGCGTGTATGTGGATGACGAGGAGCACTGCTTCAGCGATTCCGCGATCGTGGAGGACGTGAATTGGATTTCGATCGGTGAGCCGAATCAGGCCCTCGAGTGCGAGGCGAAGGTCCGCTATCGCGACGGCGGTCACGCGGCGCGGGTGATGCCGCTCGCCGGGGGCCGGGCGCGGATCGAATTTGCGCGTCCGGTTCGGGCGGTCACACCCGGTCAGTCGGCGGTGTTTTATCGCGGCGACGAGCTGCTGGGTGGGGGAGTACTGCTGGAAGTCAGTCGGGGTGCAACCCGCGGAGACGCGGTCTCCGCCGAGGGAGGATTAGCCCATGAGTAAGACCGGATCATTCCCGCGCGTAACGGCACCGCAATTGGTTCGCTGCAAGGAAGAAGGCCGTAAGATCGTCGGGTTGACGGCTTACGATGCGGTGTTCGCCGCGATCGAAGAGGAGTCGGGCGTGGACTTTCTGCTCGTGGGCGATAGCGCGGGCAATGTAATCGCCGGACATTCGACGACGATACCGATGACGCTTGACGCGATGCTGTTTCTGACGCGCTGCGTTTCGCGCGGGACTTCGCGCGTGATGATCGTCGCGGACATGCCGTTCGGGAGTTTTCAGGTATCGACGGACGAGACCGTGAAGAACGCGGTGCGCTTTCTGAAGGAGGGCGGCGCGCAGGCGGTGAAACTGGAGGGCGCGGGCTACCTGTTGCCGACGATCCGCCGCCTCGTGGACTGCGGCATTCCGATCATGGGGCACCTCGGGTTGACGCCGCAGATGATTAATGTGTTTGGCGGTTACGGGCTGCGCGCGCAGACCAGTGAGGAGGCCGACAAGCTGTTGGCGGATGCGCGCGATTTGGAAGCCGCCGGCTGCTTCTCGATTGTGCTGGAGAAGATACCGGGGTCGTTAGCGGGACGGGTGAGCAAAGCACTCAAGATCCCGACGATTGGAATCGGTTCAGGTCCCGATTGTGACGGGCAGGTGTTGGTGAACTATGATCTGTTGGGAATGCTCGAGCAGTTCAAGCCGAAGTTCGTGCGGCAGTATATGCAGGGCGCGAGACTCGTGCGGGAGGCGGTGTCGGGCTGGGTGAACGACGTGCGTGACGGTTCGTTCCCCTCGGCGGCGGAAAGCTACGAAGCGCAGGTTCCGCGGAAACAATGATCGTTTGCCGCACGCTCGCCGAGTTGAGTCCGCGCATCACGGAGTACAAGCGTTTGCGTGAATCGACCGGTTTGGTCCCGACGATGGGTGCACTGCATGAAGGGCACCTGGCGCTGGTACAGGCGGCGCGAGCAAGGGCTGACCGGGTCATCGTTTCTATCTTTGTCAATCCGACGCAGTTTGGGCCGGGGGAGGATTACGAGCGATATCCGCGCACGCCGGAGCGCGACCTGGAATTGCTCGAGCGTGAAGGCGTGGACCTCGTATGGCTGCCGGAGCCGGGCGAGATGTACGGGCGCGCTGAAACGACCACGGTCGATCCGGGCGTTCTGTCCACTCAGTTTGAGGGGGCGATTCGTCCACATCATTTTCGCGGCGTGCTGACGGTCGTAGCGAAGCTGTTCCACCAAACACAGCCTGACGTCGCGCTGTTCGGGCAAAAGGACGCACAACAGCTATTTCTTGTGCGGCGCATGGTGGCCGAACTCCGATTTCCATTGGAGGTCGTGGAGGTCGAGACCGTGCGCGAAGCCGATGGATTGGCGAAGTCTTCGCGCAATGTCTATCTCAAGCAGGCGGAGCGGGAGCGAGCGGGCGTGCTTTGGCGTGCGCTCGCGGCGGGTAAACGCGCGATAGCGGGCGGCGAGCGTTCCTTGCCCGGAATCGAACACGTGATGCAGCAAGAACTCGCGACCGTCGGCGGGCTGGAGACGCAGTATGCGACGGTTGTGAGCGAAGCGGCGTTTGCCTCGGCTAACCCTATCCAAGAAACCGGGCGGTTGATCATCGCGGTCAAATTGGGCCCGGTGCGACTGATTGACAATGATAAATATGGATTTGGCAACTAATTCCGGAACTGCGGGAGTCAGCCGGAAGTACATAGCGCAGGGGGGTGGCGACTGCTGGCGATAATCATCATGGCAGCCGGCAAGGGCACGCGCATGGAGAGCGACTTGCCGAAGGTGCTGCATCGAGTGGGCGGAAAGGCGCTGATTGAGCGTGTGATCGAGACGGCACGGCAGCTGGGGCCGGACCGGGTAATCTTGATTGTTGGTCACGGTCGAGACCAAGTAGTTAAAACTTTAATAGATAAAAGCTTAGAATACGTGGTCCAGGATCCGCCTTTGGGCACGGGGCATGCGGTACTTCAGGCTAAGGACACGATGAAGGGTTTTGGCGGAGAGGTCGTTATCCTCTCCGGTGACGTGCCGTTGCTGCGAGCCGAGACCTTGAGGCGGCTGGTAAAGGCGCATCGCGAGCAGGGTGCGGCAGTAACCGTGCTAACCACGGTGGCTGAAGACCCCACCGGCTACGGTCGGATTCTGCGGAACGAGCGAGGCGAGTTCGTCGGGATCATCGAGCATCGCGAGGCGACAGATGAGCAGAGACGGGTATCAGAGATTAATTCCGGGATTTATTGTTGCGATTCAGAGCAGTTGTTTCTGGCCCTTTCGCGGGTCCGGGCCAGCAATTCGAAGGGCGAATACTACCTCACGGACATCATTTCGATTCTGCGGAGCGCAGGGCGGCTGGTCCGCGCCGAGCAGCTTGCGACGTTCAAGGAGATCTGCGGCATCAACACTCCGGCGGAATTGGCGGCGGCGGAGGAGTACCACCGAGGTCGTAGTGACGGGTGAGTCCAGCTTGACATTCTCGGTCTAAAAGGTTAATTTTCATTTCTGATACGGACAGGGACTGGAGGAGAGCGATGCGAATACTGCTGACGGCGATTCTGGGACTTGGGCTGCTGGTTTCAAGTGGCTTGGGCCAGTGGCGAGGGACGACTCCGGGCGGGGATACGGGGGAGTATTTGCGGACGGCGACGCCTTCCAAGGCATTGCGCGGCCTGTTGGACCCGTCGCGGATGCACATGTCGCAGTCACTGTCCATGGGCTACTACAATGGCGGCGGGCTTTCCGGATCTCGCGGATTGTACATGAACCGGATTGACTATCAGCTATCGCGGCCGCTGTCCTTGACGACGCACCTCGGGTACCAGTTCCAGCCTTCCGGCCCGTCGGAATGGAATCCGGCGACGAACGGGACTTCATTTGTCGGCGGAGCGGATCTGAATTGGCGGCCGGGGAAGAACTACTTGATCTCGCTTTCGGCCTATCAGAACATGTCGCCGTATGGCAGTTTCAGCCGTTACGGCGGCTATAGTCCATCCGGCAACTACGGTTGGGATCCCTACGGCAGGTACTTTGATCCGTGGCGCCCCTGATGACAGGGGCGAATGTCACAGTTGAGTAATTGTTGCTCTGAGTGCGCCGGACCGAGAGCCAATCTCGGTCTTTTGTTTCCTAACGGCAAGTGACGCGTCGCTACTTTCTTCCCCCCACTCCGCAATCCCGTCGGACCAGAATTTCCGCGAAGTTGACCGCCGGCGGGTGGCGGCTTCCGAGTGTGGTAGTGCTTTCAGCGATTGCCGTGCTGCTGGCGTATTTCTGGTTTGATTGGTCGTCTCCGGACACCACGCGCGCGACGCGGAACGTGTCCAATGAGATCGCCGGGGACTCGATTCGGACGATGAGCGCGGCGGATTCGGGAGACGTCGAAGTTTCCGCCGCCGTGATCGATTCGAGTGCGGAGCCGCGGACTGACACGACCGCTACGCGAGCGGCGATTCAGCCCGAGCGCCGGCCGCTGGTCACGCGACCGGTGCGGATTCAGTTGTTGAACGGCACGACCGAGAAGGGTCTGGCGCGGCGGGTATCGCCCCGCTTGCGGGCGATGGGGTTTGATATTCGCGAAGTCGGGAATTCCGGGCAGCGGGACACGCGGGAGTGCGAGCTGATCGATCGCAGCGGTGCGGATTCGTTGGGCTTGATTCTGGCGGACTCGGTCAGGCTGCCCCGGTCGTTGGTCAAACATGAACTAAACTCCGCGATGGTGGACATCGACGTGACGCTGATTCTGGGGCGGGATTACCGCAACTACGAATTGGCCGCCGGCCGATGAGGGAGGGCTGATCACTGGGCGCTAAGAATTCGAAGGTATTGGCAGACTTCATCGCCGCCGCCGCTCTGGAGAAGAAGGCGATCGATGTTGCGATTCTGGATTTGCGGAAGCTGGATGCGCTGACGGATTTCTTCGTGATCTGCACGGGCGAAGTCGATCAGCACGTGCGGGCGATAGCGGATCACATTCAGGACGAAGTCAAGCAGCGGACGGGGGACAAGTTGTTGCACCGCGAGGGTCGGCAGTCCCTGAATTGGGTGCTGCTGGATTACGTGGATGTGGTCGTGCATGTGTTCAGGCCGGCCTTTCGGGAGTACTACCGGCTGGAAGACTTGTGGAGCGACGCCGACCTGCGCGTGGTGAAGGACAAGGATGGCAAGGCGCCACCAAAGGCAAAGCCGCGGGCGAAAGCGGCTCCGGCCAAATCGGGGAGCACGACTAAACGGGCGGCGAGCGCGACCAAACGGGCGGCGAAGCCTGCCGTGAAGAACGCACCGAAGCCGAAGCCAAAGTCGAAGTCCGCGCCCGTGCGCAAGCCGGCGGCGAAGTCCACGAAGCCCGCGAAGAAGAAGTCTTCGTGAAACGTCCCGAGCAGCATCTTGAGGCGGCTTTGCAGGCCGCGCTGATTGAACTCGGGGTGGCGGATCCGCAGGTAGTCCTGGAGAAACCGCGCGACGCGGCTCACGGCGATCTCGCGACCAGCGCGGCGCTGGTGAGCGCGAAAGTGTTGGGGAAAGCGCCACGGGTGATCGCGGAAGCCCTGACCGCGAAACTTGACGTTGACGCCGCACTCATCTCGCGTGTGGAAATTGCCGGGCCGGGATTTATCAATTTCACACTGGCGCCGGAGTATCTGCACACGATCGCGCGTGACGCGCTGTCGAATCCGGAGCAGTTCGGCGTTACGGACGACCTGGCGGGGCAGCGCGTCCTGATCGAATTCGTGAGCGCGAATCCATCGGGGCCCTTGAATGTGGTGAGCGCGCGCGCGGCGGCAGTCGGGGACACGCTGTGCCGGATGTTTCGTGCGCGGCAGGCCGGCTGCGATGCCGAGTTCTACGTGAACGACGGGGGGAATCAAGTCAGGCTGCTGGGCGAGTCGGTTCGCGCGCGCTACGAATCGAAGTTCGGCAATCCGCTGGAGATTCCTGAAGGCGGCTATCACGGGGAGTATGTGACCGAGTTGGCGGAGGAGATTGCGGCGACTCAGGGCGAGCAGTTTCGCGCGCTCCCGGCCGAGGAAGCGTCGCTACAACTGGGCCGGCGGGCGGTCGAGCATTTCGTCGAGTCGCATCAGGCAACCATGGCGAAGTTCCGCGTCCGCTTTGATCGCTGGTTTCATGAGAACGCCCTGCGCGAAGCGCGGCTGGAATGGGCGGCGCTTGGGCAATTAAAGACGCGCGGAGCGGTTTTCGAGCGGGACGGTGCGACGTATGTGCGCACCTCGGAGTACGGCGACGGCCAGGACTGGGTGGTCGTGACGTCGGATGGCCGGCCGACGTATTTCCTGCCGGACCTCGCCTATCATCTGGACAAGTATGACCGCGGCTACGACGTTATCATTGATATTCTCGGACCGGATCATCACTCCTACCTGACAAAAATGAAGGCGGGAATGGCGGCGCTGGGCCGGGACCCGCGGCGGCTGGAAGTGCACTTGCTGCAATACGTGACGTTGCTGCGGGACGGCGAGCCGGTCAAGATGTCCAAGCGCGCGGGCCGGCTGATTGAGATGTCGGAGCTGCTGGATGAAGTGGGCGTGGACTCCGCGCGCTATTTCTTCTTATTGCGCCGGACCACGACGCCGCTGGATTTTGATATTGAACTGGCCAAGAAACAATCGGATGAGAATCCGGTCTATTACGTTCAATATGCGCATGCGCGGATCGAGTCGATCTTTCGGAAGGGGAATGTTGACGCGCCGGGCGCGGACGTCGAACTCTCGATCTTGACGTTGCCGGAGGAGCTGGATCTGCTGCGCCGGCTGCGCGAGCTGCCGCAGGCGGTCCGGGATTGCACGAACGCGCGTGATCCGCATGCCATGACCGTTTGGCTGCGGGAGGTGGCGACGCAGTTTCACAAGTTTTACCACAATTGCCGCGTGCTGACGACGCCCGCGGAACTTCAAACCGCGCGACTCGCTCTCTGTCGCGCGACGCAAATCGCGCTGGCCCGCGGTCTGTCGCTGTGCGGAGTGAGCGCCCCGAAGGAAATGTAGTTTGAGCACAACGAACCCGAAGAGGTCGCCGGCCGCGGCGCGGCCCGTCGCGCCGAGCGCGGTCACGCCGGACCTGGTGGTGGTCGGCAGCGTGGCGCAGGATATCATTCACACGCCGTATGCGTCAACGGACAGGGTGCTGGGCGGCGCGGCCACGCATTTTGCGAACGCGGCTTCGTTTTTTGCGCGGGTCGGAATTGTGGGAGTTGTGGGGGAGGATTTTCCGCACGCGGCGCTGGACTTCTTGCGCAAGCGCAGGGCTGATTTGAGCGGGATTCACGTCGCGGCGGGCGAGAGTTTTCTATGGGAAGGGCGATATCTCGAACATTTTCTGAAACGCGAGACGATTCGCACGGAGCTGGGCGTGTTCGCGGATTTTCGGCCGGAGTTGCCGGAGCATTTTTTGCGGCCGAAGATCCTGTTTCTCGCGGCGATCAATCCGGACTTGCAGCTGGCGGTGTTGCGGCAGGTGGAGCGGCCCAAGTTGGTGGCGATTGACACGTTTCAGTTATGGATCGATGTGGCGCGCAAGGATCTGCTCAAAGTGCTCAAGCAGTCGGACCTGTTTATTGCCAATGACGACGAAGTGCGCTGGTTGACCGGTGAGCACAATTTGTTCAAAGGCGCGGAGGCCTTGCGCAAGCTGGGGCCGAAGTGGGTGATCGTCAAGAAGGGCGAGCACGGCAGTTTCTTTGTGGGCGAGCACACGCTGTTCTTGTCGAATACGTATCCGGTGCGGGAGATTGTCGATCCGACGGGCGCGGGCGACGCCTATGCCGGGGGCGTGCTCGGTTATTTGGCGCAACAGGGTGCGTTGAACGAAAAGCAGATTGCGCGGTCGATGGGCTGGGGGAGCGTCGTGGGGTCGTTCTACGTCGAGGGCTTCGGTCCGGATGGGTTGCGGACGAAGACGATGCGCGAACTAAATGCCCGGTACAAGGCCTTCGTCAAACTCTGCGCGATCCCATGAGAGATCCGCTTAGGCATTTGCAGTGGAGTCGCGACTCGCTCTGGATCTTGGATCAGCGCGCGTTGCCGGGAGCGATCAAGTGGATTCGCGCGCGCGATGCGGAGACAGTGGCCCGTGCGATCGAGACGTTGGCCGTGCGCGGGGCGCCGGCGATCGGCGTCGCGGCGGCCTACGGCGTGGCGCTCGCGTCGCGCGAACGCGGGGCGACGCGCCGCAGCGTGAATGGCGCGATCAAGCGCCTGGCGCGGACGCGACCCACCGGGTTCAACCTGTTTTCCGCTCTCGCGCAGATGCGGGCCGCGGTTGAGCAGGCGCATGACTTGCCGACGTCGACGCTGGACGCCGCGCTGTTGATTCATGCCAACGACGAACTGGATTGCGAGCTCATGGCGGCCGCCGGACTGACGTTGTTCAAGCGGCGCGAGCGCGTGCTGACGTACTGCAATACGGGTGCGCTCGCGACCGGGGGCATCGGAACGGCGTTGGGCGTCATCAAGACGGCCTACGCGGCGAAGCGAGTGAGCGAGGTCGTGGCGTGCGAAACGCGACCGGTAGGACAAGGGGCTCGCCTGACCGTCTGGGAATGTGCGCGCGCCGGAATTCCGGTGACCTTGATTTGTGACAACATGGCGGCCGCCCTGATGAGTCAGGGACAGGTGGATCGCGTGCTCGTGGGCGCGGATCGCATCGCGCGCAACGGCGACACGTCGAACAAGATCGGCACGCTCTCAATCGCCCTGCTGGCCCACGCCCACCAGATTCCGTTTCACGTCGTCGCGCCGCACAGCACGTTTGACTTTTCGCTCCGGAGTGGTACGGCCATCACGATCGAGGAGCGGGACTCCGGGGAAGTGACGGGCATCACGCCCGGGCTGGATCGGGTCCGCGGATACCGGGTTTGGAATCCGGCCTTTGATGTGACGCCGGGGCGGTTGGTAACGAGTTTTGTGACGGCAGAGGGGATATGGAGTCCGCCGTTTACGCGGCGGTCGAGGTTCAACGCAACTGAGGGAGCCGATCGAGGTTGACCATGAGGACGATTACACTGCTATTCGCGCTGACGGCGCTGAGTGTCGCGGGTTACGCGGGCGTCGATTTGACGAGCGCGCGGTTGTACAAAAAGCAGGGCGAATTGCTGAAGGCGGCGGAGTTCTACAACAAGGCCGCCGCCGCGGAGCCGGATAACTTGGAAGTCTATTTTGAGCGCGGCGCGTTCATGGGCGAGCTGGCGGGCGACTCCACGCGCGCGGATATCGCGCAGCAGGTTGCGGGCGACGTTCCGGACGTGCCGAAGGAGCTCTATGCCCGCATGATCGCGGATTTCAAGCGCGCGCAGGAAGTCAAGACTCCCGCGGACGAGAAGACGCTCAAGAAATTCAAGAAGAAGCTCGATGAGTTTGTCAATCAGCGGTGGAACGATTTTTACTTTTCGGCGGTGACGATCGACTCGCCGTATGTGGGCAAGGCGCCGTCGGAGATCGATGCGGCGGGGCAGCAGGCGCTGGGCGTGGCCCTCGACAAGCTCGACATGGCGATCATGCTGTTACCCGCGAAGTGGAATGCTCACGGGCAGAAAGCGCAGGTGCTGGAGAAGCAGGACAAGATCGGACCGGCGAATGATTCGTGGCGTGATGCCTTGCGCCTGATTCAGGAATCGGACATGCAGAAGAAGGATGCCGAGAACTATCAGCAGGCGCTGAAAGTAATTCGTCAACATCTGCTGCAGAACAATTATGATTTGCAGAATTATGTGGAAACGGTGAAGATCGCCGACGAGATTCGGGCGAGGGATCCGGAAAGTCTGGACGCCGTTCAGTACAAGGCTTTTGCGTTGGCGCGGCTTTCCGTCGATACCACGAAGTCCGAGGCCGAGCGCACGGAGTACAAGAAGCAGGCGGTCGCCGCGTTGGACGACGCCCGTAAGAAGACCGATGATCCGGTCATTCTCTACTACATGGGGCAGTTCCATCTGCAACTCGGGGATACGGCCGCGGCGATGAATTCGTTCGCGGAGTACTTGCAGAAGGAACCCAAGGACAAGGACGTGTTGTTCGCCAGGGGCGTGATCTACCTCGAAGGGGGCAGCTTTGCGAACATGGAGCAGGCGCGGGACACGTTCAAAGCCGTGACCGAAGTCGCTCCGGAGTTTGGGCCGGGCTGGGTCAACTATGGCATCGCGCTGATCCGCCTGGGTCAGAACGCGGAGGGGCGCAAGATGGTGGAGAAGGGTCGATCGTTTCCGCAGCCGTAGGGCATCGCCGGAACTGGAAGCCGAACCGCTGATGAGTGCGCAGCCACTGTCGGAATTGCGGGCTTGCCTGAAAGTGCCGCGGCACATTGCTATCATCATGGACGGCAATGGCCGTTGGGCGAAGGCGCGCGGTCTCAAGCGGGCGGACGGTCATCGCGAGGGTGTGCGGTCGGTGCGGGACATCGTGGAGGCCTGCGGCGAGCTTGGGGTCGAGGTGCTCACGCTATACACGTTTTCGAATGAGAACTGGCGGCGACCCAAGTTTGAGATCGACGCCTTGATGGATCTGTTACTCAATACAGTTCGCCAGGAAGTCGAGAGCCTCGACAAGAGCAATGTGCGACTGCGGATCATCGGGCGGGTCAACGAGCTGGCGTATCCAACGCGGCAGGCATTGGAGTCTGCCGTGGCGCGGCTCTCCAAGAATAGTGGGTTGATTCTCAATCTCGCGCTTTCCTACGGATCGCGGCAGGAGATTATCGATGCCGTGCGTGCGGTGCTGCGCAGCGGGCGGAAAGAGATTACCGAGCAGGAATTCGAGCAGTACCTGTACACCGCGGGGCTCCCGGAACCGGATCTATTGATCAGGACGTCGGGCGAGCTGCGGTTGTCGAACTTCCTGCTCTGGCAATGCGCATACGCTGAAATCGTGGTGACGGACGAGCTCTGGCCGGAGTTTCGGCGGGCGAATTTGGTCGCCGCCATCGAAGAATTCGGTCGGCGCAAGCGCAGATTCGGCGATGTTGATGAGGCCATAAACCGATGAGTACGCTGGTTGAGCACACATTGCGGCTGGCCGAGCTGGCCGGTGCCGCGTTGCGGCAGACCGAGCCGTGGCCGGTCGTGGCTCCGCGGACCGTGGAGTTACTGAGCGACATCGTGAGGTATGCGCGTGACGAGCGGCTGCGAATCCTCGTGTTGGGGACGGGGAGTTCGTTCGAGAGCACATTTGCGCTCGAGCGCGAGAACGTGCTGGCTGTGATGATGTACGGATTCGCGGCGACGGAGCTGTTGTCGGCCCACGAGCTGCGCGTAGGCGCGGGAGTGTCGGCGGATCTATTAGGCTCTGACGGCGGGGTCGCTCCCCGGCGGACCATGGGTGGTTTGCTTTCGGATTCCGCATCGCCCGCGAGTTTCGCGGTGCGCGAAGCCCTGGGCGGTAGATTGCGGGCAATCGAGTTGATGAATTCGCGGGGCGAGTTGGTCGTGTTGCGGGGGATCGGTCAGGGCAACGGCTCGCAGCCGGCGCTCGCGCCGCTGGTGATGGGAGCGGGCGGGCGGCTGGGAATCGTGGTGGCGGTGCGGCTTGCGACGGGGACGATGGACGTCGCCGCGTCCCCCGCGGAACAGCGTCACTCCCGGACGATGGCTCCGAATCGCGATGCGGCGGTGCTGCGCGCGGACCTTTGTCCGCTGTTCGATCCCGACGGCGTTTTCGCCTGGTAGCATTCGATGCGGCGGCGCCGAGCGCTTCGATTCGCGATCATCGCCGCGGGGGTGATGGTGGCGGGCAGCGGTCTCCTGATCTGGGGGCTGTGGTTGTTTCCTCTGCACGTTCCGCTCGTTAGCATCGAGGCGGGTCTAACTCGCAAGGCGAACGAGTTACTGGCGACGCAATGGGGAACCGGCGCGTGCGTCGCCGCGGTCTCCGTGAATTGGCGGGAGATTTCGGTCAGGGATGCGCGCATCCCATTGGACTCGCTCGGTTCCGAACTGCGGATCGCGGAGGCCCGGCTTTCGGTCAGTCTGCTGCGGGCACTTTTGAATCCGCGCGCCTACGAACTCGCCGCGACCCGCTTGTGGATCGAGCGACCCGAGCTATCGATATCGGCGACCGGGAGCCGTTCGGCGGACAGTACGGGTCGCTGGTTCGGTGACATTCGGGTTCCGTCGGCGGTCTATGAGTTTTTCGGAAGATTGGACAGTTTGAGCGGCGTCGAGTTTCATGACGGTGCGGTGCGATTGCTCTTTGACAGGGATACCGTGGACGCGGTCACGGCCATTGACGGTTCGGTTCAGCGGACGATGGAAGGCATGCAGCGGCTGTCAGCGGTCGGCAACTATGCGCCGAGGGCCGGCTGCCGGTTTTCGGTGATGGGCGAATTGGATGCTTCGAAGCCTGAATGCGTGATCGACGCGCGCATTGCCGTGCCGAATGGCGAACTTCCGCTGATTGCCGGCAATCGAATCGACCTGACGTCAGGCGGCGGTTTTGTGGCGATTCATGCGGAGGGCGAGGACTCCACCTTGCGGATTTCAGGTGAGATTCACATCGACAGCCTGCGCGGAGTGGTATTTGATAGAACGCTTTCGGCGGGTCCGTTGGTGGCCCGGTTCGCCCGTGACACACTGACGGTGGAGCCGCTGACGGTAGGGGCGGGACCCGCGAGCATTGAATTGGCGGCGCGCCTGGCCTGCCTTGGCGCGGGAGCGTTTACCATCCGAGCGGAGCTCAGTGCGGATAGCGGATCGGTCACGTCCCGGGCGATTGAACTTGAAGCGGCCGGGCGGTTGCGCGATGCCTCGGCGCAATTCGAGTTCCGTGCCGACAGTGTGCTGATTTCCGATTACCGGTTGGAACAGCTGCGGGGGCGTGGCCGAATCCGTCGTGACGACCTGGCGATCGAGGACTTACACGCCATGAGCCCGCTCGGAACCGTCCGGGCGGACGGCAGGCTGGGTCTGGAAAACGGCAATCCGATCGCGTTCGTTGTTGAGCAATCGCTGAGGGATACGACGAAAGTTCTTGGGACGGAGGTGGCCGTCCGTTCGGTGGAATGCGCAGGCTCGGGAACGCTGAAGTCACCCAATCTGATGCTCTTTGCAAAGGACGCGAGCGGCAACGTGTTGTTGCGCGCGAGTTCGAGCTATCATGAGGGTGCATTTGCGGCGGTTCTGCAAGACGAATCCGGTTCCGCCTTGGGTACCGTCAACCTGATCCCTTCGAACTCGGTTTACGCGGCCTCACTTATTGACACAAGACCGGTGATGGCGGCGCTGTTTCAGAAGCCGCCGGTCTGGCTGATGAATCTGCACTCTGCGGAGGCGAGGTTTCAGGGCGATGCCAGCGGTGGCTCGGTGCAGCTCACGGCGACTCTCGACAGCGTGAGTCGCGGGCTGCTATCGATGTTGGCGCGGGACATCGATTTCAACGGCGGCTACCGGAGCACGATGCCGGATCACTATCGGTTCAGCGGCGCGTGGTCCGGGCATTCCGGGGACGGCAGTCCCTTCGCGGGCAGAGCGGAAGTGGAGTATAACGATCCCGAACTGCGGATCGTGCAGTGCTTCATTGATGAAGTCGGTTCGCTGGCCGGAGGTGCGAACTTTCGCGATCGAACGATCGGGATGCAGGCCGATATCCAGTTCTTGCCGTACGAAAAGTTTCCGCTGCGGACGACGTTCATGGACCGTGTCGGTCTGAACGGCACGTTGACCGGCGTAGTCCGCGTAACGGGAGCGCTGGACAATCCGGAATGGGCGGCGAGTTTGTCGCTGATTGACGGCGAAATTCTCAAGGTCCCGGGGTACTGGTTCAATGCGGACGGTCACGGGGACCTGCATCGGATAACGATCGACCGTTTTGAGTTGGGTCGCGACATCCGCGGGATCATTCAGGCCTCCGGGTACCTGGATTTTGCGCAAGATACCGTCGCGATTGTGGCGGGCGCAAGCGCGGCGCGCGCGGAAGATTTCGTGCTGGCGTTGTCCGGCCGCAGAAATCTGATTTCCGGGGAGCTTGACGCGCAAGTAACGGTCTCCGGGCGCTCGCGCAGTCCCACGGTGACGGCCGACGTATCGGTAGCAGCGGGCGAGCTATTGGGCGAGTTGTGGGTTGACCGATTTGGCGGCCGGATCTGGTCCGGCGCAGCATCCGACGGTAGCCGCGTGCTGCGCATCTCGCAGCTAGCTTTTTCGAAGCGGGATGTCTATACATTCAGCGGCGCAGCGGAGGCGGAACTTGTCGGTGCGCGCACGCTGAGCGCTCATCTCGAAGGGAGCGGCGACTTTCTCGATCTGGTGGATCAGGTTGATCGCACGTTTCACACGGAGGGCAGCGACTCGCGGCTGCGGCTCGACATTGGCGGCACGCTTGAGCATCCCGAGTTTCAGGGGGCTGAACTGACCGTGGAGAATGGTCGTTTCAGCTATGTTGACGCCACACCGGATCCGGTGAATATCGCCGTCGAACTCGTGGTGGATTCGTTGCAGACGGTCGAAGGACAGATCCAGTTGGCCACCGGTGATTCGTGGTTGACGGTGGATCTGTCGGAACCGCGAGTGGTGAGTGGCGGACGTCCGCTCGGCTCACTGATCATTCCGCGGCCCCATCTGAATCTCGGAATCATCGAGTTTCACACGGGGGAGACCGGCATCCCCGTGACGCTTCCCGGGTTCATGAAGCCTGACTGGGTGGGAACGTTGACGACCGGTGCCGGGATCGGCCAGCCGCTGACAATTTCGGCGCAGTCGCCGACACATTTGCTGATCACGGGCGATGCGGACCTGCGGAACGGCCGCTTGACCTTTCCGTTTTTGCCGTCAGGCTCGGGCGCGAGACGACCGGTGGCGCGCTGGCTGTTCGATCGCCTGCGGGAAGCGACCTGGGACTTGACCCTGAACGTCGGCGAGGGGAACCACTACGACGTCGAGCTCACGAATCTGAAGGATTCGGACATTTTCGCTCCGCTGCGGGGATCGGCGTTGTTGAGCAGTCTGGCGGATTATTTCGATCATCTCACGATTGATGCGATCGTGGAACCGACGGCCTCGCCATTGATCGTACGGCAGAGCATTGATTCATCGACCTTTTATGTCGAAGGTCAGTTACAGACGCGGCGTGGTCGAGTGGATTATCTCGATCAGACTTTTCAGATCGATTACGCGAGCGCGGACTTCGATGCGACGGACATCATGCCGGTTCTGGAAGGGCGCGCCTTCACCGATGGCGTGGACAGCGTGTCGCGGCGCGTGCCCGTGTACCTGACCATGTATCAGATCGACACGGAGTCGCAATCCCGGTCTCCGCGAGGGCGACTGGACAAGATCACCTTTGTGCTGGAGGGGGGCGCGGGAGAGACTCCGGAGCAGGCGCTGAGCTACCTGGGTTACACCGCCACGGGCGCGCAGGGCAAGGCGGAGCAGTTGGTGGCGACGACGATCACCCGCGCGTTGGGTCGGCAATGGCTGGATCCGATTGAGCGCAAGCTGGAAAAGTGGACCTGGCTCGACGAGGTTGCCTTGAGTCCGGGCGGCGGGCAACGGACGTCGATCACGCGTCAGTTGGTGCCGACCAACGAACGAGTAGATTCATTGAGCCAGGCGGGCGCGGTCAGGTTTTTCACGGGGTCGCAGGTTTCGGTGGGGAAGTACCTGACGAGCGACGTGTTGTTTACCTATACCGGTGAGCTGGCGGAGGCTCAACGCGGATTCGAGGCGGGGCGGCTCGGGCTGGTGCACTTCTGGAATATCGAGTATCGCATCAAGCCGTTGTCGCGTGATCTGGTGCTGGACCTGGCCGTGGAGTACGATGAGGCGGAGCGCAAACGAGACGAGTCGGTCTCACTGAAGTATTCATTCGTTCTGGAGCCATAGTAGTACATGACGATCGTGCGTGCACGGAATTCGTTGGCGTTGATTACGGTCATCGCGCTGATGGGACTGAGCCTGATGGCCGCGGCGGCCTTCGGTCAGGATCGAGTAAAGGTGCTGGGTATATCGGTGGAGGGCAATAGCACCACGGACGCGGGTTTGATTCGCGCGCATTCGGGCCTGTCGATTGGTCAGGAAGTTACCGGCGACGATATACAGGCGGCCATTCATCAGCTCTGGAAACTGAATTTGTTCAGTGATGTGCAGATTCTGGAGGAGCGTGAGATTGAAGCCGGCGTCTATTTCGTCGTCCGGGTGAAGGAATACCCGCGGCTGGAAAAGACCGACATCAAGGGCAACAAGAAGCTGAAAGGCGAGGATTTTAACAGCCTCATCCAGTTGTCGCCTGGTCAAGTCGTGCAGCCGAAAGATTTGGTGCGGTTGAAGAATCGGTTGCTCGCCAAGTATGCCGACAAAGGCTACCTGATGGCGAGTGTCGAGGTCAACAGCTATACGTCCGAGGCCACGGGCCGGCAGATCGTCAGCCTCAACATCGCGGAAGGTGCCAAGGTCAAGATTCAGAAAGTCAGTTTCGTCGGCAACGCGGCCGTGAGCAGCAAGACGTTGCGGGGCAAGCTGAAGGGCATCAAGCGCAAGACGCTGCTTCGCTCCGGTGAATTCAAGCCGGAAAAGGTTGATGAAGACAAGCGCTTGATCGAAGAGTTCTACCGGAGCCGGGGATTCCGTGACGCGGAGGTCGTCGGCGACTCGGTGATTTACAGCGAGAACCGACGCTGGCTGACCGTGGTCTTTCAGGTGAGCGAAGGGCAGCTCTACAAGTACGGGTTGTTTACCTGGGCGGGCAACAAGCTGTTCACCACGGAGGATTTGGGGTCCCGGCTGCGCGTGGCGAGCGGGGATCTGTACAACGGCACGAAGTTTCAGCAGAGTCTGGCGGACGTGGGCAACAAGTACTACGAGAAGGGCTATATCTACGCGAGCGTCACGCCGGCGGAGAAGGTGCGCGAGGGGAACCTCGTGGATGTCGGTCTGGAGGTTGTCGAAGGCGCGGAGTTCAAGGTGAACCGCGTGCACATCGAGGGCAACACGAAGACCAAGGAGAAGGTAATCCGGCGGGAGCTGGTATTGTTTCCCGGCGAGACGTTTGACGTGACGAAGTTGCAGCGGTCGATCCGGGAAGTGACGATTCTGAATTACTTCGCCAATGCGACTCCGGATGTTCAGCCCATCAGCGATAATCAGGTTGACTTGTATCTGAAGGTCGAGGAGAAATCGACGGATCAGGCGAACGCGTCGGCGGGCTACAGCCAGCGGGATGGGTTCATCGGTTCGGTCGGGTTTCAGATGAACAATCTGTTCGGCAGCGGGCAGCAGTTCGCGCTGGACTGGAATTTCGGCAAGATCTATCGTTCATTCTCGATCAGTTTCACGGAGCCGTGGTTCCGCAACACGAAGACGCTGGTGGGAGTCTCGTTTTTTGACACGCATCGCGGGGGCAGCTATTACGGTTTTGACGAGGATATCGTCGGCGGGACGATGCGCGTGGGGCGGCGTTTGCGCTGGCCGGACGACTATTTCCGGTTGGATTACATCTACCGTCTGGACCGCACGAAGTACTCGAATTTCACGGATGCCTTCCAGATCAGCAATCCGCGAGATCTGCAGGAAGACGTACCGCGGATCAGTTCGAGCTTGACGCAGATTGTTACGCGGGACAGCCGAAACGATCCGGAATTTCCGTCGTCCGGGTCCGTGAATACTTTGGAAACGGAGCTGACGGGCGGGCCGCTGCAAGGTGACGATCAGTATGCGAAGGCGCAGGTGACGAACACCTGGTATCTGCCGGTGGCGGGGTCCCTGACGTTGGCCTCGACGAATGAACTGGGTGCGCTGGACGGCTTGACGCGGGATCTTCACGACATCCCGTACTTCGATTATTTCTTCATGGGCGGCGCGGGCCTGTCACTGGGAACCGGATTGCGCGGCTACGACGAACGCGAAGTAGGTCCGCAATCGGGCGGCTACGCGGTTGGCGGGAAGACGATGTTCAAGCAATCGTTTGAGTTGCGATATCCGATTGTGCGGAATCCGACGATTTTCGTACTCTCGTTTGCGGAAGCCGGGAACGTCTGGCGCAGCTTCGAGGAGACGAATCCGACGGACTTGAAACGCTCGGTCGGGTTGGGGGTTCGGTTGTTCATGCCGTTCATCGGGATGATCGGATTGGACTACGGACTGGGGCTCGATTACACGGACGCGCGCGGGTTGCGATACACGGACTGGGTTCCGCATTTTCAATTTGGCCGCGGATTCTGATTCACCCAACATGGAGATACAGGCAGGAATATGAACGTTAAGCTCCGAACGATCGGCCTGGCGCTGGCGGTGGTATGCGCGATCGCGCAGGGTCCGGTGCAGGCGAAGGAACAGAAGATCGGCTATGTGGACTCGGATCGGATCCTCGAGGCCAGCGAAGATTTTCGCGCGGCCAAGCAGAAGTTGCAGGAGGAAGAGCGGCAGTATATCACGCAGGCGCAGGCGCTGGAGAAGATTGTCACGGACATGATGGAAGATCTGAAGAGTCAGAGCCTGTTGTTGTCCGACGAAGCGCGTCGCGACCGGGAAGGCCGGTTGCGGGGGAAGCAAGAAGAGCTGGATGCCTTCCGCAAGGAAACGTGGGGCGAGGGCGGGAAGCTCTACACGCGCAATCTTGAGCTGTCGAAGCCGGTGCTGGACCGGATCAACACGGCGATCGAAAAAGTCAGCCAGGCGGAGAACTACGACTTCGTGTTCGATGCCGTCAATGCGAATATCGTGTACGCTCAGCCCGAGTACGACCTGACCGACAAAGTGCTCGACGAGCTGAAGAAAGAGTAGTCCGTGACTCCGTCCTATACAACGGCGCAGATCGCCGCGCTGGTCGGCGGGACGGTGCGCGGGTCGGAAGCGACGGTGATCTCCGGGCTGGCGAAGATCGAGGACGCCGGTCCGCATGATCTGACGTTTCTCAACAACACGAAGTACCTGCGCTACCTGGAGGCGACGGAAGCCGGCGCCGTGCTGATTGCGCCGGGGATGGCGGACTGCGCCTGCACGCGCATCGAGGTCGCCGATCCCTATCACGCGTTTCAGCGGTTGCTGGAGCTGTTCTATCCCCAGCGGCAATGGGTGGCTGCGGGTGTTCATCCGAGCGCGGTGATTGACCCCACGGCGCGGCTGGAGGCGGATGTGCGCGTGGGCGCGCTCTGCTACGTCGGTCCGGGCACGGTGGTGGGCCGGGGCACCGTGCTCTATCCGCATGTGGTGATCGCCGCCGACGTGAACCTCGGGGTGGATTGCCGGATTCACTCGCGGGTGACCATTCGCGAAGGGGTTCAACTGGGCGACCGCGTGGTCGTGCAGGACGGCGCAGTGATTGGCAGTGACGGCTTTGGCTTCGCGCCCGGCGACAGCGGCTATCAGAAGATTCCGCAGTTGGGCCGCGTGGTGATCGGCGACGATGTCGAGATCGGCGCGAACACGACGATTGACCGCGCGACGCTGGGCGAGACCACGATTGGGAGCGGAACGAAGCTGGACAATTTGATTCAGGTTGCTCACAATGTTCGCATCGGCTCGCACACGGTGATCGCCGCGCAGACCGGTGTGTCCGGTTCGACGCGCATCGGCGACAATTGCCGAATCGGGGGGCAGGTTGGGCTGGTCGGCCACTTGCGCATCGGCGACGGCGTGGGCATTGCAGCGCAGTCCGGGGTTGCTTCGGATGTGGCCGATGGCGAGATCGTCGCCGGCAGTCCGTCGCGACCTCACGCATTATGGAAGCGGATTGAAGCCGCGGTCACGCGGATGCCCGAGTTGATCAGGCGCGTGCGCCGGCTGGAATCTACCTTGACCGACGAACAAACCAACGACCGTACTAAATCGTGAGCGAGCAACAGAGAACTATTTCGCGGGAGCGGTCGCTCACGGGGATTGGCCTGCACACAGGACACCCGGTGACACTTACGCTGAAGCCGGCGGGCATCGGTGAGGGGATTCGGTTTCGGCGGATTGATCTCGGACCCGACGCCGAGATTCCGGCGCTGGTCGATCATGTAGTGGAGATTGCACGAGCCACCGTGCTCGGGCGCGGCGACGCGCGCGTGCACACGGTTGAGCACGTGCTGGCGGCCGCCCTGGCCAGCGGGGTGGATAATCTCACCGTCGAGTTGACCGCGGACGAACCGCCGGCGATGGACGGCAGCGCACAGCCGTTCATGGAGCTGCTGCGCGACGCGGGCATTGTCGAGCAAGAGGCGCCGCGCGAGTACGTTGAGCTCGAGCAGACCCTGACCTATCACAGCGACCGCGACGGAATCGACATCGTGGTGGTGCCGTCCGCCGAGTTTCGCGCGACGTACATGATCGACTATGTCCACGCGTCGATCGGCAACCAGTACACCTCGATGTACACGCTGGAGGAGTTCGGCCGCGAATTTGCGTCGGCGCGGACCTTCTGCCTGCTGTCGGAAACGGAGGCCCTCAAGGCGCAGGGGCTGATTCTCGGCGGTTCACTGGAGAATGCCGTCGTGTTCGTGGACCGGGAGTATTCACAAGGAGATCTGGACCAGCTCAAGCGGATGTTTAGGCTGCCGGAAGGGACGAAGCTCGGGACGCGCACGCTGGATGACCGTCCACTGCGTTTTCCGAATGAGCCCGTGCGACACAAGGTCTTGGATCTCGTGGGCGATCTGGCCCTGGTCGGCGCGCCGATCAAGGGTCACGTACTGGCGGCCAAGGGCGGACATGCGTCGCATGTGGAAGTCGCGAAGCTGTTGCGGAAGATCCTGGAGTCCCAGCGCATCGCTCGCAAGTTCGGCGGCAAGACGGGCGCGGGCTACGTCTTCGACTCGGTTGCGATTCAGGCCTTGCTTCCGCATAAGTACCCGATGCTGCTGGTCGATCGCATTCTGGAGCTGACTCCGCTTGAGCGCGTGGTTGGGCTTAAGAATGTGACGCGCAATGAGCCGTTCTTCGACGGGCACTTTCCCGGGCATCCGGTGATGCCGGGGGTGTTGATTGTGGAGGCGATGGGGCAGACGGGCGGTGTGTTGCTGCTGAACTCGGTGGAGCACCCGGAGACCAAAGTGGTGTATTTTACGGGCCTGGACAACGTGAAGTTTCGCAAGACCGTGGTGCCGGGAGACCAGATCAAGTTCACGGTGACGATGTCGATGTTCAGGCGGAATCTCTGCAAGATGCGCGGTGAAGCGCATGTGGACGGAGTGCTGGCCGCGGAAGCGGATATGACGGCGCTCATTGTGGAAAAATAGACAGGCATATCCATGGCCAAAGTACATCCGACCGCAGTGGTATCGCCCCGGGCTGAATTGGCGGACGACGTGATTGTTGAGGCCTTCGCGGTGATTGATGACGACGTGAAGGTCGGCGCGGCGTGCCGGATTTCAAGTTCGGTGAGATTGCATTCCGGAGTCAGATTAGGTGAGCGCGTCCGGGTCTTTCACGGCGCGGCCTTAGGTGGGGAGCCGCAGGATCTGAAATACGCGGGGGAACGAACCGAGCTGTTTGTCGGCAACGACACAACCATCCGCGAGTTCTGTACCTTGAATCGCGGAACCACGGCGACCGGTCGTACGACGATCGGGAACCACTGCTTGCTGATGGCGTACACTCACGTGGCGCATGACTGCCTGATCGGGAACAACGTGGTCATGGCGAACGCGGTGAACCTCGCGGGTCATGTGGAGATCGAGGATTGGGCGATTCTGGGCGGCATGGTGCCTGTTCATCAGTTCGTGCGGATTGGCCGTCATTGCATGGTGGGCGGCGGATTGCGCGTGCCGAAAGATGTTCCGCCCTATATTTTGGCCGGGGGGCAGCCCTTGCGCTATTTTGGGTTGAACTCGGTGGGCCTGCGCCGCCGCGGCTTTTCACAGGAGACCCGCGGCGCGCTGAAGCATGCCTACCGCTTGCTCTTTCAATCCAAAATGAACACGAAGCAGGCGATCGAGAAGATGCGGGCGGAATGCGGCGACCGCGAGGAAGTGCGGATCGTGCTGGAATTTATCGAAAAATCAAAGCGCGGTCTGCTTCCGGGGAATCGTATTGCACTGGATGATGAGGTATGATGAACCGATCTTGAAATAGGATCGGAGTATCGACTTCTGCAAGGCAAGGTGGCTTTAGCGCCTTGACAAGCAACACAGACCACGGGCGGAAGCCCCGTTGCCTGATTCAACGGCTATTCCAAGATAGGTTCATGGAACTCGAAATACGACAGGATCCGGCGGAGTCGGGCTTGCGGTTGATGGAAATCGACCGGGAACTGATGGAGCAGTGCTCGCGCGGTGCGATCGGACCGTTGGTGCGATTCTACGAATGGGACTGCCCAACGCTTTCATTGGGCTATCATCAATCGTCGGATTCGATCGATGAGGAGCGCCGTGCGCGATGGCAAGTGCCGTGTGTGCGTCGTCCGACCGGCGGCGCGGCGGTATTGCACAGCGAGGAACTCACGTACGCGATTGTCGTGCGCGGAGACTCCCCCGGCTTCGGCGGACTCGTTCAGCAATATGTGAGTCAGGCCATTGCGGACGGCCTGCGGGCGCTCGGCGTGGATGCGCAGGTCGATGAGCGTGGCGAGCCAATGGCGGCGCTGCCGAATCGAACTTCATGCTTTGTCCGGACTTCCCGGTGGGAAGTGACCGCGCGGGGGCGGAAGATCGTGGGGAGCGCACAGCGCAAGTGGGAAGGCGCGATCTTGCAGCACGGGTCGATTCTTCTGGGCGACGATCACTTGCGGATTGTTGACTTACTGAGGGTTTCTGATGAGCGGATGCGCGCGGCGCTACGCGAGCGGCTGGCCGCGAAATCGACGTCGGCGGAGGCCGAATTGGGGCGTCCGATCAATCGGGACGACGTGCGGCTGGCCCTGACGGAGTCATTCCGTGTGACGTTCCGGAGCTTCTGTGTACCGCAGTTAAGTGGCGCTGAATCGTGAGTATCATTCAGCCGTGAAGTCGCTGTTGTTACAAGGCGCGACCGGTTCGATTGGTCGGAGCACCCTCGCGGTAGTGCGGGAGAAGAGCAAGCGATTTCGCATTGCCGGGATCGCGGCCGGCTCGGACTTACGGGGCTTGCTTGAGATTGCGGCGGAATTCCACGTCTCGTCAGTCGCGCTGCACGACGACGCACAGGCGGGTGAGCTGACCGCGGCGGCGAAACAACTGGGGATCGACCGGGTGTATGTCGGTCCGCGGGCGTTGCAAGAGCAAGTGGCCGCGGAATACTATGACCTGCTCGTGAACGCGGTCATGGGGGGAGCCGGGTTGCGTACGACCATGTCGGCGTTGGAGCGCGGCAAGTCGGTTGCACTGGCCAATAAAGAAGCTCTGGTCGCCGCCGGGCCGCTGCTGATGAAGACGGCTCGGGCGCACGGCGCAGCCATCCTGCCCGTGGATTCCGAGCACAGCGCGCTTTATCAATGTTTGCTTGGCGAGCGTGCCGATTCAGTGCGGCGGCTCTGGCTGACCTCGTCCGGCGGGCCGTTTTGGGGCATGCCGTGGGACTCGCTGGACGACGTTTCCGTCGAACGGGCGTTGGCTCATCCGACCTGGAAGATGGGACCGAAGATTACGATTGACTCGGCCACGCTGTTCAACAAGGGACTCGAAGTGATCGAGGCGGAACGGCTCTTCGGCGTGGACGCCTCGCGGATTCGCGTGCTCGTGCACCGGCAGTCGGTCGTGCATTCCATGGTCGAATTCGTGGACGGCAGCTTCAAGGCTCAGCTCAGCGTTCCGGATATGCGGTTACCGATCCTATTCGCGCTCACCTACCCGGAGCGGGCAACAAGCGATCTGGTGCGGACCGAGTTCGACCGGTCGTTTTCGCTGACGTTTGAACCGCTGACTAACGAGCTGTTTCCCTGCTTAGCGCTGGCCTATGCGGCGCTCGCGCAGGGTGGCACCGCGCCGGCGGCGTTATCGGCGGCCGATGAGATCGCCGTGCCGGCATTTCTGCGGGGCGAGATATCCTTCACAGCCATCGCGCGGGTTATCGAGCGCGTGTTGGCGCGCTGGACCCCGCGGCCGCTTGTTGATTTGGAGACGGTGGAGGATGCGGACAGAATGGCGCGTGAAATGGCGACAGAAGAGGTGCAACGAGTGCGGTCAAGAGCGAGTATGAAATGCTGCTGACGGTAGTATCCTTCCTGGTGGTGATCGGCGTGATTGTGACCTTGCATGAGTTCGGTCACTTTCTGGCCGCACGCCTGAGCGGCATGCGAGTGACGAAGTTCTCAATTGGGTTTCCGCCGAAGATTTGGTCCCGGAATTTCGGGCAGACCGAGTTCCAGGTTTGCTGGATTCCGTTGGGCGGCTTCGTGCATATCGCGGGCATGGTGGACGAGTCGCTGGACGATACGGTCACCGGTGCGCCGGATGAGTTCATGTCGAAAAACCCGCTGCAGAAGATCTTCACGCTCTCCGCGGGTGTGATGATGAACTACCTGACCGCCTTTGTGCTGATCGCGATTCTGACCGTGTCGGTCGGGGTTCCGGACCCGCAGGGGACGGCGGTCGGCGAAGTGATGGCGGGCATGCCGGCGCTGAAAGCCGGCGTCGTGAAGGACGACGTGATCGAAACCGTGGAGGGGCGCGCGGTCGGGAGTTGGGAAGACGTCGTGCAGGCGATCACCGCGGCCCGGGACACGGTCAACATCGGAATCCGGCGCGCGTCCGGCGAGCACGTCGAGTTCGCGATACCGACGCAGATCATCCCCGGCTCCGATCCGCCGCGCCACGTGGTCGGGATCGCGCCGAAGGTCGTATTCAGACCGGCCAGTCCCGGCGAAGCGATCTCGCAGGGTGGGCTGTTCTGTTGGCGGACCTCAGTCGGAATCGTGCGGTTTGTGGGCGATCTCTTCGGTGGCGCGTCAAGCGTGAAAGACCTGGCCGGGCCGCTGGGGGTCGCGAAGCTGTCGGGCGAGAGCGCGCGGGAGGGCGGCGATGCGTTTCTGTTCTTTATCGCGTACGTGAGTGTCTCGATCGGCTTCCTGAATATCCTGCCCTTTCCGGTGCTCGACGGAGGACATATCGTCTATGTCATCATTGAATCGATTATCCGGCGACCGATTCCGTCCAAGCTAAAGCTCTACATTCAGCAGGCGGGCATGGCCATGCTGCTCATGCTCGTGTTGTTTGTTTCGTATCAGGACTTATTGCGGATCTTTGCCAACTGACATGCGAGTTCGGATTATTGCAGCGCTGATTGCCGTGATGGTCGCGATGCTTGGCGCGCGCGCGGCGACGCCGGAGGAGACGCGCTCTAAGGCGATGGACTTCTACATTCGCGGCACGACGGCGGCGACGAATGAGGACTATTACCGGGCGATCTTCGACTTTCAAGAGGCCCTGCGGTTTGACTCGCTATCCGCGTTCATCCACGTGGCATTGGCGGAGTCGTATTTGGCGGTGGGAAGCATTGCGCAGGCGGAGGGCGCGCTGGACCGGGCCTTGGCCCTGGATCCGCGGAATGCTTCCGCGCTGGAAGTGCTCTCCGCGATCTATCGTGGCAGCGATCGCATGGCGCAGGCGCGCGAAGCGCTGGAAACGCTGGTCGAGCTCGATCCCGCGAGCCGGAACTATTTGCGGCAATTGCTGTCGGTGGAATTAACGCTCAAGCGGTACGACGACGCGGACCGGACGGCCGCGCGGATCGTTGGCATCGAAGGGCCGAGCGATCTCTTGCTGCGGCAGGTGACGGCAGTGTATCTGAACGAGCGGGAATACGCGCGCGCGGTACCGTACCTCCGGCAGCTTCAGGCGCTGGACACAACGGACGCCGGAATCGTTTACACGCTGGGCACGACGCTCCTGCAGCAGGGCGACACCGCTCAAGCGACGGCGCTGATCGATCGGTCGATTCGCCTGGCGCCTGATAATCCGCGGTTCTGGACGGGCCGTGCCGTAATGATGTTCGATCGCGGCGAGTACGAGCGCGCGCTGGCCCTGGTGGACAGCGGGCTGCCCATTACCGGGCCGGACGCGGGGCTTTACAACCTGCGCGGCACGGCGCTGAACCGGCTGGGGCGCAAGCTTGACGCGATCGTCGCGCTGAAGTTGGCCGTGGCGACGGACACGACCATGTCGGCTCCCTATGGTACGCTCGGGTTGATCTACGACACACTGGACAGCCTGTCGGAGGCGGAGTTTGCCTACCGTCGCGCGATCGAGCTATCGGACAGCGCCGCCGTGTATTTGAACAATCTGGCCTACACGTTCGCCGCGCGATTTATGCGGCTTGACGAGGCTCGTGTGCTCGCGGCGGAGGCATTACGTCGCGATCCGGACAACGCTTCCTACATGGATACGATGGGTTGGATCGAATTCGGGCAGGGTCATCACGACGAGGCGCTGCGGTGGCTAAAGGATGCGGCCAAGCGGACGCCGGGATCGGCTGAAGTGCTGGAGCACCTCGGCGATGTGTACGCGAAGCGCGGGCAGGAGTCGAAGGCGCGCGACTACTATGGTCGCGCCCTGCGTCTGGATCCACGAAACGAGCGCTTGCGTGCCAAAGCTACTCCGTAGCGCCGCATTGCTGGTGGGCGTGATGCTGCTGGCGAGTGGCTGCGCCGCGGGATACTATCAGCGGGTGTCCGGTGTGAATGACTGGACCCCGGCGCAGGTGCTGCACCGCACGCTGGACCGCTGGGTCGGCTGGCGCTCGATGTCGGCGCAGTTCAAGCTCAGAGTGCAAATGGGCGAGACCAAACTCGCGGCGCGGGGTCATCTGATCTACCTCATCGGTGAGCGCATTGAGTTTGGGTTTCGCAAGCCGTGGGACGAATTTATCGGGACGTTTTACGTGATTCCTGATCGCGCGGTGTACTGGGGGACGAGTCCGATTCCACGGGTTTACGGGTTATCCGAGCGGATCGACCTGTCCGAACTGCTGGGCTATCCGTTTCCGGATTGGGATCCGCGCGACTTTCTTCCGTTGGCGGTTAGCGGTCGCACGGGCGGCTTGCAGCCGGATAGTGTGTGGGAAACCGGCAGCGGTTACTTTGTGCGGGCTACGTCGGACAGCGTGGTGCATGAGCTGACGATGTCGCTCAAGCGGGGCATGGTGACGGCGGAAGTCGTGCGGCGCGCGGGGCGGGACCCGCTGTACAAGCGATACGACCGGCAGCGGACGTTGCAGGGGTGGCCGCTGCCGACACAGGTGGTTTGCACGGACAGTTTGCGCACATTCACATTAACCTGGGCGTTGACGGGAATCGACCTTGACGCGCAGGAGTACATGCTGGAGGATACGATTCAGACGTTTGGCGCACCGACGGGAGGGCGGCGATGAGTGAGGCAGAGCGCCTGGAGCTCAGCGTCGTCGTTCCGCTGTACAACGAGGACGAATCGCTGCGGGAGTTGCACGCGCAGCTTACGGCCGTGTGTTCCCGGCGGACGGGCGGTTATGAGATCATCTTCGTGGATGATGGGAGTCGGGATCACTCCCTGGACGTGCTGCGCGAACTCCGCGCCGGGGATCCTCATCTTCGGATCATCTCTTTCCGCCGCAATTTCGGGAAGTCGGCGGCACTGGCCACGGGCTTTCAAGCGGCAACGGGCAGGTACGTGATCACGATGGATTCGGACCTGCAGGATGACCCGGCCGAGATACCGGGATTAATCGCGAAGTTGGAGGAAGGCTGGGACCTGGTCTCCGGCTGGAAGAAAAAGCGCTATGACCCGCTCAGCAAGACAGTGCCGTCGAAGTTTTTCAACTATGTGACGAGCAAGCTGTCCGGGATTCGACTGCACGATTTCAACTGCGGACTGAAAGCGTATCGCAAGCCGGTCACGGAAGACATTCCGGTGTACGGGGAGTTGCACCGATTCTTGCCGGTGCTGGCACACAAGATGGGTTATCGCTGCACGGAGCAGCCGGTGCAGCATCGCGCGCGGAAATACGGGGTGACGAAGTTCGGGATGAGCCGCTTCGTCAACGGCTTCTTTGATCTATTGACCGTGCTGTTCATCTCCGGGTTCAACCGCGCACCGCTGCACCTGTTCGGGTCGCTGGGGATGATTTGCGCGCTGACGGGATTTGCGATCAACCTGTACCTGACCATCGGCTGGCTGGCGGGGCAGTGGATCGGCAACCGGCCGCTGTTGTTTCTCGGCGTGTTATTGATGGTGATCGGCGTGCAGTTCTTTTCCTTTGGCTTGATCGCGGAGATGATGGTGAACACCTCCGAGCGGGATCGTACGTACGCGATCAAGTACGATTCGGCGGCCGCCGACGCGCCCGGACCAGCGTCGGCGCGATAGGCGATCTCGGCCATGATGCGGCTGCCGCGGCTTGCCTATCAGCATGTGGGAACTTTCAAAGGGTTCCTCTTTCTCGCGGCGGTGATTCTGATTATTTCGGTACTGGCCTACACGCAGGTGCTGGTGTCGAAGCTGAAGGACTCGACGCGGCACGGACTGGAGCAGAAGATTCGGATGTACTCGGTGCTGGTGAACAGCGAGAGTCCGGATCTGATCGCGCTCGCGCTCGAGCAGATTCAGGCGGTCGATTTTCCGATCATTGTCACGGATTCGCGCGGCAGTCCGAAGCACTGGAAGAATATCGAGATTGACCCCAATGACACGACGGCGGAGGCGCGGTCACAGGCGCGTGACTTGGCGCGGACGATGGACGAGCAGGGGAATCCCGCGTTACCGATTCTGGTGTCGGGCAATCAAGTCGATTGGTTTCACTACGGCGATTCGGTCGTCATCCGGCAATTACGCTGGCTGCCGTGGGTCGAGATTCTCGTGGCGCTGCTCTTTGTGATCATCGGCTATGTCGGGTTCAGCAGTATTCGCCGGAGCGAAGAGCGCATGGTCTGGGTGGGTCTGGCCAAGGAGACCGCGCATCAACTGGGAACACCGTTAACGTCATTGATGGGCTGGACCGAGTTGTTGAAGGGCGGCGGTGACGTACAGCACGCGGTGGTCGAGATGGAACGGGACATGGTTCGGCTCGAGCGGGTCACCGCGCGGTTTTCGCAGATCGGCTCGGAGCCCGTCATGACGGCGACGCGTCTGCGCGACGTTGTGCAGGAGACGGTGAACTATTTCCAGTCGCGCCTGCCGCGCACGGATAAGCCGATCAGCCTTCAAATCGACTTTCCCTGCGATCCGGTGGTAAATTTGAACCGCGGGCTGTTCGGGTGGGTGCTCGAAAACTTGATCAAGAACAGTATCGATGCCTTGCGGCAGTCGGGTGGCGAGATTCAGGTGTCCTGCGAGCTGCACGGCGACACGGTGAATATCGATGTCGCGGACAACGGACCCGGGATTCAGGCGAAGCATCGCCGCTTGGTCTTTCGTCCGGGCTTTACGACGAAGACCCGCGGTTGGGGGCTGGGCCTCTCGTTGGCGCGCCGGATCGTCGAGGAGTATCACGGTGGCCGATTATTCATTAAGGAGACCTCGCACGGCCGGGGCACGGTAATGCGCATCTGTTTACGAGTAGGCCACGGTGACTCCTAACGCATCGCATTCAGGCCGCGTCGCACGCGGCTTTGTCGTATTGGGACTGGCCCTGGTGCTGTTGTTGGCTCTGGAAGTATTCTCGCGCGTGTTGTTGGAGGGATCGATTTCCGATGGCCCGCGGCAGTTGATTGAGGTGAGCATCCCGGAGGGCGCGACGGTCGAGCAGCTCTCCAAGGTCCTTCAGGCCCGCGGGCTCATCGATCATCCGCTCTTGTTTCGCTATGCGGTGCGGCTGATGGGCGCCGACACGAAGATCCAGGCGGGCAACATTGTGCTGGCATCGGGGCAATCGCTGGTCGAACTGATTCAGAACCTTTCGCGCGCGAAGTCGGTGGGAGTACCGGTGCTGATCCGCGAGGGCTTGACCAGCATGGAGATTGCCGGGATCATTCACGCGCGATTGGGAATTGACTCGACGGCGTTTCTGGCGGTGATTCGCGATACCGTGTTCGCTCGTGAAGTCGGCGTGGACGGTCCCTCGTTGGAAGGCTACCTCTATCCGGATACCTATCTGTTTGCCGCGAACGGTGATGTACGGCGCATGGTCCGTCGCATGGTGGCAAATTTTCGCTCGCACCTGCCGGTAGATGCGGATGCGCGGGCGGCCGCGCTGGGTCTGACTCTGCACGGGGCCTTGACACTCGCCAGTATCGTGGAGTGGGAGACGATGGTGCGGAGCGAGGCGCGGACCATCGCCTCGGTGTATCTGAATCGGCTGCGAAAAGGGATGCTCCTGCAGGCCGATCCCACGGTGTCTTATGCGTTGGGGAAGGGACCCTCGCGGCTCTTCTTCAGTGATTTGAAGGTGGACAGCCGATACAATACTTACAAGTACACGGGTCTGCCGCCGGGACCGATCAACAACCCGGGCCGGCTGGCGATCGAGGCGGCGCTCAGCCCGGAGTCCACATCGTACCTGTTTTTTGTCTCGCAGGGCGACGGCACCCACGCGTTTACGACGAATTTGACGGATCACCTGGCGGCGAAAGCTCAACTCGATCGGATTCGCCGTGACTATGACCGCGAGCAGCTCGCGAAGCCGGATAGCGTAGTCAAGGGATGAACTCCAGATTTCGGGAATTTCTCAAGACATTGAACGCGGAGCAGCGCGATGCGGTGGTGGCTCCGTCGGGACCGATTCTGGTGCTTGCCGGGGCGGGGTCGGGTAAGACGCGCGTGTTGACGGGACGGGTATTTTACCTGGTAGCCGAGCAGCGCGAGCATCCCGACTCCCTGCTGGTGATGACTTTCACGAACAAAGCGGCGCGCGAGCTTCAGGAGCGACTGCGCGGTTACTGGGGCGAATCCTCACGGCTGCCGTGGGCGGGGACCTTTCACTCGTTTTGCGCGCGGCTGTTGCGGCAGTACGGCGGTGAGATCGGCCTGGCGCCGGGTTTTACGATCTATGACACGGACGATAATGAAGCGATACTAACCGGATTGCTGAGCGAACGGCAGCTCGCGCGCGATGAGCTGAGCGCCGGTACGCTGCGGGGCTGGATTTCGCTCATCAAGAATGGCGGCAGGCTGTCGGGGAAGCACCCGGCGCACCGCTACGTGGATGACTTGCTCACGGCCTACAACGACCGGTTGCGGACGGCGCAGGCCGTGGACTTTGATGATTTGTTGCGGCTGCCGTTGGACTTGTTCGCCGCCTGTCCGCAGGTCTTGCAGCGGTTGCGCGATCGTTATCGGCACGTTCTGATCGACGAGTTCCAGGACACGAACTCGCATCAATTCGAGTTTTCGCGGATCCTGGCCGAGCCGCGGAATGATCTGTTCGTCGTGGGCGACGACGATCAGGCGATTTACGGCTGGCGCGGCGCGGATTCGAAACACATTCTCGAGTTTCAGGAGCGGTTTGCGGGCACGCAGGTTCACCGGCTCGAGCAGAACTATCGCTCGACGCAGGCGATCCTCGACATCGCGAACGACGTGATTGGCGGGAACCGAAAGCGGACGGACAAACGGCTGTGGACGGCGCAGAAGGGCGGGGAAAAGGTCGTGTTGCGGACGCTGTCCCGCGCCGTCGATGAGGCCAACGAAGTTGTCGGCGAGATCGTGCACCAGCGGCGGATGAACGGCTACACGTGGCGGGATTTCGCGATTCTCTTTCGGACCAATTCGTTATCGCGGCTGTTCGAGGAGGTGTTGGTCGCGCAGGCCGTGCCGTATGCCCTAGTGGGCGGCGTGCGGTTCTACGAGCGCAAGGAAATCAAGGACCTGTTGGCCTATCTGCGTGTGCTGGTCAATCCGGACGATGAACAGGCGTGGCGCCGCGTGCTGAAGACGCCGCCGCGCGGGATCGGCGAGGTCACAGTCGCCGCGGTTGAGGAGACGGCGAAGCAACTGCGCACGGGATTCGGCGCGGTTCTGCACGACGAGCAGCTTCTGAAACTGCTCGGCAAGACCGCGTTCGCGAAACTGAGTCCGGTGGCCGGGCGCATGCTCAAGCTGCGCGAGGAGATACGGGAACTGGTGATTGCGGATCAGGTTCGGACGGTGTTGGACAGCAGCGGACTGGTGGATCACTACAACGATCCGCGGGATCCTGCGAGCGAAGAGCGTATCGCCAACCTGCATCAATTGGTGGAGGCGGCGCGGGAGCGGCAGCGCGCAGTTTCGGAGATCACGCTGACCGATTTTCTGGCGGAAGCCGCGCTGGTGGCGGACGTGGACGCGTACGAGGAGCAGGCGGATCGTGTCACGCTGATGACGTTGCACTCGGCGAAGGGGCTGGAGTTTCCGGTGGTCTTCATCACGGGCGTCGAAGAGGGACTGCTGCCGCATCGCCGGAGCATGGATAGCCAGGCGGGGCTTGAAGAGGAACGGCGGTTGTTTTACGTTGGCGTGACGCGGGCGCGGGAGCGGTTGTATCTGACGTACTCACAGTCTCGTACGCTTTATGGCGGTCGCGATTTTCAGGAACCCTCGCGGTTCCTGCGCGACATTGAACCAACGCGCTTGCGCGGTTGGACGTTGCCGCCGCGCCGGCAATTCGAGGACTCGCTTGACTTGGGGGACGGCCACGCGCCGGCCAGCTCGCGGCACCGCGACGTTTTTCAGATGTCGCGCCCGGCATCGCCGTCCGTCAGCGCATCGCTGGTGCCGTACCGGATCGGCGATCTCGTCGAGCACGCGGATTTCGGTCTGGGAGTGGTGACGGCAAAGAGCGGCGACGCCGAGAATCTGAAAGTGCGAGTGGCGTTCGAGGGTATCGGCTCGAAGCTGCTGGCGGTGAAATACGCGCAACTGAAGAAGGTGGATTAGAGTGATTACGCTCGCCGAGATAGTCAGCATCGCGTTGGCCGAGGACCTGCCGACGGGGCATGACGTCACGTCGGAGTGGCTGGTATCCGCCGGCTTAATCGGCGAGGGGTACATCGTACCCAAGGCGGATGGGATCATCAGCGGCTGCGGAGCGGTCGCTGAAGTCTTCAAGCAGGTCGATTCGGAGCTCGCATTGCACTGGCTCCGGCGAGACGGGGAGCGGGCTGAAGCCGGGCAACGAATCGTCGATCTCAGGGGAAATGCGCGGTCCATTCTCAAGGCCGAGCGCACGGCGCTGAACTTCCTCTGCCATTTGAGCGGTGTGGCCACGGTAACGCGCAGCTTTGCAACTGCCGCGGCCGAGTTTGGCTCGCAGGTCTTGGCGACTCGCAAGACGACGCCCGGACTGCGCGAGCTTGAGTTGCAGGCGGTCAGACACGGCGGCGGCGACGTCTATCGGACGAATCTCTCGGATGCGGTACTGGCCAAGGACAATCATCTGGTTTGCGTCGGTGGGTTACGGGGCATCGGCGCGGAGCTTGAGCAGTTGCGGGCGGCTCGCGCGGCGGAGGCGGAGTTGACGTTGCGCGATGGCAAGTTGGAAGTAACGAGTCTCGAAGATCTTGACGTGGCCGTGGCCCTGGGTTGGAAGCAGATTTTACTGGACAATTTCACGCCGGATGAAGTCGCACAAGCCGTGCGCGCCCATGGCGACTCGGTGTCGCTCGAAGCCTCCGGCGGGATTCATTCCGGCAATCTGCGGGAGTATGCGAAGACGGGAGTACATTATCTGTCCATTGGCGCGCTGACGCATTCGGTGCCGGCCCTGGACTTTTCCTTGGAGGTTGAATGGAAAGCGGCGTAAAGGCGAAGTTGCTGGTCGCGGACGACGAGAAGAACTTGCGCGAACTGTACCGGATGGAGCTGGAGGAGGAAGGCTACGAAGTCGAGACGGCGGCGAATGGGATGGAGGTGCTGAGCCGGATCGAGGAGCGCGAGTTTGACATTATCATCCTCGACATTCAGATGCCGGGGTTGTCGGGAATCGACTTATTGCAGAAGATTATGGCGCACGACAAGCGACAGGCGGTCATTCTCAACACGGCGTTTCCGTCTTATCGGGACAATTTCATGACCTGGCCGGCCGAGGCGTATGTGGTGAAGAGTTCGGATACCGCCGAATTGAAGCAGGCGGTGAAGAAAGTGCTGGACAAGAAGTCGTGAGTAAGCCCTTCAGACGCGTGTTGACGCTGATCATGGCCGGCGGGCGTGGCGAGCGCCTGTTTCCGTTGACGCGGGAAGTGGCCAAGCCGGCGGTGACGTTCGGGGGGATCTACAAGATCATCGATTTCACGCTCTCGAATTGTTTCAACACGGGGATTCGGCAGATCTATCTGTTGACGCAATATTCAAACGTGACGATGAACCGGCACGTGCGGTTGGGCTGGAATCCGGTCTTCCGGTTGGAACTTGATGAGTTCATCGAAGCGCTTCCGCCGCAGCACATCGGGACGGAAAACTGGTATCACGGGACGGCGGATTCGATTTATCAGAACATCAATCTGCTGGAGCGTCACAAGCCGGACTATGTTCTGATTCTCTCGGGCGATCACGTTTACAAGATGGATTACGGGAAGATGCTGGACTACCACATCGACAAGCAGGCCGAGATGACGGTCGCGGTGGTGCCGCTGGATCGGCTGAGCGCGCGCGAGATGGGAGTGATTGGGGTGGACGACGAGTTTCGCGTTCGCGAGTTTGTGGAGAAGCCGGCGGATCCGCCGGCGATGCCCGGGCATCCGGATCAATCGTTGGCCTCGATGGGCGTGTACGTATTTACGACGACCAAGTTAGTGCGCGAGCTCATCCGGGATTCGAAGGACAGCAATTCGCGGCATGATTTCGGCCGCAACATCATTCCCAATCTGGTGGCGAACCATGAGCCGATATTCGCGTATCCGTTCCGCGACGGGGACAGCGGCAGCCCGGCCTACTGGCGCGACATCGGAACGTTGGATTCGTTCTACACGACGAACCTTGATTTGGTCACGGCGAACCCGGCGATCGATCTCTACGATCGCCGGTGGCCGATTCGCACCTACACACCGCAGACCCCGCCGGCGCGCATCGTCGATTCGACCATTGATCGGGGTCGGGAAGGGGTCGTCGTCGATTCACTGGTCAGTTCGGGGAGCGTAATATCGGGCGCGCGCGTGGTGCGTTCGGTGCTATCGCCGGAGGTGAAAGTGCACACGGGGGCGGAGGTCAGCGATTCGATCTTGATGGAAGGCGTGGACATCGGGCGGCACGCGGTGGTCCGCCGCGCGATCATTTGTACGGGCGTGCGCGTTCCGGAGCACGCGCGGATCGGCGTGGACGAGAACGAGGATCGAGCGCGATTCATCGTCACGGAGGGGCGGGTGACGGTGGTTCCGGAGGGCTACGTGTGGTGAGGGCGGCGGGTCGGCTGCCGATTCTGTTTCTCTGGCATCACCATCAGCCGTACTACCGGATGCCGGATGCGGAGCTGCCGCGCTTACCGTGGGTGAGGCTGCACTCGGTACGCGGGTATGCGGACATGTTGGCGGCGGTCCGCGCGTCGAGCGCACGGATGACGTTCAATTTCACGCCGATACTTTTGGAGCAGCTGGAGTTCGCCGCGCAGCACCGACCCGCCGATGAGTTCGAGCGGGTTTCGTGTCTCTCGCCGGCGGACATGTCAGAGGCGGAGCGGCGGTTTGTGCTGCGGCATTTCTTTTCGATCCACTGGCCGCATCGGATCCGAAACCACGGGCGGTACGCGGAATTGCTCGCGCGGCGCGGCGAGCACGGCACGGAGGATCAGCTGCGGAGCGCCATGGAGGAGTATGCGACGCACGACTATCTCGATCTGATGGCGCTATTCAACTTGAATTGGATCGGATTCAGCGGCGACAATGATGGGCAAATCCGCGAGTTGCGATCGAAGCAACGGGGCTACGACGCACAGGATATTGCCGCGATTCTATCGTATCATCATCGTGTTTTGGACCTGGTTATCGCGGGTTATCGCGAGCAGATGGCGGGGGGGCAAATCGAGATTTCGACATCGCCGTACGCACATCCGATCCTTCCGCTCCTGTGCGACAGTGATATTGCCGGGATTGACATTCCGCGCCACCGCTTGCCGAAGCCGGGGTTTGGGTATCCGGAGGATGCGAAGCGGCAGTTGCGGCGCGGCGCGGAGACGTATCGCCGCGTCTGGGGAGCGGATCCGCGCGGGTTGTGGCCTTCGGAAGGCTCGGTCAGCGATGCGGCATTGGAATTGGCGCGGTCATACGGCTTTGCGTGGGCGGCCACGGACGATGGAATTCTGAGTCGGAGCGAAGTCACGCGGCAGGCGGGGCGAGCCGCGCATACATCCTACGAGTGGCAAGGCGAACACGGGACGCTCCGGCTGTATTTTCGCGATCACGGCTTGTCGGATGCCATCGGGTTTCGTTATGCGCCGATGCCCGCTGCGCAGGCGGTGGGGGAGTTCATCGGCAGCCTGCTGAACATTGAACGGGACACGCGGCACGATCCGCATCGGTGTGTGTGTGTTGCCCTCGACGGCGAGAATCCGTGGGAGAGCTTTGCGGACGGCGGACGGGAGTTCATGACGACGCTTTTCAATCAGATTCAGGATCATGAACGCCTGACCACGATGTTGATCGGGGCTCACGCGGAGCAGGCCGCAGGCGGGCAGGTGCGAACGGTGCATCCCGGTTCCTGGATCGACTCGAATTTTCGGATCTGGATCGGTGATTCTCAGAAAAACGCAGCCTGGAGCGAACTGCTGCGTGTGCGGCGCATGTTGGACGAGCTGACGCTTGATGAGCGGGTCGGCGCGGAATGCCAGGACTGGCTGTTACGCGCGGAGGGTTCGGACTGGCTGTGGTGGTTCGGTGAGCCGTTTTCGTCACTGTATGACGCGGATTTCGATGAGCTATTTCGCGCATTCTTGAAGCAGATCTATGTGCTGGCGGGAGTAAAGGCGCCGTCGAGTCTCGACGCCGCCATCAAGCGTCCGGCGCGAGTGGAACGCCGGTTCCAGCCGGTTTTTGAGATTGAGCCGACGATTGACGGAAAGGTGACGTCGTTCTATGAATGGGTGGGGGCCTGCCACATCCCCGCAGCGCAGTACGGCTCGGTGATGGGTCGATCTGAAGGCGCGATTCGCGACATCTACTATGGGTTTGACGGCCGGCGGGTATTCATCCGGATCGATCCGCATCCGGGCGTCGTCCGAAACCTGTCCGGCGAGTTGATCGTGCGGGTCGTTGCCGACCGGGAGGCGGAGCTTGTCGTTCCGTTTTCGGAGCCGGCCTGCGAGCGACGGGAAGACGGCATTGAGATTTGCGCCGGCGAAGTGTATGAGCTGGCGTTGGACTATGCATGCGTGGCGTTGGAGCGGGGCGGGGACTGCCAGATTATGATTGAAGTGTTGGACGGCGGTACGGTCATCGAGCGGCATCCGCCGGCAGGCGGTTTTCGGTTCGTGCTGCCAACGATCGAGGCGGTGGCATCGAACTGGTTGATATGATGCGGTAGCGTCGATTCTTGATCCGCAAATTTGAGAAGGAGCGAGCAGATGCCGGAGTTGAGGCTGGATCCGATACAACGAAGCTGGGTGATCATTTCGAGTGAACGCGCGCGGCGGCCTTCTGAGTTTCAGGTGGTGGTGACGGAGAGTGCCCCGGAATTCTGCCCGCTGTGCCCGGGGAATGAAGACAAGACGCCCGGGGAAGTCCTGGCGATTCGCGACGGTTATGGCGCTCCGAATTCGCCGGGCTGGTCGGTGCGGGTGGTCCCCAACAAATTTCCGGCGTTGCGGATTGAGGGCAATCTCGAACGTCACGCCCGCGGCATGTACGACGCGATGAACGGTGTGGGCGCGCACGAGATCGTGATCGAGACGCCGGACCACCGGCAGCAGACCGGCGACCAGCCGGTCAGTCATTTGGCGCGGGTGCTGCGCGCCTATCGCGATCGCGTGCGGGATCTGATGCAGGATCATCGCTTCATGTATGTCGTGGTGTTTCGCAATTACGGCGAAAGCGCGGGAGCGACGTTAACGCATCCGCACTCACAGATCATGGCGATGCCGATCCTTCCGCAGGTAATCGAGACTGAACTCAAATCGGCGCGAGAGCATTTTGTTCACAAGGAGCGCTGCCTGTTCTGCGACATTCTCCGGCACGAGATCGAGTTGGATGTGCGGATCGTGCAGAAGAATGACGAGTTCGTCGCACTGTGTCCCTATGCGAGTCGCTCGCCGTTTGAGCTGTTTATCGCGCCGACCCGTCATGAACATGACTACTCGCAACTGGATGACATCAGGATTGACCGCTTGGCGGAACTGCTGCGGGACACGGTGAACCGGTTGCGATCCGCGCTCAACAATCCGCCGTACAATTTTGTCTTACATACCAGTCCGAATCTGGCGGCGATTTCGCCGTCGCTGGGAGATGAGCGGATGATCAGGGCGTGTTATCACTGGCACCTCGAGCTCATTCCACGGCTGACGAAGCCGGCAGGGTTTGAGTGGGGGACGGGGTTTCATATTAATCCGACACCACCGGAGCAGGCGGCGGAATATTTGAGGAGGCTGGTGGTCGGGTGATCGATGAACGCTGATAGATGATCTATGAGGCAGAAACCATGAACGGTGGAGACCGAGTGTAGCGCCGCACAGCGTGCGCGATCTCCATATCTCGCCGACCGGGGTTGAGGTTGCAAATGTGCGCGGGGTGGGGAGATGCACGATATTTGACGGAACGAACTTGGCTCTGAGATGATGAAGGCAGGGGCCTGACTTAGAGGATGGCGCGCAAGAACATTATCTGCCCGAAGGAACTGGTTTACTCTTTGAGAATCAGAAACTTGCACGGTTTTTGTCGGGGTAGATTGCATCGCGTGGCATGGCCGATAGATGAACGGTGATAGATGATAGATGAGGAGTTGGGAGTTGATCCTGACCCACTTGGACGCTCATAATATACGAAACTTTGGTCAAAAAGTCAATAGCCGTGGCTTAAAATGTACAAGTGCTTGTACGTCCTGATGTTGGGGCGGCGGTGGCTGCTGGCGCCAGAGATGGGGCACATGGAGACACCCACGTGAGTGGGATCGTGCCGCCAAGCGCTGATCTTCCGCCGTCCATCTTCTCGTGGCCAACGAGGGGCAATGGGAGGAGCCGTTTGCGTTTGAGGTGAATGCAGGAGGCACGACCTACTTCGTCACGGAGGCGGGGCTGACGATTGACATTCGAGAAAAATGAAAATCGAAATGCCGGCTTCCGAGTTCGATTAGATGTTTGTTAAGTGCGTATGTCATTGTTCATGGAGACGATTGCAGTGCTTCCTGGTTAGAGGACGACTTTTGGTCTTGTCGGGTGGCTATAGTCGTTGTTCTGAGCGGGGCATGTAAATTCCTCTTGCACGATGCCGCATGGCCGTCCCGCCGCTCGGCGGAACCGCATGGCCTTGACTTTCGCAGTGCGCGGCGGTATAATAGGAAAAAAGCAATTTGTTCGGAGTCCATCATGCGAGTGTTCGTGGTCATCTGCTTATTGGGGTCAGTGATGTTAATGAGCAGCGAGCTGAAGGCGCAGGACAGCTTGCATGTACGACGGCTGGGAACGATCGCCGATTATTGGGACTATGCGTCTGACGCAGTGGTTCGCGACACGATTGCCTTTGTCGCGACACACATGTCTGGGTTGCGGATTGTGAATATCGTGGATCCCGCGAACCCCGTGGAAATCGGCTACGTTGAAACGCGCAGCGCCACTGGTGTTGCCGTTCAAGGGAACTATTCCTACATAGCGGATGGCGAGAGCGGTTTGCGAATCGTGGATATCAGCGAACCGGCGCAGCCCGTGCCGATGGGCTTTATTGACACGCCAGGCAGTGCGCTGGGTGTTGCGGTACAGGGGGATTTCGCCTACGTAGCGGATTACCTAAGTGGCCTCAGGGTGATCGACGTTTCGAACCCCGCCGCGCCGGTGCAGGCAGGTTTTCTTGACACACCGGGAAACGCCACTGGTGTGGCGGTGGTAGGAAATTACGCGTACGTGGCGGATCAAGCAACTGGTCTGCGAGTCATCGATATTAGTGATCCGTCCGCGCCGATTCAGGCCGGCTTCTTTGATACACCAGGCTTCGCAATGGGCGTTGCCGTGGATGGGAACTATGCCTACGTTGCGGACTATTTGAATGGCCTGCGCGTGATTGACGTAACCGACGCTGCCGCGCCGTTTGAGACCGGCATGCTCGAAACACCCAATCTGTGTTTGGACGTCACGGTTGGCGGTCAGTTCGCGTACGTGGCGGATTACTATGCTGGACTGTTGGTCATCGACGTCACCAGCCCGGCCGCCCCGATCCAAGCCGGCTTCTACGACCCACCGGGTCGCTGTCGGAGCGTGGTCGTTCAAGAAGATTTCGCGTATCTTGCGGAAGAGGACGGCGCACTGCGAATGATTGACGTTGCGAATCCAGCCGCCCCCGAGCAGACCGGTTATTACAACCCGCTGGGCAACGCTTGGGGTGTGGCGGTTGAGAGCGGCATCGCCTACATTGCTTGCGGAGACGGCGGGCTGCGAGTAATCGATGTGGCCGACCCTACGGCGCTTGTACAGACCGGGGTTTTCGACTCGGCAGATCAGGCCGTAGGGATTACGATCCGGGAGACTCTTGCCTTCGTTGCCGATGGGACCAGTGGGTTGAGAGTTCTTGATGTCTCCGATCCGGCGGTCCCGGTTCAGGTTGGCCATTACGACACGCCGGGTGAGGCCCGAGACTTGGTGCTCGACGGAAATTACGCCTACATAGCGGACGATTCGCGCGGCCTGCGGATAGTCGACATCAGCGTTCCTTCAGCCCCCCTGGGTGCCGGATCGTACGACACACCGGGAACTGCACGCGGCGTGGCCGTGCAAGGGAATTATGCTTACCTCGCGGATGGGGCGAGTGGCTTGCGATTGATCAATATCACCAATCCGGCCGCCCCGAGCCAAACCGGCTTCTATGACACTCCGGGCCACGCCTATGATGTTGCAGTCAGGGGGAGCTACGCGTACGTTGCGGATGGTACAAGCGGCCTGCAGGTCATTGATGTTTCCAATGTCGCCGCACCCGTACGCAGCGGCGTCTTCAATACACCGGATCTTTGTGTGAGTGTTGTGGTTGACGGAGACTACGCGTATGTGACGGACTACGAGACCGGTCTCAGAGTAATCGACATCTCCGATCCAGCCGCGCCGATTTCGGTTGGATATTATGATACCCCCGGACTTGCCTGGGGTGTGGCAATTGCGGGGTGTGTGGCATTTGTAGCGGACTATACGAATTTCAGTGCGTACGATGTGTCGCATTTTGCGTGTTTGCCTCCGCCGATGGCTCCGGCAGGATTGACCCTCGGCCATCCGCTTCAATCCAACGTAATGCGGCTCGAGTGGTTTCCTGTGCAATTCGATACGACGGGTTCACCGATCGAGATCGATCGCTATGTGATCTTCGGTGCGGGCAGTTTGGCGAATCCGCTTTGGGACTCGCTGGGCGTACCGGTGCCGCCGGACACGACGGTGTTTTTTGACTCGACCGCAACGGAAGGCGGCTACTTTTATCACGTCCGCGCGGTGAGAAATTAGCCAGCGGAACCGAAGAGCGCGAAAAGCCTAAATCCCCCCCTTAGTTCTCCCGTGAGCGGGGGATGTGCCGCCTCACTTAAGGAGGCGGGGGCAGGAAATGTTATTGATGAACGATGATAGATGATAGATGATAGATGAGGAATTGGCAGTTAATCCTGACCCACTCGGACGCTCATAATATACGAAACTTTGGTCAAAAAGTCAATAGCTGTGGCTTAAAATGTACAAGTCGCTATTCGTGCTGATCTTGGCGGGGGTGACGGCTGCTGCTTCGCAGAATGGGGCGCATGGAGACATGCGCCGCCAAGGAAACCACTGGCATTACCTCCGGAGCTGTCCGCCAGCTCTTCCCTACTGACCGGTATTGGCACCGAGGATCGCCTTAGAGCACCCTCGCAGTTAGTCGCAGCTGAGGAATCTGCCTTCAAGATCCGAGTTGTAAGTGACAACCGGAGCCGAATGCTCGCCGCACGCGCAGGTGTGACCACAATTGCGCTACGAGTCTCCATCCCCAGGAGTCTAGTCATGCGATATTCCTGCCTTCTCAACCTTCTGCTGCCTGCCGCACTGTTCGCGCAGATGTCTATTCACGACATTCAGTTCACCACGGACCCTTCCGGAGCCTCACCCTGGGCGGGACAACTGGTCTCGGTCGGTGGAATTGTCACAGCGACGGAGTACACCGGACAGCCGATTCGCTACTTCCTTTCGGATCGGGGCGGTGGTCCGTGGAGCGGTATTCTCGTGAACGACAACCAGCTGCGCCAGATCATCCGCGGCGATTCTGTTCGGTTCCAAGCCGAGGTTCAGGAATCGAACACGCAAACCCGCCTTCGAAACATCGTTGCAGGGACCTTCACCGTGGTTTCCGTCGGCGCCCAAGTAGCCCCCACACCTACCACGACCGGGTCCGTCACCGAACCGATGGAAGGTGTGCTCGTTGAGATTGCGAACGCGGTCGTTGTCGACGATCAGCCACAAATCACCATTGACGACGGTTCGGGTCCGGTCGGTGTCGGAACCGGATGGGACTACGCCGTGGAATTGCTACTGGGTGACTCACTCCTGTTCTTGCGGGGGATCGTGTCCTCAGCGGCCAATGTGTTTCTCGTCAATCCACGCGCGACGTCGGACATCGGGCTGCTTCACAATCATGGACCGGTCATATCACAAGTCGCGAACTTTCCGGCGGAACCGACCAACCATGATTCCGTCACGGTTACGGCGTCCGTCTTTGATGCCGACGGTGTTGCCGGCGTGGAAGTGCATTATCGCTTTGGCCCGCTCGGCGACTTCATTCCACAGTCCATGTTCGACGATGGCGCGCATGGAGACGGCGGATCCGGGGACGGTAATTGGGGTGGGATCGTACCCGCCGGAGCGGCACATGTCTTTGCGTACTACTACGTACGAGCGATCGACGGCCTCGGCACCATCTCCACTAATCCCGCTGCCGCGCCGGAAGAGAGCTATCACTATCGCATTCGAGGAGACCCTCCCGCCATCTTCGATTTGCAGTACACGGGCGATCCCACCGGTGGCGTCTCACCCTATGATGGCCAATTCGTCACCGTAATCGGCATTGTCACAGGAACTGGATTCAATAATGACTTCAGCTTCTTTATGTGTGATCCTGTTGGCATCTGGCCCGATTCAGGACGCTGGTCGGGGATTGAAGTGTACGCGCCGGATCGGATGCCTTCGCTTTGGGACAGCATCCGCGTCACCGGCCAGGTGATCGACTACGCGGGATCCCTCACCGAATTCGCGTCGGGCAGTCAGGTTGCGGTGCTGGGCACAAGTCAACCGATTCCTTCGCTTCGCGTGCGCGCGGCCGAGTTGTCGCCGCCCAATGGCAGTTTACCCGACTCGGGCGAGGCTTACGAGGGAGTCCTGATCGAGATCGGACCGTCCATGGTCACGAATACCTCGGACTTCAACTCATATGGCCAGTTCGACGTTTCCGGTCTGGAAGGCTCATGCACGATCGTCAACGATGCCGGTTTTGAGTTCGTGCCGGTGGTCGGCGACAGCTTCCTGTTCATTCGCGGAAACTGCACGTATCTCCCTTTCGCAGGGTACATCGGCCATGTCACAGCGCCGCGCTTCGACGCCGATCTTGGCTTCATTGACCGTCGTCCTCCCGAAATTCTCAGCGCCACGGCAGTCTCCGACCTGAGCGTTAACATCTTGTTCAACGAGCGTCTGTCCGACGTTGGCGCGAACGACCCGGGCAACTACACGATCACCGATCAGTCGGTCCCAGAGCATCCCCGCCTTGACGTCGCCTCGGCAGCCGTCTTATCCGCGGGCCATACCGTGCATCTTGAGCTTCTCGCGGCTCTCGATTCGGAGCACGGTTATCGACTGGAGATTCAGGCCATCGAGGATCTGGCCGGTAACGAGCTGGCCGGCGCGGTTGTCTTCTTCGGCGGCTATTCACCCACCGCGTTCGTCCCGATTGCCAGCCTCTACGACAGCTTCGGCGTTTACAGCGGACAAATCGTCACGCTCCGCGGCGTGGTCAACTACGTGCGCGAGATCACGACGGATAGCGGTTCCCGTCGCGTCGCGGCTTACCTTCAAGATCAAAGCGGGCGTGGGCTCTATCTGACTCAGTCTGGCCGCATGAACGCGTACCCCGCGCTACGGCGCCGCAATCTGATCACGATCACCGGGCTCGTTGGCTCGTTCAACAATGAGATTCAGCTGGGCGGCTTTACGAGTTTCGGCATGACGCTCATCAACGAAGGCGTCTCCCTTCCACCGCCGATCGTAATGACGACGGGCGATCGTGAACTGCAGGACAGCATTGGTCGCACATCATTCCAGAATCTGCACGGGTCGGGGACGTGGTGCGCGACGACGGGCGCGATCAATCGCGTGGATGAGAACATCGACGGCGCAACGACTCTGTACTTGAATGACGGCAGCGGCGACCTGCGGGTCCGGGTCTGGGATGAATCGGATCTTGACAGCGTGAACATCGATGGCCGCTACTATCGGCTTGGAAACGAGCTGGTCGGAGTGGAATGCCGAGTTTCGGGTGTCGCCGCAAGGGACGGCGACGACTTCGTGCTGTATGCTGGCCATATGGAAGACATCGTCGGGTTGTCCGTCGTGGAGCGGCGTCCCAAGTTGCCTCCGGCGGGTTTCACACTTTCGCAGAACTACCCGAATCCGTTTAACTTATCGACCACCATCTCCTACACCGTCCCGCGGGTATCTCCGGTGACGCTGAGCGTATATGATGTGACGGGGCGACTCGTGGAAGGTCGCTTCCTCGGCGTGCAGACGGCGGGGGCGCATGACTATCATTTCGACGCGGGTGCGCTCGCGAGCGGGATGTACTTCGTACAGATTGGGCAGCGGGCGGGGGGGGCGCGGACGAAGATTGTGGTGTTGAGGTAGGAAACTGAGAATTTAAAATCGGAAGGCAGAGTTCCGATTTGCCCCCCCGGCCCCCCACGGGATGTGGGGGGAGAGTTGACTCTCCGATTCCGGCCGGGCGAGGACGCCCGGCTCGGCGAAGCGCCGAGGGCCGATCCGGCGGTCGGGAGAGACTTTGAAGAGGGCTGGGAGGTTGGACGCCGATCTGACTGATTGCGGTAAAGTGTTAATTAACAAAGTAGTACGATTCAGGTCTGTGGGCTGTGCCGACTCACGTTGTGCTTGACAATGTGGAGCTGGTTATCTATATTTAAAAGCTTTGCAAACATAGGGTAGGTTTCATGTCAACATTTCACGCCAAACCGGGTCAGGTGGAACGGGGCTGGATAATCGTCGATGCGACGGACCAGATCCTGGGCCGCTTGTCCACTCAGATCGCCGCAATTCTTCGCGGCAAGACCAAGCCGCAATACACGCCGCATGTGGATGTGGGCGATTTCGTCGTGGTGATTAATGCCGACAAGGTGCGGGTTACGGGCGGCAAGTCTCGTACGAAAGCCTACTTCCATCACACGGGCCACCCGCAGGGTGCGCGTTGGACACCGTATGAGACGCTCAAGAAGGCGCATCCGGAGCGGATCATCGAACGTGCGGTAAAGGGCATGATTCCGCGTACGCGTCTGGGCCGCAAGCAGCTCGGCAAGCTATTTGTGTATGCGGGCGCGGAACATCCGCACGTTGCGCAGCAGCCGAAGCCGCTCTCCTTCTAATTCGACTCCCTTAAGGTATTACATGAAGCAGACCAAGTATTACGCCACAGGACGGCGCAAGACGGCCATTGCCCGCGTCTGGCTGGTGCCGGGCACCGGCAAAGTCAATGTCAACGGCAAGGACCTGATTGGCTATTTCCGCCGCGACGTGTTGCGGATGGAGATCGAACAGCCGCTGGTCGTGACGGAGAATCTCGGCAAGGTTGACATTCACGCGACGATGAAGGGCGGAGGGCTGAGCGGCCAGGCCGGAGCGCTGCTGCTCGGCATTTCGCGCGCACTGGTCGTGATGAACGAGGCGCACCGACCGGTTTTGCGTCAACATGACCTGATGACTCGTGACCCGCGTGAGCGCGAGCGCAAGAAGTATGGTCAGCCGGGCGCGCGCAAGCGGTTCCAGTACTCGAAGCGCTAAGCCAATGGTCTAATCGGGTACGCCAAGCGGGCAAAGACTTGGCGCGCCGTTCCGGTTTCCGGCCGGGTTGCGCAAACTTAACCCGGTTCGGCGGGAGACGTATCGCCGCGCACACATAGCAGGCAAGTCAGGTTTACTAATCGATCGACGGTTCGGATCGCGGGATGGGTGCTCAGTGACTGAGTTGTCCGGCGAGAGGAAGGGCCGTTAGAGCACCAACCCGGAGCACCGATGTCCAAAGTTACGCTTCAGCAATTGCTGTTGGCCGGAAGTCATTTCGGCCATTTGACTCGTCGCTGGCACCCGAAGATGAAGCCGTTCATATTGATGGAACGGAACAAGATTCATCTGCTGGACCTGCGCAAGACCCAGGAATGTACGGACAAAGCTACTGCCGCGGCGATGCAGATTGCGTCTCGCGGCGGTACAATTTTGTACGTGGGCACTAAGCCGCAGGCGCGCGATGTGATCACGGCGGAGGCGAAGCGGGCGGGGGTTCCGTACGTAACGGAGCGTTGGCTGGGCGGCACGCTGACCAACTTTCAGACGATTCGTCAGGGGATCAAGACGCTGAACGGGATCGAGAAGAAGATGGTGGATGGGACGTTCGAGAAGATCTCGAAGAAGGAGCGGTTGATGTTGGACCGCCGTCGGGAGAAGCTGCTCGAGTCCATCGGCGGCATTCGCGAACTGAACTATTTGCCGCACGCGATCTACATCGTGGACGTCCGTCGCGAGAAGATCGCGGTCGCCGAGGCCCGTCGGTTGGGCATTCCGATTTTCGCGATCGTGGATACGAACGTTGATCCTGATCTGGTGGATTATCCGATTCCGGCCAACGATGACGCGTTCAAGTCGATTGCGTTGATAACTCGCGCCCTGACGGACGGGGTCGTCGAAGGGATGGCGACGTATCGGGCGACGGCGGTGCAGGTGCAGGAGACGACGCAAGATACACAGGCTCGCGACCGTGAGCATGTGGATCCGCGGGGTCGCGACCGGGATCGGCGGGAAGGTCGTGATCAGCGCGGCGGTGGACCGGGTGGTCCCGGCGGCGGTGGTGATCGGCCGCGACGTGTGCGTCGGCCGGGCGGTCCCGGACCGGGTAGCGGACCTGCACCTCAGGCGGATCAACCCCACGGCGGCGAAGAGAAGCCGGTACCGCCCAGCGGAGACGCACCGGCGGGCGCGTAGTTCGCGGACCGCGGGGCGAGGCGCGGCACCGGGGACGGTGCCGCCAAGCAGCGAGTATAGAATGACACAACGAGATAGAGGATAGATACCGTGGCAGACGTAGCAATTAGCGCCGCGCTGGTGTCTCAGCTTCGAGCGGAGACGGGGGCGGGGATGATGGACTGCAAGCAGGCGCTGGTCGAATCAGGCGGCGACAAGGACAAGGCCGTGGAATATCTGCGCAAGAAGGGTAAGGCGGCCGCGGAGAAGCGTGCCGACCGCGCGGCGAATGAAGGCGTGGTGGCGATTGTGCGCAGTGAAGACGGCCAGACCGCCGCGATGGTGGAGGTGAACAGCGAGACGGATTTTGTGGCCAAGAATGACGACTTTCGCAAGTTCGCCGACGAGCTCGCCAAATTGGTGCTGGGCTGGGGCGACGCGGCGGGCAAATCCGTTGATGATTTGAAGCAGCGAACCCTGGGGGCGCGCACGGTTGGCGATTCGTTGACCGACCTGATCGGCAAGATTGGCGAGAAGCTGGAGATTCGCCGTTTTGCGCGGATGCAGTCGGCGGGTGGTTTCGTGGGCTACTATGTGCACGGCGACAACAAGCTGGGCACGCTGGTCGGTCTGCAGGGCATCACGTCGCAGCACGCCGAAGCGGGCCCGTTGGGCAAAGACCTGGCGATGCAAGTCGCGGCGTCGTCACCGTTGGTGGTGCGGCGCGAGCAGGTTGATGCGGCGAAACTTGACGCGGAGCGGGCGATTGAAATCGCGCGCGCGCGCGAGGAAGGCAAACCGGAAGCGGCGGTGGCCAAGATCGCCGAGGGGCGGATCAACAAGTGGCTGGCCGAGGTTGCGTTATTGGAGCAGCCGTTCGTGAAGGACCCGAAGGTGGCCGTGAAGAGCTTGCTGGAAGGGGCGTCGAAGGCGGTGGGCGGAGCGGTGGATGTACAGTCGTTCGAGCGGTTTCGGGTTGGATCATAGGATGATAGCGCTCTGAGCACACTGGACGGCAAACGGGTTCTGCTGAAACTTTCCGGCGAGGCATTATGCGGCGCGGGGGAGTACGGTATTGATCCGGCGACGCTGCATGCGATGGCCGAGGAGATTGCCGAGGTTCAGTCGCTGGGTGTCGAAGTCGGCATCGTGATTGGCGGCGGGAACATCTTTCGCGGCCTGCGGGGTGCCGCGCAGGGGATGGACCGGGTGACGGGCGATCAGATGGGCATGCTGGCGACGGTAATTAACGCGCTGGCGTTGCAGGACGCGCTGGAGGCTCGCGGGGCGATCACGCGGGTGCAGACGGCGATTCCGTTGCAGACGGTGGCGGAGTCGTTTATTCGGCGCCGGGCGCTGCGGCATCTGGAGAAGGGCCGGATCGTGATCTTTGCCGGTGGCACTGGTAGTCCGTTTTTCACGACGGATACGGCGGCGGCATTGCGGGCGAAGGAGATCAAGGCCGAGGTGTTGATGAAGGGCACGAAGGTCGATGGGATCTATACCGCGGACCCGACGCTCGACAAGACGGCGACGATGTTCGACCGGATCAGTTATCTTGAGTTCGTGGAGCGTCAGTTGCGGGTAATCGACACGACGGCGGTGACGTTTTGCATGGAGAATTCGATCCCGATCCATGTTTTCAATTTGAAGCAACGCGGCAATTTTCGCCGCATACTCGAAGGGCAGAAGATCGGAACGCTGATTTCTTAGGTGGACCCAACAATGGTGAAAGAAATCATCGCTGACTGCGACTTGCGGATGAAGAAATCGGTGGAAATGCTGCGGCATGAGCTGTCGCACATTCGCACCGGCAAGGCGTCGGTGGGCTTGGTGGAGCCGCTGCGGGTGGACGTGTACGGGACGGAAATGCCGCTCTCGCAGGTGGCATCGGTCTCGACACCGGACGCGAAGACGATCATGATCCAGCCCTGGGACAAGGGCGCGGTGCACGCGATCGAGAAGGCGATCCAGAAGTCCGAGCTGGGGTTGACGCCGAACATTGACGGCACGACGATTCGGCTGACGCTTCCGCCGCTGACGGAGGAGCGTCGCAAGGATCTGGTGAAAGTCGTGAAGAAGTATGTGGAGGAGGCGAAGGTGGCGATCCGCAATGTTCGTCGCGACGCCAACGAGCACATTAAGCGGCTTGAAAAGGAGCACAAGGTCAGCGAGGATGAGTCGCGCAAGTCGCAGGACAAGACGCAGGAGATGACGGACAAGCACATCAAGGAGATGGATCATCTCTTTGAGTTGAAAGAGAAAGAGGTATTGGAAGTTTGACGGTTTCCGCCGATCGGGCGCGTCGGGTTCTGGACGCGGCGCATGGCAAGCGGATCGCGGTGGTGGGCGACTTCATGCTGGACCGGCACTTGACCGGGACGGTTCGCCGCATCAGTCCGGAGGCTCCGGTTCCGGTCGTGGAGGTGGAGAGCGAGCGGGCGGCGCTGGGCGGGGCGGGCAACGTGGTGCAGAACATCTCGGCGCTGGGCGCGACGCCGGTTGCGTTCGGGGTGATCGGGGACGATCAGGCGGGGCTGGACCTGCTGCGGCATTTGGATTTGGCGGGTTGCGGCGCGCTGGGGATGATCAAGTGCCCGAGCCGGCGGACGACGGAGAAGACGCGGATCATCGCGCACGATCAGCATGTGGTGCGGGCGGATCGTGAGACGATCAGGCCGCTGGAGCGCAGCGACGAGGATCGGTTGATTGAGGCGTTGCGGACGGTCATCAATTCGCTCGACGCGCTGATCTGTCAGGACTACAACAAGGGCGTATTATCGACGCGCGTGATCGAGGCGTTGCTCTCGATCTGTCGCACGCACGAGGTGCGGGTAGCGGTGGATCCGAAGTTTGATCATTTTTTTGAATACGCGGGGTGCGGGTTGTTCAAGCCGAACGTGCGGGAGCTGGAATCGGCGCTGGGGAAGCGCATCGGGAGCGACGACGAGCTCTTCGGAGCGGCGGCGGAGGTGTTCAAGCGGGTGAAGCCGTCGCGGCTGTTGGTGACGCGCGGTGAGCGGGGGATGGAATTATTTACGAGTGCGGCGGAGAGCGCGCACATTCCGACGCGGGCGAAAAAGGTCCACGACGTATCCGGGGCGGGCGATACGGTGATTTCGACCTATGTGGTGGCGGAATGCGGCGGGGCGACGCCGCTCGAATCGGCGGTGCTGGCGAATCAGGCGGCGGGAATCGTGTGCGGCGAGGTCGGGGTCGTGCCGATTCATCGAGATCAATTGCTGGCGGATGTATTCTGAATTCGGGCGACTAGCTCAGCTGGTTAGAGCGCTGGTCTCACATACCAGAGGTCATAGGTTCAAGTCCTATGTCGCCCACCATGATTGACGGCGCACAGTCGGGGTACGCGGGCATTTTGTCGCGCGAAGAGGCTGCCAAGCGCTGCACGGTCGAGCGATTGCGCGGCGGCACCATCGTGTTCACGAACGGCGTGTTTGACCTTCTGCACGCGGGACACGTTCAATATCTCGAAGCGGCGCGGGCCCTCGGCACTACGCTGCTGGTCGGGCTGAACAGTGATGAGTCGGCGCGGCGGATCAAGGGTCCGCGGCGGCCGCTGGTGGGGGAGCTGGATCGGGCGGTGACGTTGTGCGCGTTGCGGGCGGTGGACCACGTCATCTTGTTCGACGAAGACACACCGGAAGCGCTGATTCGATTGCTGTCGCCGCACGTGCTGGTCAAGGGCGGCGATTACCGCATTGAGGACATCGTCGGATACGATCAGGTGACCGCCGCGGGCGGCCGGGTGGTGACGATCCCGCTGCGTGAGGGATGTTCAACGAGTTCGATCATTGAGCTGATCAGGAAACGCTACCGCTGAGCGCATGTTTGAGGATTTGACAACCCGGCTGGATCAGGTGTTCCGGAACCTCATGGGGACCGGCAAGCTCACGGAATCGAATATCCGTGAGAGCCTGAAGGACATTCGACGCGTCCTGCTCGAAGCGGACGTGAACTTGAGTGTCGCGCGCGATTTCCTGGCAAAGGTCGAGGAACGGGCGCTGGGCCAGCAGGTGCTGAAAGCGGTTTCGCCTGCGCAACTCGTGATCAAGATTGTTCACGATGAGCTGGTGGTGCTGCTGGGGGAAAAGGAGAGTCGGCTAACGACGGGGAGCCTGCCGCCGACTGTCTATATGGTCGTCGGTCTGCAAGGATCCGGGAAGACGACATTTTGCGCGAAGCTGGCGCGATTGTTGAAGTCGAAAGGCAAGCGGCCGTTGTTGGTCGCGGCCGACTTGCAGCGTCCGGCAGCTCAGGATCAGTTGCAGGTGTTGGGCGATTCGATCGGGATTCCGGTGTATCGCGGCGAGAGCCGGAGCGCCATCGACGTCTGCGAGGCCGCGTTGCGACATGCGAAGAAGATCAGCCTGGATCCGGTGATCCTCGACACGGCGGGGCGCTTGCATGTCGATGACGACTTGATGCGGGAGCTGGAATCGATTCAGAAGCTGACGAAGCCGACCGAGATCCTGTTCGTGGCCGACGGGATGACGGGTCAGGACGCGGTGAATTCAGCGAAGGCGTTTCACGATCGCCTGCAGTTTACCGGATCGGTGTTAACCAAGCTGGACGGCGATACGCGGGGTGGCGCGGCGATTTCGATTCGCGCGGTGACGAGCAAGCCGTTGAAGTTTGTTTCGATGGGGGAGAAGCTCGACGCGCTGGAGCCCTTCCATCCGGATCGCATGGCGGGCCGGATTCTGGGCAAGGGCGACATCGTGAGTTTCGTCGAGAAGGCGCAGTCGGTCATCGACGAGGACAAGGCGGCCAAGCTCGAAGCGAAGCTGCGCAAGGCGGATTTTACGTTGGCGGATTTTCTGGATCAGTTGCAGCAGTTGAAGAAGATGGGTTCGATGCAGAGTCTTCTGGGCATGATTCCGGGCGTGGGGGCGAAGCTCAAGGACGTGCAGGTGGATGAGAAGGCGCTGAAGCACATGGAAGCGCTGATCTACTCGATGACGCCGTTTGAGCGGGATCATCCGAACGTTTTGAATGCGCGGCGGCGGCGGCGCATTGCGTCAGGGGCGGGCTTGACGGTTCAGCACGTAAATCGGCTGGTGCAGCAGTACGATCAGATGGTCGCGATGATGAAGCGATTGCGGAAGGCCGGACCGGGCCAGATGCGGCGCGTTTTCGGCGGGATGTAGCTTTCAATCAACGTTCAGATAGGAACACACCGTGTCAGTAAAGATTCGACTCGCGCGGGGCGGCCGCAAGAAGCAACCGCACTACCGCATCGTGGTGATGGATTCGCGCAATCGTCGCGACGGGGCATTTGTTGACCAGATCGGCATTTATCATCCGAAGCGTCAACCCGCCCAGTTTCAGATTGACGAGGCTCGCGCGATGCATTGGTTAGCGGTCGGCGCGACGCCGTCGGAAACCGTTCGCAGCTTGTTGTCACAGCACGGCTTGATGCTGAAGCTTGACTTGCTGAAGCGCGACACGTCGGCGGACCAGATCGACGCGGCGATGGCGAAGTGGCGAGCGGATGCACAGGCGCGTGCTACCCAAGCGGCGGCCCGCCGGACGGCGCGTCGCGAAAAGAAGGCCAAGGCTGCCGCCGAACCTCCGAAGTCATAATTCTCGCGCTACGGATTCGATGGCAGCGACGCCGTCGCGCTTCGGTGAATTCCGGGCCGTGTGGAAATGCTAATGGACATGGCTGACGATGCTGAGCCGGGCGCAACCGGCGACACGAACGACTACCGTGCCATTGGGCATGTGGTCGGCGTTCACGGGTTGCAGGGCACCCTCAAAGTGGTTCAGCTTTCGGATTTTGACGAGCGATTCGATGCGTTGACCACCGTGTTCTTTCTCAGGGACGCGGAGGTCGTAGCGCAGCACACGGTCAAGAAGGTGCGCTGGGGTGCGCGAAACCTACTGATCAGCTTTCGTGATCTGGTCACGCGGGAGGCCGCCGAGCAGTTGACGGGAACGGACATGTGCGTTCCGGAGCGCGAGTCGTGGGGGTTGCCCGCGGACACGTATTATAGTTCGGACTTGATCGGTTATCGTGCCACCGGGGCGGGCGCGGACGACTTGGGGCAGCTGGTGGCGATTCGCGCGGGTGCGCAGGCGATTCTCGAATTCAGCGGGAGTCGCGGCGAACTGCTCGTTCCGTTCGTGAAGCAATGGGTAGGCGAAATCGACACGGCGGCGCACACGATTGAGATTCTGAATTGGCGCGAGCTAAGCGGAGGCGAAGAGCTGCCGCCGGAGCCGGGCGACCATGATCATTGATATACTGACGGGCTTTCCCGAGATGTTCGCGGGGCTGGTGAACAGCTCGATTGCGCGCAACGCGTTGTTGGCCGATTCGCTTCGCTTGTGGGTGCACGACTTGCGGCACTACACGACGGACCGGCATGGCAAGATCGACGATTCTCCCTATGGCGGGGGCGCGGGAATGGTGCTGATGGCACAGCCGATCTTTGCCTGTCTGGACGCGCTGCGTGCCCAGCGGGATATGACACCGCGGTTGTTGTGCATGAGCGCGCAGGGGGAGCGATTGGGGCAGTCGCGGGTTCGTGAATTGGCCGGGGTGGAGTGGCTGATCATCCTCTGCGGACATTACAAGGAGATCGATGCGCGGGTCTTCGCGCGCGACGTTTGGGAAGAGATCTCGATCGGTGACTTTGTGCTGAGCGGCGGCGAGTTACCGGCCGCGGTGCTGGTTGATGGGGTGTCGCGATTGCTGCCGGGGGTGTTGGGAAATCAGGATTCCGCGGCCAGCGACAGTTTTGAGAACGGACTGCTGGACGCGCCGTACTACACGAAGCCGGAAGAAATTGAAGGCTTGCGCGTTCCGCCGGATCTGCTCAGCGGACACCACGCCCGAATCGAAGCCTGGCGCGCGGCGCAGCGCCAGCAGCGAACGCGAGCGCGGCGGCCGGATCTGTTGGAGCAGCCGCCGGGATCGCCTGACGAGTCAAGAGAGAACCATTAACATAGAATCCGACCATGGATCGCATTTCGAATTGGACGCAGGATGACCTGCGCAAAGACATCCCGACCTTCAATCCCGGCGACACGGTAAGTGTCTGGGTTCGAGTGATCGAGGGCGACAAAGAGCGTTTGCAGGCGTTTCAGGGAACGGTCATCGGCCGCAAGTCGTCGGGGCTGAACGAGTCGTTCACGGTGCGGAAGATTTCGATGGGAGTCGGCGTGGAGCGTGTGTTTCCGTTGCACTCGCCGGTGATCGCGAAGATCGAAGTTCTGCGGCAGGGGCACGTCCGTCGCGCCAAGCTGACGTATCTACGGGGTCGCCGCGGGAAGAGCGCTCGGATTCGCGACAAGGCTCAGCAGAATGTCGGCGGCGAGCCGAAGGCGAAAGCCGGGGTCGCGGCTGCCTAAGGGGTAGCACGCGCGGTCAGCAGGCCGCGCGGATTGATCGTCCACAACAGCCGGTGTCCGCCTTGGGCGGAAGAATAGGGAAGACGGTGTGAATCCGTCGCTGACCCGCAACTGTGAAGCTCGTTTGAGGGAACGGGCGAAGCCAGGAGACCTGCCGGGTGTGAGATTGTTCCTTCGGAGTTGAGGCGATAGTGGAGGCTCTCCGCGGATGCGGGGAGTTCAATGATGCAGGTGGTTTCCGGGCCGGGGCGTACGCCGCTGATGCTCGCGCGGGTTGCCGCTTTTGTGGCGGTTGGCGTTGTCGGCGGATTGGCGCTATCAACAATTCCGAATGTTGAGCTGGTGACGGCGATCTGCTTTGCGGCAGGCTACTTGCTTGGCGCATGGGCGGGATTACTTACGGGTGCGTTGGTGGAACTCATATTTGCCGGATTTCATCCCATGGGCAGCTCCATGGGTTTTTTGTTGTTGTCGCAGATGTTGGGGATGGCGGGCGCCGGTCTGACGGGCGCGCTCTCCCGGCGCATTTGCGGGCCAGCTACGGGCCGTTGCTATCTTCTGGTCCTCGTGTCGTCTGCCCTGATCTCGACCGTGTGGTTTGATGTCTTGACGAACCTGGCCTATCCCGCGTCGGTGGGATTTGTGGGGATGGACCCGCGCGTGTACGCGGCGGCGGCTTTGCCGTTTGCGGCGATTCACATCGTTTCCAATCTCGCGGTATTTCTGGTGATTGTGGCTCCGCTGATGCCGCGACTGAGAAAGGCGCTCAACTGGTGAAATTCAGAGTCTTGGTGCTGATCGCATTGTTGGCGAGCCCGCAGGCGATGCGGGCGCAGGGGCCAGTCCTGACCGCTCGCACGGGACTGACGTGGTCCTACGAGGACTTGAGCGACTGGCTGCGGCGCTATCCGGGGATGTATGTGCAGGATTACGGCGTGCTGGGTGCGCCGACGGTAATTCAACCGTGGGGCATGGCCCCGTGGTTAACGGGTGCGCGGAAGGATGGGATTTCGCAAAGCCGGGTTGGCGATGGACTGTACGATTCAAATCTTCAGCCACCGGCGGAATTGGACAGCCTCGACTTCCAGTTCGGAACGGACGGCGTGGGGCGGTTCTCGGAGTGGACGCGGACGATTCCTTCCGATTCACCGTACACGGAGCTGCAGATTCGCGAGGGCTATTACAACTTCGGGTCCGTTGATCTCGCTCACGGCCAACAGATCTACGGTCGGTCGGCGATTGAGCTTACCGGCCGCCTGGTGTGGTACGACGGCTTACGGCAGGGCGTCAGTGATTCTCGATTCAATCGGCTGCGCGGGCGATACCGGTTTCACCTTGGACGGCGGATCGCGAGTACGATTTCCTATGGCGGATCGAGCGTACAGGCGAACTCGCAGATCGAGGCTCGCGGCGCGCGTAATGAGCGTGAAGAAGGTGCGCTGACTCTGATGCAGGCGGACAGTTTTCGGACGGCGCTCAATCCGCGTTTGAGTTGTTATATACGTCGTGATCGGGAGCGCTGGAATTCGGCTTTTAACGCGCGAGAATTGGTGCGCGGCTGGCAGGTCTCGGCGGATGCAGACTATCGCGCGAACCGGCTCACGTTGATGCATGAGGGCAGCTATGCGGACCTGCGTTATCCGGGGATCGGCGACTATACCGAGACGACGCTCGACCTGCGCCTCGATGATCGCCTGGTCCTGGGTCGTGTGAACTTGCAGGCGACCGCCGAAGCGCGGCGGGCCGATGTGTCATTTGTGGCGTCGGAAGCAGAGTTCGGTTGGCTGTCGAATGCCCGTGTGGAGGGCGATGTCGCGCTGTTGCAGGGCGTAAGTTTGACAGCGGCGACGGGTTACCATGAGCACGGCGCGCCGTCCGCATGGCGGGGTACCCGTTATCGCATTGCAGATCGCCCGCTGCTGATCTCGCGAGAGTTTTCGGATCTGGATCGGTATTATGTTGCGCGGATCGACGGTCACGCGCCCGGCGGCATTGATCGCTTGTTGAATAGCAGCGTCGGCGCTAAATGGATGCGGGGGACGGCAGAATTCGCGGTCCGGTTGCTCACGGTGGATCGGCGCGGCGCCTTCTCGAACCAGTTTGTACTGCGCGGCGACACGGTCACGCTTGCGTATGCGCGCGGCGGCGATGCGGATCACCTGGGCGCGGCGAGCGATTTCGACATGCCGGTGAAATTCGGTGTTCGCGTGCAGGGGTCGTGCTTTACCGAGCTCGATTCGCGGGAACCGGCGCGCGCACGGGAACTCCGGGGTATCGGCCGGGTGTATTTTGAGCGTGACTTCCTGACGGCTCCGTTGACGCTCCGCAGTCATCTTAGCTATGAGCATATCGGCAGGCGGCGGGCGGTTTCGGATATTGCGGATCAGCTGCTTGGGCCGACTCATCTGGTGGGTTTCCGGCTGTCGGCGACGATTCACGGCGTAACCTTGGTCTGGGGAGCGGACAATCTGTTGGCGCAGCACTATTATGTGATTCCGGGATACTTGATGATCCGCAAGGAAGAATATCTTGGTGTGCAATGGAGACTGTGGCTGTGAGGCTGTTGTGGTACATGGCGGCGCTGCTCGCGCTATGGCAGGATGCGGTGCCGCAGACCGGATCGCGGTTGGTCATCAGCGTGTCCAATGAGCAGGGGGTCGCGGTGAGTTCGGCGACGGTAAGTCTGTTTTCGCATGGCGAGGCGATCAGTTCAGGGAGCGGACGCGCGGTATTTGACGAGCTGGCGGCCGGAGTGTATCCGGTTGAAGTGAGGTGTGCGGGCTACGCGGCGGGGGACACCGTGATCGAGGTCCGTGCCGGGGAGCAGGCGGAATGCGTGGTGCGTCTGCGAGCATTGTTCATTCTGCCCGTTGTTGAGGTGACCTCGGAGCGACCGGCGGGTGTAACGCGCAGATTTGGACGGCAAGCGATCGTACAGAGCGGAGCGCGGGATCTGGCCGGGTTTCTGCGAGCGGACGCCGGACTGGAAACTCGCGATGACGGCAGCGGGTCGGTGGGGGCGCGGATTGGCGGGTCGAATTCGAATCAGGTCCTGGTTGTCGTTGATGGGCAGCCGATCAACCGTGCGGGCGGCGGAGAATCAGATCTTAGCGCGGTGCCGCTTGCGGACATCGCGCAGATCGAGATAACGCGGGGCAGTCGGATCGAAAGCGGGAGTGACGGGATCGGCGGAGTGATCAACATTCAGACGCTGAGCGCGGCTGAGGGAGCCCGTACGTCGGCGACGCTGGCCACGGGTGAGACGGCCACGGAGCTGCGGGTTCAGCGCGGTGGAGCCTGGCGCGGACTGCGCGGGAAACTCACGTACAACCGCGAGGCGGGGTCACGGGAGTATGCCTATCGTTTGATGCCGGAGGATGGTTCGGGTCCGCTTGCTCCCCACGTCGGGCAGCAGTTTCGTCGTGAGAACAATGATTTGCGGCGGGATATCGTCCTGGGGAAGTTGGAATCGAATCCGGCGCGGCGCGCGCGCTGGGAATTGGGCGGATCGTTGGATTTGAGTGAGCGCGGGATGCCCGGGTATTTGGCGCCTGATCTGACGCCGCTGGCCCGGCAAGAGACCCGCTCGCTGCGGCTCAATCAGCGCACATTTCATGACGCCGGGGCGTTCGACGCGGAAACTCGGCTATCGCTCCGGGAGGATGCTCAGGATTTCAGCGATCCCTCCGCGGCATATACGAAAGCAAGTCATGACTGGAGCCGGGCAGCCGAAGGCGAAATCAAGGCGCAGGTGACTCGGGCATCGCTCCACGGGCGGAGCGGCATTCTGGCCGGATGGGATCGGCTTGAGAGCACGCAATTACGGGATGGTAGTGCGGACAGAACACGGGTCGCGGCGTGGGCGGAAGTGTCGGCCGCACGGTCGCTGGGTGGTCCGATTCCGATCCTGCCGCGGGCCGGGGCGCGACTGGAGCGCGTCGGCGCGGTGAATCTGTTCGGGCCGAAAGTGGGAATCAACGGCGGCGTTGCGAGAGTCATGACTTTCGATTTGCAGTGGGGTCGTTCGTACCGGACGCCGGAGTTTTACGCGCTATTCTGGGCGGACGATTTGGTCGCGAGCGGCAATCCGGATTTGCAATCGGAGGAATCCGAGGAGTGGATCGCGAGCCTGAGCGGTGGCTTGACGATCGCGGGTCATCTGAAATGGTCGGTGACGACCTCGGATCAACAGGTTGCGCAGATGATCATGTGGCGGCAGGGATTCGACGGCCGCTGGAAACCCGTGAATCTGGCGGCTGCTTCGGTACGCACGCTTGACCTGACAGTCGAGCATTCGTTGATCAGCGATCGGCTGAGCTGGCGCGGCGGCGTGGATTGGACTGAAGCCCGTAATCGGTCGGAAGATCGGACGACCACAGGCAAGTACCTTTCGCTGCGCGCGCCGAGGTCCGCGCGCTGCGGGCTGCGTGGTTTGTGGGACGGTGTTCAGGCCGCGGTGAACTACCGTTGGGTTGATCGGCGTCCGGCGACGGAATCGAACTCGAAGTGGTTAGCCGCCTATGAGCTGGTTGACGCACGTGTCGGTTACACTTGGAACGTCAGGCACACGCAGTTGGGTACGGCAATCGGCGCGGAGAATCTACTGAACCGAGATTTCCGGATCGTGCGATTTGCGCCGATGCCACTGCGAGAATTCTATCTGGAATTGAGCATTACGGAACTCGCGGGAGGCAAATGATGAACTGGCTGATCGTATTGGTTGCAGGGTTGACTTGCATAGGCGTCGCGGCGGCGGACGAGTGGATCTACGTCGTGCAGCAACTTGACGAGACGCTGGGACTGGTCCGCCTGCCCGGCGCGACCGGGACGGTGGAACCCCTTGGCGCGCTGTGCAATGGGATTACGCAGGTGGGAAGCGCTTTGTACGTGACGAACGCCACGAGCCTGCAGGAGATCATCGGCGACGAGACGCAGCGGGACATGGCGTTGCCGGGCTGCGGCGGGCCGTGGGCATCGGCGCCATTGAACAGCGACACGCTGGCAGTGAGCTGTTCTACCAGCGACCGCGTGGCGCTGCTGCGGTTGTCCACGGGAACGGTGGTTGGCCAGCTTGAAGTCGGGAACGCACCGGAAGGGTTGCTCGTGCACGGTGACAACCTATTGGTGACGCTCACGCGGCTTGAGTGGCCGGACTACGGACCGGGTGTGGTCATGGTGTACAATCGTCATACACTCGCGCTCGTGGACAGCATTCAAGTTGGAACAAATCCGCAGGCCATGGCGGTGGATCAGCGCGGCCGATTGCACATCGTTTGCACGGGAAATTACGGGGATATTCCGGGACAGATCAACGTGGTGGACGCGACAACGTTCGCGGAAATCTCTGTTCTGCCGACGGGTGGGACACCGGCGGATGTGGCAATCGGGGTCACTTACGCTTATGTGGCGGCGGGTGGTTGGGGTGACCACGGGCATGTCTATCGGTACACAATAGAAGACTTGCAGATTGTGAACGGGGCGGACAATCCTTTGCTCGTGGGCTCGGGCGTGTCGGACATTTGCGTGACGATCGGAGAAACTTGGGTAGTGAGCTGTTTCATGACGGATCATGTGGAACAACGCACTGCCGACGGCTTGCTACTGGGGACCTATGACGTTGGCGACGGTCCGGGGAACATGGTCTATGGGTATTCCTTCGATGCACCGGAACCGCCCACGGTGTCATGGGCGGCTGATCCCGGTTTGACGAAAGCGTATCCCAATCCTTTCAATTCGGCGGTCACTTTGCGGTGGGACCTTCCACTCCGGGACTTGTCATCTATGTTGATTTACAACGCGTTAGGTAGGATTGTGGATAGGTTGACGGTGGGGGCGGGAATGACGTCAGTTTCGTGGGTACCCCGGGGGGGGACGCTAAGTAACGGAAGTTCAGGCGTTTACTTTGCCTCTTGGGGTGGGTCAGTTGGGGGGCCGCCATTACGCATTGTCTATTTGAAATAGCTGAACTTAGGGGGCCTTGAGCGGGCCCTTTTTGTTTGCTATTTTGGCGAAAATAGTGTATCATTTGGTTTATCCTGAAATCGATGCACTTACCTCTGCGATGACGATTCCCCGCCGCCTACTATCCGGAATGCGACCGACCGGCCGCCTGCACTTGGGGAACTACGTGGGGGCACTCGAGAATTGGGTACGATTGCAGGAGCAGTATCAGAGTCATTTCCTGGTGGCGGACTGGCACGCGCTGACGACCGACTTGGAGGGGACTCGAGAATATGCCGCGAACACGCGCGAGATGGTGATTGACTGGATCGCGGCGGGAATCGATCCCGTCCGTAGTCCGATTTTCGTGCAGTCGCAGGTCAAGCAGCATGCGGAGCTGCATTTGATTTTCAGTATGCTGATCACGACGGCGCGGCTGGAGCGGAATCCGACGTTAAAGGACCAGGTGCGCGACCTTGATTTGGAGACCCGACTGAGTGTCGGACATCTCGCGTACCCCGTGCTGCAATCGGCGGACATTCTGATCTACAAAGGCGACGTGGTACCGGTGGGTGAGGACCAGTTGCCGCATGTAGAAGTTACGCGTGAGCTGGCACGTCGGTTCAACAACGTGTACTGCCCTCAGCAGCCGATCTTTCCGGAGCCGGATCCGCTGGTGACGGAATTCCCGCGTCTGCCGGGCCTGGACGGCAACAAGATGTCGAAATCGCTGGGCAATACGATCCAGCTCGCGGATGCTCCGGACGAGGTGCGGGGGAAGTTGCGGAGGGCGATCACGGATCCGCAGAAGATTCGGAAGGGCGATCCGGGGCGTCCGGACGTTTGCCTCGTGTTTACGTACCACAAGAAGTTCAATGCCGATGCCACGTCGGAGATTCGCAGCGGGTGCGAGAGCGGCGCGTTGGGATGTGTGGAGTGCAAGCAGCGCTGCGCGGATCGGATTGCGTCGCACTTGGAGCCGATCCGGGTGAAGCGGGCGGAGATCGAAAGCAAGCCGGGCCTGATCGACGAGATTCTGGCCGACGGAAATTCCCGCGCGCGAAGCATTGCCGCGGCGACGATGGACGAGGTACATGCCGCGATGGGGTTCGGATGAGCGCCTGGCAGGTCAAGCTCCCGCGTTTTGAAGGGCCGCTGGATTTGCTGCTCTTTCTCGTGTCGCGGCAGGAGTACGACATATCGGATCTGCCGATGGCGGAGATCACAGAGTCGTATCTCGGGGTCGTTGACGCGATTGGGATTGAGGATCTGGAGGACGCTGGCGAGTATCTATTAATGGCCGCGACGTTGCTGTCGATCAAGGCCAAGCTGTTGCTGCCGCGTCCACCGCAGCTCGGCGAAGAGGAAGTCGAGGATCCGCGGCGCGAGCTGGCAAATCGCCTCTTGCTTTACCAGAAGGTCAAAGAGGAAGCGGCACGATTCGGACGGCGCGAAGACGAGATGCTGGAGCGTTGGGAGATCGGCTATACGCCGGTGCCCGCCGCCGCGGAGCCCAGTCCGGACGAGATGCTGGTACCGATGACGATTTACGATTTGTCGCGGGCGATCGAAGAGCTGCTGATGAATCGTGAATCGCGGACGTTTCATCAGGTCAAGCTGCATCGGATATCCCTTGAGGAACGCATGCGTTGGGTCGTTGACCTGGTCGCGGAGCTGGAACGCTTTGGCTTGTTGCACACCATGCAAACCGAGCGGGAGCGGATGATCTGGGTGGTGACGTTGCTGGCGATCCTGGAACTGGCGAAGCGGCAGCGGATTCACGTGGATCAGAACGAGGCATTTGCGGAGATTTATGTTTCCGGGGCACAGGTCCCGGAGGTTGAGGCCGCATAGGTTGGCAAAGAAGCAGCGCAAGATAAACGAAGACGAGCAGGCCCTGCCGCTCGATGGACTCCCTGAGGACGGCGAATCGCTGCTGAACGCGGAAGGCGCGCCGGAGCCGGAGCAAGTCGAGGTTAATCTTCGCGACGACCACGAGTTTCTGAAGGCCGTGACGGAGTCGATGCTCTTTTCGTCGCGGGAGCCGTTGACGGAGGAGCAATACAACTCGGTGATCGGTGTTCGCAATCGGGGGAAGTTGCCGGAATTTGTAAGGCAATTGAATATCGAGTACGCGCAGACGGGTCGCGCGTTCGAGATTTTGCACGTGGCGGGGGGCTACCAGTTTTTTACGAAGCCGGACTATTCGGGCGCACTCAAGAAGCTGTCGGTGGAGCGCAATCGCGCGCGGGTATCGCGGGCGGCGCTGGAAACGCTGGCGGTGGTGGCGTTTCGCGGTCCGGTTACGCGGATTGAGATAGACGACATTCGCGGAGTGGATTCCGGCGGGGTGCTTAGAACGCTGTTGGATCGTCACTTGGTCGCGGTGAAGGGTCGCGCGAATATCGTGGGCAAGCCGCTGTTGTACGAGACGACTGCTGAATTCCTGAAGCATTTTGGACTTTCTTCCCTGACTGACCTGCCACGGGACAGCGAACTCACACGGGAGTGGGGACGCTTGCAGGAGCTGGGGGGGCGAGACACGCAGACGGAATTCGCCGCCGACGTTGATGGCGGGTCGGCGGCGGCGGGGATTCCTCCGCTGGCTGATCTGTCGGAAGTGTTGCCGGCGGCGGGCAGGACGAACGGTCATCATCACGCGCATCCGCCGACTGACGGGGATGCCGCTCCCGACGAAGGAGATTCAGGGCAATGATGCTACGGAACTCAAAGATATTGGTTCTGGGCGGTTTTGGTTTGGTGGGGATGGCGGTCTGCCGCAAGTTATTGGCGCGCGGGCCGAAGGCACTGGTGGTATTGTCGTTGAAGCAGCAGGAATCCGAAGCCGCCTGCAAAGAGCTGGCGGCGAGCTATCCGCATGTTCAGTTGATTCCGGTGTGGGGCGATATTTTCGTTCGCGAGAGCCTGAAGGATATTCCCCGGTCGGAGATCATGTCCAATGATCGTTATCGCGCCGAATTCATCGAGGATTTCTGGGAGAAGCCATCGCCGGAGCGGCTGCGGACGTTCTATCTGCACCGCTTGATCAGCGAGCACAAACCGGACCTGATTGTGGATTCGGTGAATTCCGCGACCGGGCTGGCCTATCAGGACTTGTACAGCGCGTACTATGACATGCGCAACATGCTCCAGTCGTTCGATCAGGGCAAGGTGACGGCGACGGATCTTGAGAGCCAGATGTCGCGGTTTGTCGGCACGGTGTATATGCCGCAGTTGCTTCGGCATATTCAGGTGCTGGTTGACGCGACGATGACGGCGAAGACGCACACGTACGTCAAGGTCGGCACGACCGGGACGGGCGGCATGGGGTTCAATATTCCCTATACGCACGCGGAAGACAAGCCGTCGGGTCAGTTGTTGGCGAAATCCGCGGTGGCCGGCGCGCACAGCATGCTCCTGTTTCTGATGGCGCGGACGCCGGGCTGTCCGTACGTGAAAGAGGTCAAACCGGCGGCGGCGATTGCGTGGAAGCGGATTGCCTACGGGGAAGTGATGAAAGGCGGGCGTCCGATTCCATTGTTTGATTGCCCACCGGACGCGGCGGAAGCGCTGAATCAGACCTTTCAGCGGGTGACGAACGGAGTTGGGCGACCGTTGGGCGAGAATCTCAAGTCGGTGTTCATCGACACGGGGGAGAACGGGATCTTCTCGACGGATGAGTTTTTCACGATTACGGCTTCCGAGCAGATGGAGTTTGTGACGCCGGAGGAGATCGCGCAGGCGGTGCTGTGGGAGATCGAAGGCGGCAACACCGGACTTGACGTGATTGGCGCGCTGGATTCGGTTTCGATGGGGCCGTCGTACCGTGCGGGCATCTTGCGCAGCGCGGCCTTGGACGAGATGGCGCGGTTGCAGCGGGAGAATGGCGTCACCAGTATCGCGTTCGAAATGTTGGGGCCGCCGCATCTTTCCAAGTTGCTCTACGAGGCGCACCTGATTAAGCTTGCTTATCCGAATCCAAGTTCGGTTCAGCGGGACACGCCGGAGGTCGTGGCAACCAAGGTGTGGGACGTGGTCTGCGCGGACGCGAAACTGCGCGCGACGATCATTTCGATCGGAGTTCCGATCTTACTGCCGGACGGCAAGCGGATCTTGCGGGCCCCGGAGGTCAAGATTCCGGCCTATGCCGGGAGCAATGAGCTGCGGATTGAGGCGACGTCGGTCGATGAGTGGGCGGACAAGGGTTGGATCGACTTGCGGCCGTCGAATATGGAGCGCTGGCAGCGGCGAATTGACGACTTTTTTGTCGCGGGGCACGAGGATGCAGCGCGCGACACCTCATCGGCGTTTCCGTGGGAGCGTCGTGCACAAGGCGACCGGGACGAGCATTTTGCCGGCCGCATCGTCACCCACATCTTCATCAATGAGGAGAAGGGCGAGCGAATTAAGTCGTGATGTCCCCGCGCGGAATAATCATCGCGATTGACGGGCCGGCGGGTTCGGGCAAATCGACGACAGCGAAATTGGTGGCGAAGCGCCTGGGGTACATGCACATCGACACGGGTGCGATGTACCGGGCGGTTGCAGTCAAGATGCTGCGCAACGGCATCGAGCTCGCCGATATCGAGCGCGTGACGGATCTGTTGCAGGAAACCACGGTCGAGCAGCGCGAGGCGGCGGACTCCACGCGGATTCTGCTGGACGGTCGCGATGTCTCCGACGAGATTCGCACGCCGGAGATCTCGCTGTGGGTCGGGCCGGTCTCCGAGAGTCGGCTGGTGCGGGAATACCTGGTGGAGTGGCAACGGGCACTGGGCCGCGACGGCGGCGTGGTGCTCGAAGGCCGCGACATCGGCACGGTGGTGTTTCCCCGGGCGGAGCTGAAGGTGTTCATGATCGCCGATTTGAGGACCCGGGCAAAGCGTCGCCGCAAGGAGATGCTGTCCCGCGGGATTGACCAGAGTCTGGAAGAAGTTGAACGCGCGCTGGCCACGCGCGATGAGCGGGATTCCAAGCGTGAGCACAGCCCGTTGCGGCGGGCGGAGGATGCCGTTGATTTGGACACGACGGACTTGACGATTGGCGATCAGGTTGAGCGCGTGGTCGCCCTGGCCAAGAAGCTGCTTTCCGCACCGGCAGGCTGAGCCGTGCGGGCCGGATACGCGGTCGTCAGGGCGCTGTCGAGTGCAGGTTTTCACACGCTGTTTGGCCTGCAGGTGCATGGTCTCGACCGCGTTCCGCGCAGTGGACGGATCATCCTTGCTTCGAACCATCGTTCGAATTTCGATCCTCCGATCCTGGGCGGTGTCGTTCCGCGGGAAACGCACTTTTTTGCGAAGGAGGAGTTGTTTCGCGGTCGCTGGTTGGGCGGGTTGATTTCGTACCTGAACGCGTTTCCGGTGCGGCGGGGCCAATTCGACCGGACCTCATTGCAGCAGTGTCTCCATGTGCTCGAGCAGGAGGGGTGCCTGCTCATGTTTCCGGAGGGCACACGGGCGCCGGCGGACGGTTTTTTGAAGGCAAAAGTCGGGGTCGGCTGGGTGGTGTCCTTGTCGCAGGCACCGGTGTTGCCCGTGTATATTCATGGAAGCACGGTGAGCCGGCCGCGCTGGTCGCCACGGCCGGCGATTCAGGTGATTTTTGGCGATCCGGTCACGGCGGCGGAATTAACGGCCGGGACGGAGCGCGGGCGGGTGGCATACGAGATTATATCAGACCGCGTGCTGGAGCGGATTCGCGATCTCTCCGTGCGACTCCCGGGGGGAGTCGTTCGTGAGCGCGGCCCGCTTTACGAGCGCTCGGTGATTGATAATGAACGGTTGAGGTAGGTCCAACTAACCCCGTTCCCGGACGGGCATAAACAAGCCGGGACGACCCAACATGGAAACAGAAGAAACGAATGTGCCGGTAGCGGTCACCGCAAAAGACGACGTCCGCTTCAAGGGGCGCAAGATCAAGCTCTCGGAATTGCCCGAGCAGCAGGCGGAACTACACCGCGAGACGCAAGATCTGGCCGGACTCTATGAGAAGATGATCATGGAGTTCCGCGAGGGCGAGATCGTCAAGGGCAAGATCATCGCGATCAACGACAAGGAAGTTTCGATCGACATCGGCTTCAAGTCGGAGGGTACGATTTCGTCGGACGAGTTCCCGAGCCGGGATTCGTTCAAGATCGGTGACGACATTGAGGTGTTCCTTGACCGGGTGGAGGACTCGGAGGGACAGCTATTGCTGTCGAAGAAGAAGGCCGATTTCCTGCGTGTGTGGGAGCGCATCGGCGACATCTTCAAGACGGGCGAGATCGTCAAGGGCAAGATTCTGCGGCGGATCAAGGGCGGATTCGTGGTCGATCTGATGGGGATTGACGCGTTCTTGCCGGGCTCGCAGATCGACGTACATCCGGTGCGCGATTTCGACGCATTGGTGAATCAGGACATGGACTTCCGCGTCGTGAAGCTGAACGATGCTCGCAAGAACATCGTGGTTTCCCACAAGGTGATTGTCGAAGAGGGTCTGGCCGGGGTGCGCGAGAAGGTCCTGGGCAGCCTGAAGGTGGGGGATGTGATGGACGGCACGGTCAAGAACATCACCGATTTCGGCGTGTTTGTCGATCTGGGCGGTGTGGACGGCCTGTTGCACATCACGGATCTGTCCTGGGGCAGGGTCAGTCACCCGTCCGAGGTTGTGCAGCTTGACCAGAAGATCACGGTCAAGGTGCTTGATTATGACAAGGATCGCCAGCGCATCTCGATTGGGTACAAGCAGCTCCAGACTCATCCGTGGGAGGGTGTCGAAGGCAAATACCCGATCGGCGCCCGGGTTCGCGGCAAGGTCGTGTCGATTGCGCGATACGGCGCATTCGTGGAACTGGAGAAGGGCCTTGAGGGGCTGGTGCACATTTCGGAGATGAGCTGGACGCAGCACGTGAAGCATCCCTCCGCGATTCTCAGCGTGGGCGACGAACTCGACGTCATCGTGCTGAATATCGACAAGGAGAATCGCAAGATTTCGCTGGGTCTCAAGCAGATCGAGCCGGACCCGTGGGAGAATCTCGAGCAGAAGTATGCCGTCAGCAGCCGTCACACGGGCAAGGTCCGTGATCTGGTGCCATTCGGCGCATTCGTGGAGTTGGAAGACGGGATTGACGGTCTGGTGCACATCTCCGACCTATCCTGGACGAAGCGGGTTCGCCATCCGGGCGAGCTGCTGAAGAAGGGTGACGAGGTGGAAGTGGTCGTGCTCGGTTTTGATCGCAATGAGCGTCGCATCGCCCTCGGTCTGAAGCAGGCGCAGGAGAATCCCTGGGACGAATTTGAACGGACATTTGCCGTGGGCACACAGGTCACCGGGAAGGCGTCGCGGATCCTCGAGAAGGGCGTCGTTGTCGATCTGCCCAATGAAGTCGAGGGCTTCGTTCCGAACAGTCAGCTCAAGCGGCTGACGCGCGGCGGGAAGCAGTCGGTAAGCGTTGGCGACGAGTTGCAGCTTGAGGTGATCGAATTCGACAAGGAGTCGAAGAAGATCATTCTGGCGGCACAGGCTCCGGCCGGTGAAGCGGAAGGCGCCACTGACGACACGTACAAGCAGTACGTGGTTGGCAGTGACACGGACTTGCCCGATCAGCCGGAACCGCACGGTTACAAGGACGAGTCCACGGAACCGCAGGTTTAACCGCCGCGCGGTTCTCTGATGGCGACGGTGCAGCCGTGGAATTGAACAAGAAAGTCTCGCTGACGACCCTCGGTTGCAAGCTGAACCAGTATGACAGCGAAGCGATTCTGACGCAGTTTCGGCACGCCGGTTACGAGGTGGTAGAGGCGGGCGATCCCGCGGACATTTGCGTCGTGAATACGTGCGCGGTCACCTCCGTGGCCGAGCGCAAGGCACGCACGATTATCCGTTCAACCCGCCGCCGGAACCCTCAGGCAACCGTTCTGGCGGTGGGTTGTATGGTAGAGCGGACCGCGGACTCGTTGGCGGCGATGCCGGAGGTCAATGCGGTCCTGGGTAACCGCGAAAAAGAGCACCTCATTGATTTTTTGAACCGGATGTCTGCCGGTAGTTCCGGTCACCAATTTGTCGGTGAGACACGCGCTGCCGCGGAATTCACGGATGGAGTGGTTGTTACCGGGTTGCTGGGTCGGACCCGCAGCTTCTTGAAGGTTCAGGACGGTTGTTCGCAGAAGTGTACGTACTGCATCGTGCCCCAGTTGCGCGGGCCGGGGCGGAGCCTGTCGATCCCCGCGGTGGTGGAACGGGCGCGCGTCCTGGCCGACCACGGTTTTGCCGAGCTTGTCCTGACCGGTGTAGCGCTCGGCACGTACGGCTTTGATCTCGGCAACCGCGGCGCGCTGGCAACGTTGTTGTTCGAGTTGGAAAAGGTCGAGGGCTTGAAGCGAATTCGACTGGGGAGTGTTGAACCCTGGGCGATCAGCGACCGGATGTTGGACGTCGTCGCCGGCTCCACGAGAATCTGCCCTCATCTGCACATCCCGTTACAAAGCGGCGAGGATGGTGTACTGCATCGGATGAATCGCCGCTATTCAACGAAGCAGATCGAGCACGTTTTCGACTACGCGTACGGATTGCGTGATGATTGGGGCTTCGGCTCCGACATCATCGTGGGTTTTCCCGGCGAGAGTCGGAACGATTTCGAGCAGACCTGCCGCTTTCTCTCCGACCTGCCGCTCTCCTACTTGCATATCTTCCCCTATAGTACGCGACCGGGCACCCCGGCGACCCGCCTGCCGGGGCAAGTCGGGGAGCAGGAGAAGCGGACCCGCGCGGGAGCGCTTGCCGAAATCGATCAGCGGAAGCGAATGGAATTCAGGCAGCGGAGCCTTGGCCGGGTAGCAAGGGTATTATTTGAGAATCGCCTCGTCGGGCCACTGCTGGCCGGGCACTCCGATAACTATCTTGATGTCTATGTGACACCCGCGGCGGAACTGCCGGGTCGCATTCGCTCGGTCAAGCTCGTCGATCTTCATCCCGCCGGAGTGGTGGGCGAAATTATCGATTGAATCCCTTTCCCATTTCACAGTTTACATGGCAACACCCCTCGTGAATATCGACCGCCACGTCCGCACATTTTGCGAACTGGTGCGGATTGACAGCCCTTCCAAGAAAGAGACTCAGGTAGCGGACTATATCGAAACGGCGTTACGCGGACTTGGTGTGGACACGTGGCGCGACGGTGCGGCGGAGCAGATCGGCGGTGAATGCGGCAATCTTCATGTGCGGATGCCCGCTCACGACTCGCAAGCGCCGGCGATCTTGTTTTCAGCCCACATGGACACCGTGATGCCGGGTCTGGGTATCAAGCCGCAGATTCGGGACGGGGTGATCTACTCGGACGGCACGACGGTGCTCGGCGCGGATGACAAGGCGGGGGTCGCCACGATCATTGAAATGCTGCGGATATTGAAGGAGTCGGGCCTGCCGCACGGACCGATCGAGGTGATTTTTGATGTGGCCGAGGAGATTGGGCTGATGGGAGCGTATGCGGTCGATCTGTCGAGTGTGAAGGCCAAGTGCGGAATCGTTCTAGACGGCGAGGACATCGACACGGTGATCTACAAGTCGCCGAGCGCCAATCGCATGCTGTACGAGATCGACGGGGTCGCGGCACACGCCGGGATGGCGCCGGAGAAGGGCGTTTCGGCGATCGAGGTTTTTGCGCATGCCGTCGCGAACATGAAACTGGGTCGATTGAATCCGGATTCAACCGCGAATATCGGTGTAGTGAATGCCGGGCGCGCCACCAACATCGTTGCGGACAAACTTTCGGCCAACGCCGAGGCGCGCAGCCATTCGAACGAGTTTCTGGAAGAGCAGACGCGCCACATGAGCGCGTGCTTCGAGGAGGCCACGCGGCGTTTCATCAAGACCGTGGACGGCAAGCCGGTCGAGCCGCGATTTCGCGCCAACATCCGCCGCGAGTTCAACGCGATGGATATCGGTTTCGATAGTTTTCCGTTTCAGCTGGTGCAGTCGGCGGGTGCCGAGCTGGGTCTGACGATGCGTCCGCTGGCCATCGGCGGCGGCACGAATGCAAATGTTTACAACGAGAAGGGTTTGCCGGCCGTGGTGATCGGCGTGGGTATGCGTGATGAACACACCACGGACGAACATGTCAGTATCGCCGACCTGGAACAGTCGGTCAAACTATGTCTATGCATTCTCGCTCAGAATCACGCTCACGTCGGTTAGGGCCAACTTGAAGGCATGAAGCAAGGCACATCCGCATTGGTTGCGATCATTATTGTCTTGACCCTCGCGCTCGCCGTTGACGTACGGCTGGCCGAGGGTTTGACGTTCTTCACCCAGGAGGAATGGACGCCGACTGGCGTGACTCCGGCGTTGGAGCCGAACGCGCAGCAGATTGTCCTCAATCTCTCGGGAGCCTGGGAGTTGCGAGCGGAGGGCGAGAAGCAGTGGTCACCCGGATGGATTCCGGGGAGTTACACCGACGCACAGACGGTGGTTTCGCTGCGCCGCAGCTTCACGGTTCCCGATTCGCTGCGCCGTTGGAATTTGCAGATTCACATTCCCGAGGTCCACTATTCGGTCGAGGTGTGGTTGAACGGGAGGTTTATCTCGTCGTTCACGGGTAACCATCTCGGTTTTTCGGCGGATTTGACGCGGGACCATATCAAATTCGGCGGACCGAACGAACTGGTGTTGAAGCTCGATAACTCGCTCTCGCCGGACGGATCGCTGCCGGTATTTCCGCAGTTATTGCAGCCACTGAATTACGGCGGGGTGTTCTCCGGTGTGTTCATTCGAGCGGTGCCGTCCTGGTCGATTGAGGAGGTGACGCTGGAGGAGTCCTCGAGTCGGGACTCGATGTTGGTCAGTGGAACCGTGAACATCCGCATCGCCCAGTACTCGAAGGCCGTCAGCCTCGCGGACTCGAGCGGGGCGGCGGCGGTCGTCCGCGCCTATGTCGAGCTGCGTGACTCCAGTGGAGCGCTGATCGCGGAGAGTCGGGGCGACGCGGTTTCCGCGGGCGGGTCCGATCGTTTTCAGGCTTCGCTGCCCTTGCCCGGAATTCGCCCGGCGTTTTGGTCGCCGACGGCGCCGGTGCTTTATCGCCTGGACGCGTACCTGCTGGCCGACGGGGACACATTGCACCGGTTCAGTCGCGAAGTGGGTTTCAAGCGAGTGCGGATAGTCGGACCGTCGATCTACCTGAACGGGGCTCCGTTCACGATTCGGGCCGTGGACTACCTGCCCGAAGCGGTTCGCGGGCGGCGGGCCATCTCAGAACAGCAGTTGCGTCGCGACTTTGCGGCCCTCAAAGAGCTGAACGTCAACGCGATCCGCCTGCGCTATTCGGCGCCGTCTCCGCTGGTGGTCAAGCTGGCGGATGAAACGGGATTCCTGCTGTTTGCGGAGTGCGGACTCGACTGGATTCCCGCGAACATCCTCAGCAGTCCCAAGTTCCGGCAGGTCCTCGAGCACAGCTATGAGCGGTTGCTGACTCAGTTTGACGATCACGTGTCGGTGTTCGCCTGGAGCCTCGGATCGAACCTCGACTGGACCGACGACCGCACTCAGTCAGCGGTCAGCGGCCTCAAGCAGTTGATTCGCTCGCGGGATTCGCGCCCGTGCTTCGTGGAGTGCGCATCCGCGGGGAGCGCGGCTCCGGACGCGGACATCGTGCTGGTGCAGATGGGCATTGATCAGGCGCGGTCCGATGTCATTCCGCCGCCGGACGGTACGATTCCGACGATCATTTGCAATGTTGGGAAGCGCGCGGCCTTAAGTAATCAGTCGATGTCGGATGCCTCCGCCGGAATCGTCAATCAGGCGGACTTGTTGATCCGCACGGTGCTGTCGATTCAAGAGCGTCCGGATTTGGCGGGGTTCGTTATTCACTCGTACGCGGATTATCATGGTGCCAGTCCGCTGCTTGCGCAGCCGTTCGCGTCAGACCCGCTGATCTACACCAACGGCATCGTGAATTTTGCGCGTCAGGAACGGATCGCGTACTTCAAACTGCGCGATCTGGCTCAGACGGGACAGGTGTCGCCGCCGATTCCATCGGAGACGAGTGAGACCCCGCCGATGACGTTTCCCGCGGTGGGATTGGCGGCACTGCTGTTGCTTTCCGTTGAGATGCGGCGCAACAACGTGTTCCGGCAGAACCTGAAGCGGGTCTTCATGCACGCGCACGGGTTCTACAGCGATCTGCGCTATCGGCGATTCCTGCACACCGCGCAGCCGCTCTTGCTTTGGCTATTAGAGTCGATCACGCTGGCCCTGCTGACCTCGTCGTTGCTATACGCGATGCGGCACAACCTGTCGTTTGACTTTCACCTGACGCACTTCCTGCCGTGGGCGGGATTCAAGGCCGATTTGGTGGCGTTGATCTGGAATCCGCCTCGTTCGGTCGCCTACTTCACCGGCTTTTATCTCCTGTTGATTCTGTTGGCGACGGTGTTCGTGCGGGTGTCTTCGATTCCGTTCCGGGAGAAGGTGGATTTGTGGCAATCGGCGAACTATATTATTTGGGCGTACGCGGCGCTGCTCTTCGTCTTGCCGTTGGCGGTGGTCTTCTATCGCGTGCTGGACATGCCGCAGTTTTTTGTTCCCGCGTTGCTGGGGGCGGGCGCCGCGCTGTGTTGGTGTTTGTTCAGGTTGCTGACCGCACTGCGCACCGGATTCGGCACCACGCAGGGGCGAATTACCGTGACGGCTGTAGTGGCGGCGGTCGTCGTGGTCGGCGGAATTGCCTGGCTGCTTTCCAATAGCCGCCAGACCTTCGCCTACTTGTCATTTTTCCGCGACATGCTGGGGGGAAGTTGATTGAACGGGCAAGTGAGGCCATAGTGAGTACCGAAAAGATCCTGAGCGAGGGGTTGACGTTTGATGATGTGCTGTTGATCCCGGCCAAATCGACCGTATTGCCCAGCGAGGTTGATCTGCGGGCGCAATTGACGCCGCGCCTGACCTTGAACATACCGCTGGTGTCGTCGGCGATGGATACGGTCAGCGAGGCCGCGTTGTGCATCGCCCTGGCGCGGGAAGGCGGCATCGGGATCATTCACAAGAACATGTCGATCGAGGCGCAGGCCGCGGAAGTTGATCGTGTCAAGCGCAGCGAATCGGCCGTGATCTCCAAGCCCTACACGCTGCCCTCTACCGCGCGCCTGGCTGATGCGCATGAGCTGATGCGGCGGCGCGGGATCAGTGGAATTCCGATCGTGGACGGCGACAAGCTGGTTGGCATTGTGACGAATCGGGACTTGCGCTTTGAGCAGGATCCGGATCAGCCGCTGAGTCGCGTGATGACGCCTCGCGAACGATTGATCACTGCTCCGGTCGGAACGGATTTCGAGACGACGAAGCGACTGCTCCAGCGACATCGAATCGAAAAGCTATTACTGGTGGACGCGGACGGTCGGTTGGCGGCGTTGGTGACGGCCCGTGATATCCGCAAGCGGCTGGAGTTTCCCAATGCCAACAAGGACGGCGAGGGGCGATTACGGGTGGGGGCGGCGGTGGGGGTGACCCCGGATACTCTGGACCGAGCTCAGGCGTTGGTCGAGGCAGGAGTGGATGTTCTCTGTGTCGATTCGGCTCATGGCCACTCGGCGAACGTCCTTGCCGCGGTGTCGAAGTTGCGTGGGACGTTCACGCAACTGGACATCATCGCCGGGAACGTCGTCACCGCGCAGGGAGCGATCGAGCTTGCTGACGCCGGCGCGGACAGCGTGAAGGTGGGAGTCGGACCCGGGTCGATCTGCACGACGCGCGTGGTGGCCGGGGTGGGCGTTCCGCAAATGACAGCGGTAATGGACGTGGTGAAGGAGATGGGAAAGCGAGGCGTGCCGGTGATCGCTGATGGTGGGATTCGCTACTCAGGCGACATCGCCAAGGCCCTGGCCGGGGGGGCGTCGTCTGTGATGATTGGTAGTCTGTTCGCGGGGACCGAAGAAAGTCCGGGGGAGACGATCTTGCTGGAGGGACGGAGCTACAAGCAGTTCAGGGGGATGGGCTCGATCGGCGCCATGAACAAGGGGAGCGCGGACCGCTATTTTCAGGCCGGAGCCGCGGGGTCAACGAGTAAGTATGTCCCTGAGGGCATTGAAGGGCGCGTACCGTACAAGGGACGTCTGGCCGACACGGTATTTCAACTGACGGGAGGGCTGCGCGCGGCCATGGGTTACTGCGGAGCCCAGACGATCAGCGATTTTCAGCGGGATTCACGGCTCGTGCGAATTACATCCGCCGGGTATCGGGAGAGCCATCCTCACGACGTGATTATCACGCGCGAGGCTCCGAACTACGAGATCCCGCGGTAGGGTCAGCACCTTTGGCGGCTGCTTACCAGGCTGCCTATAGGACTCGGCCAGAGACGAAAAGCGGGCGGCCTGTGGGGGCCGCCCGGGTCATTTCTATCAGAATTTCGGTTCGCCAGGCGCGAATTTACTGGCTGACGGTCAGAGAAGAGCCGGTGTACAAGCACTGGCTGGAGGGGGAGGAGCGCCAGGGCGACACCGGCTCGGCGGGTAGCCGAACAACTCGACGGTCTAAGCCGCGAGGGAGTTCACATGTCGGGAGAGCTTGGCCTTCTGTCTCGCTGCGGTGTTTCGATGCAGCACGCCCTTTGAGACCATGCGGTCGAACAACTCGTATGCGGACACGAGCGAAGCCTGGGCCTCCGATTTTGAGGTGGTGCCGAGGATGGCCTTTTCCATGGTACGGCACCGCGAGCGGTCGTTCCGATTACGAAGTCTGGCGTCGGCGCTGGTTCTGACTCTCTTGATGCAGGACTTGTGCTGGGGCATCTGAATTCGGAAATAGAAACAAAACAAATTGTTAGGAACTCAGGAAGGCAATAGGCATTCCTGATTAGTTTTCAGAATCGCAATATAGGGAATGGCAGAGACAAAGTCAAGCCCTGATTTAGGCCACATGATCCCCGAACAGCTTCTTGAAATTGTTGAGAAATCTGCACATATTGGTGTGCTGACAGGAGCGGGGATTTCGGCAGAATCCGGGATCGCGACGTTTCGTGGCCCGGGTGGATTGTGGTCCAAGTTCAAGCCGCAAGAACTGGCTAACGTTGAGGCCTTTCTGGCGAATCCCGAGTTGGTCTGGTCGTGGTACCAACATCGTCGAGATGTACTGGCTGATGCCAAGCCCAACGCGGGGCATTTGGCCCTGACGGCGTGGGAATCTTTGGTCAGTGATTTCACGTTAATTACTCAGAACGTGGATGGCTTGCATCGCCTTGCTGGAAGCCAGCGCTTGTTGGAGTTGCACGGCAACATACAGGTGAATCGTTGTCAGCGCTGCGGACTCGAATCGGATCTGAGGGAGCTCAGATTTTCCGGCGACGTTCCCGTGTGCGCGTGTGGCGGCTGGCTGCGGCCCGGAGTCGTTTGGTTTGGCGAATCGTTGCCCGAGCGCGAAATGCAGCAGGCCTTCGAGGCTGCGGAGCGTGCGGACTTGTTCTTGACGATCGGAACATCCGCGCAGGTCTATCCCGCGGCGGCGTTGCCGGAGCTTGCCCGTGACGCAGGCGCGGTCGTCGTTGAAATCAACACTGAGGAGACATCGTTCAGCCCCTTGGCACATTTTTCCTTGCGCGGGAAGGCCGGGATCTTATTGCCGGCTCTGGTGGAGAGAATCGCTTTCAAGAAGAGGCCATGATTCACACGCACTCACACCCGTCTGCCTTGGTGGTCAAGCTGATCGGACTCTTGCTGTTGTTGCTGCTCATCGATGGTTGCGGTTATTATACCGCGTTTACGAGCTACTACAACATCTATTACAACGTCAAGCGTCGATTTACGGAAGCGGAGCGGGACTATTTGGGCAGGTCAACACCGGCCAGCACATCGCCGTCGCGTGCGGGTTCACCGCCGTCGGCTTCCGGTGGTCGTTCCACGCCGGCGCTGGGCGGCGCGGAGAAATACCGTAAGGTGATCGAATCGGGGTCCAAGCTGCTCGAATTCTATCCGAAGAGCCGCTGGATCGACGATACGCTGCTGCTCATGGGTATTTCCTATTATCGAATGAGTGACTACGCGCGCGCGGAGCGCAAGTTCGCCGAACTGGCCACGCTGTTCCCCACGAGCGAGCATCTTCCGGCCGCCAAGATTTGGAATGCGCGGGTGCTTGCGGAGCAGAAACGTGATGACGAGGCCATCGCGGACTTGAATGCATCGCTTCCGCTGCTGCGACATGTAGCGGACCGCGCGGCGGTCGAAGAACTGCTGGGAGACTTGTACCGCAAGCGCGAGGAGTGGCCGGCGGCCGCAGATCACTACAGCGCTGCGGCGGCTCAGGCGCGCGGTGTCACCTTAGCGAATGCGCTTTACGAGTTAGGGATGTGCCGATTCCAACTGCAGGACTATGCGCGGGCACGCGACGCCTTTGTTCAGGCCGGACCGCGTCAGTTGGATCGTGATCGCGCCTTTGCCTGTGAACTGCATCTCTCGCGTTGCCAGATTGCGGCGGGCGAGTACGAACAAGCGGAGCGAACGTTGCATCGGTTGCGCGGTTCCGGCCGGTTTGCCGCGTTTGCGCCTCAGATAGGTCTCGAGTTGGCCGACCTTGCGATACAACAGGGTCGTGTGGAAGATGGCATGGCGCAGTTGCAGAGGATAATCGAAGTCGAGACCGATCGTCCGACACGCGCTCGCGCGTTCTATCGGTTAGGCACGATTCACCGCGATCTCCTGGCGGACTTGCCGACGGCGAAGTCGCTGATGGATAGTGCGTTGGCCGGGGGTGCCGCTCGCGAGATCTCGGATTCAGCCCGTTCGGCGGTGGATCAGATATCGCGCGGACTATCCTCGCTTGACTTGATTAAGTCCCTGCAGGACAGCGTTGCCAAGCTCTCCGAGCTGCGGACCACGGCGCTGGAACGGCCGGCCGTGCCGCGAACGGAGGAGGTACCGGTTCGGCTCGAGGAGTCGCCGCCGGTCGATTCTGATTCGGCGATCGTGGTTGACACGACGAGCGTCGCCACATCGGACTCGATGGTTGCGCCGGTGGACTCCGTCTCGCTGCCGGAGCCGGAGCGGAAGTCACCCGCCGCGTTCGCCGCCGACTCGTTGCTTCGCTCGCTTGAGGCAGCGGATTCACTTCAGAAGGCCGAACGGCAGGCGTTGGCGGACACGAGTCGCTCGGGACCGGCGACCGCCGCGGCCCCGAAGCTGGATGCTCAACAATTGGACTCGCTGCTGGTTCTGACGCGGCGACAGTTGCAGCGCGCATACCTCAGGGCCGGGGAGTTCTACAGCTACACGTTGGATGAGCCGGACAGTGCCCGGCACTATTTTGCGAAGGCCGCGGCCAGCGCCGCCGACCCACTCAGTTACTGGAAGGGCAATTTGCAGCTCGCGAGAGACGCGGCCGCCGACTCCGTCTTGGATGATCAGCGCGTGCAGGACTATTATCGCGCGGTGCTCGAGTCGGACAGCGTTCCGCTGGATGCCGCAAACGAGGCTCGCGTGGCGCTGGGGTTGGCGCCGGAATTCATTCCCGAGTCTGAACAAGCGCTACTGTTCGGGCAAGCGGAGCAGTGGTTGCTGGACTCCACGCTGGATATCGAGCAGGCCCTGGAAGCCTATCGACGCGTCGTAGCGCTTGACACCACGACGCCATTGGCGCGGCGCGCACTTTTCGCTCAGTTCATGATCTATGATGAGCCCGTCCGTGGACCGCACCTGCCGGACTCTGCAGTTGCGATCGCGAATCAGATCCTGTCGATGTTCCCCGATCAGGGGAGCAGGGATCTCTTTGAGCGGCGAGTGCAGCCGGACGATTCGAACAGCGTGTTCTACCTGACGGAAGCCGATCTGCAGAAGAAATATATGCCGATCGCGTCGGCGGCGTCGATTGAAGAGGCCCCGAGCGAGTCGGGGTGGCCGCCACCCGAGGGCAGCCTGCGCGGTAGGCGCTTTCACTAAGGGTCGCGGGGCCAATGAAGCGAATTGTCGTGGCTGCGCTCGGTGTGCCGCTGCTGGCAGCGGGGAGTATCGCCGGGGGGTGGTGGCTGGGACTGCTCGTGGCGGGCATCCAGATTCTTGCGCTGCTGGAGTGGCAGACGATCACCGCCCGGATGCAATGGAACGGTCAGCGCTGGCTGCTCGCCGCAACGGTAGTCTTGCTCGACCTGGTCGTGTTGACGGATTACTCCGGAATTGCCGTCGCGGGCCTGCTGCTTTCCGTGCTCGGCATGTTGCTCGCGGAGGTCTTTCGACGCACACGACTTCCATTAGGCGGCATGGCGAGCAGCCTGGTCTTTCTGATCTATGTCGCGCTACCACTGGCGTTGTGGATCAGTCTGAAGCAGATGCCGGGGGCACAGCGATTCGCTCCTGTCGGACCACTGTTGCTTCTGTTTTTGGCAACCTGGGTGTGTGATTCCGGCGCGTATTGCGTCGGTCGCGCCGTTGGTGGGGCGAAGCTGTATCCAGCCGCAAGTCCGAACAAGACATGGGCCGGATTCTGGGGGGGTCTCTTGGTCTCCGCTGTCGTGCTTCCCGTCGCGCGGCTGCTCGAGTTCGCAGAACCAGTCGCGATGGATTTCGTGGCGTTGCCGCTGATCGTGGGAGTAGTCGGCCAGATCGGAGACTTGTTGGAATCGCTGATCAAGCGACAAGTTGAGATCAAGGATTCCTCCGGCTTGCTGCCGGGCCACGGTGGCATACTCGATCGCTTCGATTCACTACTGTTCGCCGCGCCGGCCTTCGTCGCCTACCTAATTCTCTTCCCATCTTGAACGCACGCAGCCGCGGAGTGGCGGGGATGTTTGATCGCATCGCCCCTACTTACGACTTCCTGAACCGCCTCTTTTCGCTGGGCATCGACCGCCGCTGGCGGGCGGTGACCGTGCGCGCACTGGATCTCCGCGCGGGGCTACGGATCCTGGATTGCAGCGCCGGAACCGGGGATATGTCACTGGAATCTCATCGACAGGCGGCCGGGATCGTCACGGTACTGCTGGATCCCGCGCATGCCATGCTTGCGCACGCGGATGGCAAGGCCGGAACGATCAGGCCTTCTGAGTTCCGGTTGATACAAGGAGTCGCCGAGCAGCTTCCGTTTTCGGATCGCACATTCGACCGCTTCATGGTGGCATTCGGCATCCGGAACTTCGTTGATCTGGAAGCCGGACTGAGTGAATTGCATCGCGTGTTAGTCCCCGGCGGCAAGGGAGCGATTCTCGAATTTACGCCGGACCGTTCCCGCGTGATTGATCGCGTGTTTCAGTGGTATATGCATCGCATCATGCGGCCAATTGGAGCGTGGATCTCGCGAGATCCCGAGGCCTACCATTACCTCGCGCGCACGGTCCAGGCGTTTGCGACGTCGGAACAACTGCGCGGCCTGCTGCGAGACGCGGGTTTTGAGCTGTCGGCGGAAATCAACCTGTCTTTGGGAATTGCGCGCACCTTCGTGGTCGAGCGGCGACCGGAGTAGTGTTCGGTTCCGCCGATGGACACTCCCTTCCCGCGCTTCCGTTTCCGCCGTGTGCCGTTATTGCCGTTTGTGGCCAGTGTTGTCAGCGGAATCGTCCTTGCTCTGTTCGTTGACATTTCATCCACCGCGACCGGACTTGGATTCATCGTGACCGCTTGCGCGGCGGCGGTGGCATCCGCGATCCGCTCATTGCGGACCATCGGCCTCCTGCTGGCGCTCACGACCGTGGCGGTCTTCGCCTGCGACCGAACCGGACACCTGTTGCTGAGGTCGGAGCGGCAATTGCTGAACCGGCGCAGCGAATCCGTTCCGCCCGTGGCGATCACCGGGCGGATATTCGCACTTGTGCCGGCGACCGGCGGACGAACGCGGGTTGACCTCAATTCCATTCGGCTACTCGATTCCGCGGGATGCGCCTACTCGACTCCGCTTCACTTGAGCTGGTGGGCCGCGGATTCCGCGACGATCGCCTTGCGCCTGGGCGACGTGATCACATCGAGCGGCAGACTGTTGAGCAATCGGCGCCAGATCAAGTCCTCGACGCATTCCCTGATCCACGCGCTGTCCGCTCAGAGCGCGGGAAGTTGGGTCCCGGACGGGGACACCGTGTCCGTTCAAGCGGCCGCTCACGGGACCTGGGAGAGTGTGATTGATCGAAGTCAGGTGTGGGTACGCCAGCGGTTTGATTCGGCGCTTTCGCCGGATGGTGCAGCATTGTGCAAAGCACTGGTGATCGGCGACCAGAGCGACTTCAGTGAAGAATTCACGGGGAAGCTGCGAGCGACGGGGCTGTCTCACATCTTTGCCCTGAGCGGGATGAATGTCGCGGTGGTTGCGACGTTGTTCTGGCTGGTCGCGGGTTTTCTGCCGCACAAGCCGCGCCTGCTGGTTGTCCTGCTGCTGATCATTTTCTATCTTGAGTTGGGCGGAGCGCCAGCGTCGCTGCTGCGCGCCACCATAATGCTCTCGATCTACATGGCCGGGCAGCTCATGAGCCGGCGGGTGGAGATCGCGAACATCATCCTCGGCGCGGCGTTTGTGGAATTGCTGTGGCGACCGCTCGACTTGCTGACGCCCGGGTTCTTGCTGTCCTATCTTGCCGTCGCGGGAGTTGCGCTGGTCTATCCTGCGGTTCGACGGGCGGTATTCGATATACTAAGACTCAAGCCGCCGCGTTGGACACGGCCGATCTTGGAACTTGCGTTGCTGACCGTGTGCGCCCAACTGGCCACGGCGCCGTTGGCGGCCTACTATTTCGGCACATTTCCGTTGGCGGGAGCGCTGGGCAACCTACTGGCGATCCCTGGATTCGCGTTGCTGCAGATTTGCTCGTTCGCCGTGCTGACCCTCCCGGGTCCACTCTCGTGGCTGGCGACTCCGTTCGCGGGGGCTGCTGACCTGCTTGCCGCGTTATTGGGCGGCTTCGTCCGGTTGCTCGGGCAAGCGCGATTTGCAGTCGCCAATGTATCCGGATTGTCGGTTGCGGAGGCGGGATTCTGGATCATCGGCCTGACCGCAATCGCCTACGGACTCGCCTATCGGCGAACTTACGTCGCCGGCGTGGCCGGTCTTGTGTTGCTTTCCGTGGCGATCTGGCGGCCGGTGTTGTGGTCGAATGCAGCACTCTGCAAAGTGTCATTCATCGATGTGGAGAATGGGGACGCGATTCTCATTCAGACGGCGGAGCGAAACGTGCTTGTCGATACAGGGCCGCGCTGGGGAAGTTGGTCGGCGGCGCGCAGGATACTGCCGGTGATGCGGGAACATGGGATCTCGCGCTTGGACGCCATCGTTCTCACGCACCCGGAGAGCGATCACATCGGCGGAGCGGCGGATCTGATTCAGGGCACGGTGGTCGAGCAGCTGCTGACCAATGGCGACAGCTCGAGTTCCGTCACGTACGCGTTGTTGCAAATTGCGGCAAAGGCTGCGGGCGTTTCGCAGCGGAGCATTGGTGCCGGCGACGTGATTCCGTTTGACGACCGTGTGGTGATGACGGTGCTTTCGCCGGACTCCGCGCTGCTGGCCGCTCGAATCCGGCCCAATGAAGCGGCGTTGGTCATTCGGCTCTCTGCCGGAGATTGCTCCGTGTTGTTAACCGCCGATATCGACAGCGTGGTCGAGCGGGAGCTGTTGGCGCACTCCGAGCTGCTCGATGTGGACCTGTTGAAGGTCGCGCATCATGGCAGCGGGAGTTCGTCGTGCATTGCGTTTCTTGATGCGTGTTCGCCGCAAGTCGCCGTGATTTCCGTGGGTGGGCGAAACGTATATGGTCATCCCTCGCCGAGCACAATTGAACGGATTCGGCGATCTCAGATTGAGCTCCACTGTACCATGAACGACGGCACGATGTCCTATGAAACGGATGGCAGTTCGTGGCGGCGGATAGAGTCGCGGGCGGAACGCTGGAGCCGGATGTGGCACGTCGCCGCGTAACACCGGATTACTCCGCCGCGGAAGCCGCGCTGTTGTTAAGCGAGGGGCCGCTGGAGCTGAATCTCTTCCGGAGCGGAGTCACCTGCTTCTGCGGCGTGGACGAGGCGGGTCGCGGTCCATTGGCCGGTCCTGTGGTCGCCGCCGCGGTGGTCTTCGTTGACGATGAGCTGATATGGAGCGCGCGGGACTCGAAGTCGCTCAGCCGCAGGCGGCGCGAAGAACTTGCCACGCGAATTCGTGAGCGGTTTGACTTTGGAATCGGCATGGCGGACGCGGAGGAAATTGACCGGATTAACATCTTGCAAGCGTCGCTTCAGGCGATGGCGCGAGCGGTTGACGCCTTGCGCGCGCGACCGAGCGTGATGCTCGTTGACGGCAATCAGCGCGTACCGCACGCGGTGAGGTCGATTGCGATCGTGAAGGGGGACGCGCGCGTGCGCGTGATTTCGGCGGCGTCGATTCTCGCCAAGGTAGAACGAGACCGCATCATGCACGACCTGCATATTTTGTATCCTGACTATGGATTCGCCCGTCATCTCGGTTATCCGACCTCCGAGCATCGCGCGAAGCTCGCGAAGTACGGTCCATGTCCGATTCACCGCATGACCTTTCGCGGAGTACGCGAACATGTTCGCGGGGCTTCTTAAAGCGGTTTTCGGGCGACCACAACCGCAGGCCGATGACCGTGAATGCGGCCGTCGCGGCGAGGACGCGGCCGCGAAGCACTTGAAGGAATCGGGTTACCGGATTGTGGAAAGGAATTGGCGTTGCCCGCTGGGAGAGATTGATCTTGTAGCGGCGAAGGGCGGCTTGACCGTGGTGGCAGAAGTCAAGACGAGTTTGCGGCGCGGGACCATTCCGCCGGAGCTGCGGGTAAATTCACGCAAGCGGTCCAAGCTTCGTTCACTGGCTGCATACTATCTCAAGCATCGCAGTCCGGGCGGCTCGATCCGGTTCGACGTAGTCGCCGTTTGGTGGGACGAGTCCGGGCAACTTCGCGTTGAACACATTGAGAATGCCTTCTGATGGTGCGCCTGCTCCTATTGGTTCTATGCTGTTGCAATTCAGCGGGTCAGGCACTGACGCTGAATGAGATCATGTTTGACCCCGCGGGGAGCGAAGGCAGCGACGAGTTCATCGAGCTTTACAACAACTCGCAGTATCCGGTGAATCTAACCGGCTGGCGCGTCACGGACGGTGCGGACACGGACCTGGTGGTTGCGACGGAGCAGGGCCTTCAGGCGAACCCGTACCAGTACGTGATCGTGCTTGACCCCGACTACCTTGCTGGCGAGAGCTCGACCTACGACGGCATGATTCCGGAGGCTGCACTCGTGCTCACGATCGACAATTCCACATTTGGAAGTCGCGGGCTGTCGAATAGCGGCGCGGAGACAATCAGCCTGATATCGCCGCAGGGTTTGGCCGTCTCGTCCTACCGCTATACGATCGGCAACACGGCCGGTCACTCGGACGAGAAACGACTCCCCGGCGGCGGCGATTCGTCCGCCAACTGGATGGACAGCGAGTCGCTGAACGGGACGCCGGGCGCGGTCAACAGTGTGACTCCGCCGGAGATAGATCTCGCCGTGCAGAGATTTGTCAGCGATCCGACGACCGTGTTGCCGGGCTCGGCCTTCAGACTGCGCGTGCAGGTCTTGAACCTCGGGACATCTGCCGCGGACAATACGCTAATACTTGCGGAGCGGATCGGGTTTGACACGACGGCAGTTGTCAGCTGGCCGGTCACCGGTCTGCCGCCCGGGGATTCCATTGAGTTGGTTAGCGATGAACTGGTACTTGGTCAGTCATCGCGCAAGTTCACGGCGAGCCTTGGGGCCTCCGACGAGCGAAACGAGAACAACGCGCGCGCGATTTTGGTCGGATCACAGTCGGGGAATCGGCAGGCCGTGTTTAACGAGATCATGTACAGTCCGGCGAGCGGTCGAAGCGAGTGGATCGAGATTCTGAACACCAGCGGCACGGAGCTGGGCGTTTCCGGCTGGCGATTCGGTGATGGCTCCGCTATCGGCGATAGCAACGAGCAGGTCGTGTTGCCGGATCTGAGAATTTCGCCGGATTCCTTCTTGGTATTGGCCTCCGACTCGTCGATCTTTTTGGAATCGGTACCCAACTTCGCGGCGATCTTCGTCTGGAGCACGCCATCACCCTCCTTGAACAACTCCGGGGACTCACTGGTACTGTATGATGGCGAGCAGGCGCTGGTGGATCGGGCCGACTATCGCCCATCGTGGGGCGGCGAATCCGGTAAATCCGTTGAGCGAATCGATGCGGCCGCGGAGTCCGAAGACTCGCATAACTGGGCGACTTCGCTGGATAGCACGGGGTCAACACCCGGTCGCGCGAATTCACGCGCGGCGGGTCAAGCGGCGCCGGGCACTCAGATTCTGGAGTTAACCCCCAACCCGTTTTCACCCGATGGCGACGGCCGCAATGACGAATTACGAATTACCTACGTGCTTGACTACCCTGATTCACGGATTGACGTGAAGATTTATGATACCCGCGGGCGTGAAGTACGTGAGTTGGCGAACAACTCACCCGCGAGTAATCATGGCATGATCATCTGGGACGGTCGAGACGGTGACTCGGCACCGGTGCCGACTGGAGCCTACATTGTTTACCTGGAGGCGCTCGGCAACGGGCAGACCCGCGTGCAGACGGCGAAGCGAGTGGTGGTGCTGGTGAGGAAAGCGTGAGGCTGCTGCAATTTCAGGATGTCGAGGTTGTGTTCCCGGGTCGGGTTCTGTTCCAGAATGTGACATGGTCGCTTTTTCGTGGCGAACGGACGGGAATTGTCGGTCCGAACGGCGCGGGCAAGACGACGCTGTTGAAGTTGATCATGGCGATCGACGCGGCGTCCTCGGGAGCGATCCAGCGCGCTCGCGGGTTAACGCTCGGTTACTTGCCGCAGCAGGGCATTACGCATAAGGGGCGGACGCTCTTTCAGGAGGCCTGGGGCGGATTGCCGGATCTTCCTCACCTGCACGAGGAGATTGAGCACCTTCGCGCGCAGATTACGGCAGTGCCGGACGATGCGGAGTTGATCGAGCATCTGGGTGCGCTGGAGCACCGCTGGCAGGATCTTGAAGGGTACGCCGCGGAGGCGAAAGTGGCTCGCGTTTTGGGCGGGCTCGGCTTCGGCACGAGTGATTTTGAGCGGCGTGTCGAGGAATTCTCCGGTGGTTGGCAGATGCGCATTGCGTTGGCCAAGCTACTGCTCTATGATCCCGACTTATTGCTGTTGGATGAGCCGACAAATCACCTCGACTTGCCGGCCCTGATGTGGCTCGAAGAATTCCTGTCGAAGTTTGCGGGCGCGCTGGTGCTGGTCAGCCATGATCGGCTATTTCTCGACCGCGTCATCAATCGGATCGCGGAGCTGGAACAGGGGCGACTCACGCTCTATCCGGGGAACTACTCTGAATATGAGTCCGCGCGGGACGAACGGCGGGCGCAGGCCGAGACGGCAGCCGAACGGGGTGCGGAGGAGCGCAGACGGATCGAGACGTTTGTCGAGCGTTTTCGCTATAAAGCGTCCAAAGCGAAACAGGTGCAATCGCGGGTCAAGATGCTCGAGAAGATGGAGACGGTTGAGGTCCGCAGCACGAGCAAGCGTGTACGTTTTCGTTTTCCTCCGGCTCCGCCGAGCGGCCGGTTCACGCTCGAGCTGGCGCAGGTCAAGAAGAAGTACGGTGAATTGCAGGTCTTTCACGATCTCACGCTGGTGCTCGCGCGTGGCGAGAAGGTCGCGTTGGTCGGGCCGAACGGCGCCGGGAAGTCCACGCTTTGTCGATTGATTGTGGGAGTCGATCAGCCGACCGCGGGGCACGTGAAGCTGGGGCATAACGTCTCCGTTGACTACTTCGCGCAGGAAGCCGATTTTCACTTGCGCGAGGGCAGTACGGTGCTCGCCGAAATGGAAGCCGAGGGCGCAGGTGCGACGCAGGAGTGGTTGCGGAGTTTGTTGGGCGCGTTTCTATTCAGCGGTGACGACGTATTCAAGCCTGTGTCCGTCCTATCCGGTGGCGAGAAAGCCCGGCTCGCGCTGGCGAAGATGTTGCTGCATCCGTCGAACTTCCTGATCCTCGACGAGCCGACCAACCACCTGGACATGGCGTCGCAGAATGTACTGCTCGAAGCACTCAACGCCTACGACGGGACGCTGCTGGTCGTCAGCCACGATCGCTTCTTTCTGGACAAGCTCGTCAATCGCGTGCTGGAACTGGCCGGCGGGGAGTTTCACGATTATCCCGGAAACCTGTCTGACTTTCTCCGTCGCAAGGCAGCCTCGAACGGTGATCCCGTCGCGGCGGGGGCGGGTCGGATTCCGGTAGAAGCGCGCGATCCCGCGGCGCCGAAGAGCCGGGACCGCAGGCGTCTGGAAGCCGAGATTCGCAATCGCTATTCGCGGCAACTAAAAGCGCATCGGGAAACGCTCGAACGTGTTCAGTCGGAGATTGACCGGCATGAGTCACGCAAGGCCGACCTTGAATCAAAACTGGCCACGGAATCACTGATGCGCGACGGCGATTCATACAAGAAGCTGCTGGCCGAATACGAGTCGATTCGACGAGAATTGTCTGAATTGTACGCAGCGTGGGAGCAATCCGCGGAGGCTGTGGATTGTCTGGAGCGGGAGCGCGACCAGCAGGTGCGGGCGGCAATCCTCGCGAGCGGGGCTTGACATTCGCCGCGAAGAGCGCTATATTAGCAGCTTGCGGAAGCACGATCATGATTTGGTGAAGGACAAATTACCGTAGCTCGATTGAGTACAAATCTTCACAAATCCGCGCGGACGGCGGTAGTTGCGCTGGGCGGCAACGCGATCTCCAGCCCCAATGAACCGGATACCATCGCGAATCAGTTTCGGCACACGCGCTCCGCGTTGACCGGTGTTGTCGAATTGGTGCGGCGTGGCTATCACTTGGCGATCACGCACGGCAACGGGCCCCAGGTTGGCAACGCTTTACTGCGGGTTGAGCTTTCCAAGACCCGGGCGCCGATTCTGCCGCTCGGTGTGATCGTCGCGGACACTGAAGGCGGAATGGGCTACATGATCGAGCAGTGTTTACAGAACGTGCTGCTTCGCGCAGGACTCCAGCCCGAGGTCGTAACGATTGTTACGCAGGTGCTCGTCGAGCCGAAGGATCCGGCATTTTCCAACCCCACAAAGTACATTGGGCAATTCTACAGCGAGGGCGAAGCGCATCGACTCGCGGACGCGGAAGGATGGTCGATCAAGCGCGACGGCGATCGCGGCTGGCGTCGAGTGGTCGGAAGTCCGCGGCCGCTGAAGATTTTGAACGGTCATCGCATCAGACAGCTCGTGGAAAGTGGGACCATCGTGATCGCGGCCGGCGGCGGCGGGATTCCGGTCTATCCGGAGGCAGATGGCTGGCTGGAAGGTGCGGACGCCGTGATCGACAAGGATCGCGCTTCGGCGGTTCTGGCACGCGATATCGGGGCGCAGGAGCTCTTCATTCTGACGGATGCCGAATACGTGTCTCTGAACTTCGGCAAGCCGGACCAACGCGACCTGAAGTCACTGCGCGCCGGCGAGGCAGCCAACTACCTGCGCGACGGGCACTTCCCGGCGGGGAGCATGGGTCCGAAGGTCGAGGCGGCGCTGAACTTTTTGGAAACGGGCGGGCAGCGCGTGGTGATCTGCGCGCTCTCACGCTTAATCGAAAGCATGGATGGCAAGAGTGGAACGACCATTCTGCCGGATTAGCATAGGCGTTCACGGTTGAACGCGGAAAATCGATTATGAACATACACGAACATCAAGGCAAAGAGATTCTGCGGAAGTACGGAGTGCCTGTCCCGCGCGGGGCGGTGGCATTCTCGGTTGAGGAAGCGCTCGCGGCGGCGAGGGGTTTAGGCGGCTATCCGGTGGTTGTCAAGGCTCAGATTCACGCCGGTGGCCGGGGCAAGGGCGGGGGCGTGAAGCTGGCCAAGAGCGAAGTCGAGGTCAAAGAACTGGCCGGGAAGATTCTTGGAATGCAACTGGTTACGCATCAGACCGGTCCGGCCGGAAAGAAGGTGGGGCGGTTGCTGGTCGAAGAAGGCATGAACATCGCGCGGGAGCTGTACGCCAGCATCTTATTGGATCGTTCGACATCGCGCAATGTGTTCATGGTGTCCACCGCGGGCGGCATGGACATCGAAGCGGTGGCCGCGACGACTCCGGAGCAGATCGTGAAGGTGAGCATCGATCCGCAAACGGGGTTTCGGCCGCATCACGCTCGCCGGTTGGGCTTTGCGCTGGGGTTGACGGGCGACGCCTACAAGTCCGGGGCGAAGTGTTTTGACGCGCTGTACAAGGCGTATGTGGCGAGTGATTGCAGCCTGCTCGAGATCAATCCGTTGATTGTCACGGGAGATCATCGCGTGATTGCGCTTGATGCAAAAGTGAACTTTGACGACAACGCGCTCTACCGGCATCCGGACTACGCGGATCTGCGCGATCTGTCGGAAGAGGCCCCGGCCGAGATTGAAGCGTCGAAGGCGGATCTGAACTATGTGAAACTTGACGGCAATGTGGGTTGCATGGTGAACGGCGCGGGATTGGCGATGGCGACGATGGACATTATCAAGCTGCACGGCGGCGAACCGGCCAATTTCCTTGATGTGGGCGGCGGGGCGAACGCGCAGACCGTGGCGTCGGGCTTTCGGATCATTCTGTCGGACCCGAACGTCAAGGCAGTACTGGTGAACATTTTCGGTGGCATCGTTCGTTGTGACCGAGTGGCAGGCGGAGTGATAGACGCCGCGAGGGAAACCCACATTGCCGTACCGATCGTGGTCCGGTTGGAGGGGACGAACGCCGACGTCGCCGGTCAGATGCTGCAGGATTCAGGGTTGAGCTTCGTGGTCGCGAAGGGGCTGACGGATGCAGCGAAGAAAGCCGTTAGCGCGGCGACAGGAACCTCGAGGTAGCGAAACAAAAAATGGCGATCTTACTTACCGAACAGACGAAAGTCATCGTGCAGGGTATCACCGGGTCGGAAGGCACTTTCCACGCCGGACAGATGCTCGAATACAATACGAAGGTAGTGGGCGGAGTCACGCCGGGGAAGGGCGGTCAGCAGTGGGAGGGCAAGCTTCCCATTTTCAACACGGTGGGCGACGCCGTAGGCGCGACGGGCGCAAATGCGACGGTGATTTTTGTGCCACCGGCGTTTGCGGCGGATGCGATCCTTGAGGCGATCGATGCCGGGATCGGCTTGATTGTGACGATCACCGAGGGGATTCCGGTGCAGGATATGGTGACAGTGAAGCAGGCGTTGCGCACGTCCGCGAGCCGAATGGTCGGTCCGAACTGCCCGGGTGTTATTACTCCCGGAGTGGGCAAGATCGGGATCATGCCGGCGTTCATTCACAAAGCCGGACGCTGCGGGTTAATCAGCCGCTCGGGCACGCTGACCTACGAGGCGGTGAAGCAACTGAGCGATCACGACATTGGTCAGTCCACGTGCATTGGTATCGGCGGCGACCCGGTGAATGGCTCGAGTTTCACCGATATTCTGCGGCTGTTCAATGCGGACCCGAATACGGACGCGGTTGTCATGATCGGCGAGATCGGTGGCAGCGCCGAAGAGGAAGCTGCGGAGTACGTGACCAGTGAATTCAAGAAGCCGGTCGTAGGATTCATCGCGGGCCAGACCGCACCTCCGGGACGCAGAATGGGTCACGCGGGGGCAATCATCGCGGGGGGCAAGGGTACGGCGAAGGAGAAGGTCGCGGCGATGCGGCGGGCGGGGATCCATGTCGTGGATTCTCCGGCGGACATGGGATCGACTATGGAACAAGCGTTGGCCAAGATGTAAACCACTGGAGTATCATTTCGGCAGGATGGAAAAGACTCTGATGATCATCAAGCCCGACGCGGTGGCCGCCAAACATATTGGCGACATCGTGGCCCGGGTCGAACGAGAAGGGTTCGCGGTTACCGGACTTCGCTATCTGCGACTCACGCGCGAGCAGGCCGAGTCATTTTACGCGATTCACCGCGAGCGGCCGTTCTTCAGCGCGTTGGTCGCGTACATGACCAGCGGGCCCGTGGTGGCAGGACGTCTGGAGCGGGAGGGCGCTGTCGAGCATTGGCGCAGAGTAATTGGAGCGACGGACCCGCAGAAAGCTGACGCCGGTACGATCCGCAAGCTTTACGGAACGAACATTGAAGCGAATGCCGTTCACGGATCAGACTCGAGCGAGAACGGTCAAATTGAAACTGATTTTTTTTTCGCATAGTGGACGGTACTTCCTGTGACACATGAAGGCGCGCCATTCAACACGGCGTGCCTTCTGCGCTTCAGGCCGGGTCGGGGTCGGCTTGACTATCCCCCCAAAAGTTCGTATCTTACATAGTTTCAATGAGCGAGATCACGGTGTCAAGGCGGGCCGGACTGCGAAAGCCGAATCCGCCGGCGATCCTCTCGGGTTGCCTTGCGCTGGTCGCGACCGCGCCGTTCGTGACGCACTGGGCTGGATTTACGATACTGTTAATAATGGTTTTAGCGGCCTCTGTGTTGGCAGGGGTCGAGACTCGGAAACTGGCCCGTTCCCTGTTCCGTATGTGGCCATTCCTGGTGTTTGCGCTCGCGATTCAGGTGCTATCAACGGCGATCGCCCCTCCCGATGCTACCGGGTCAACCGGCACCCTGCATGCGGGCGTCGCGGCGGGAGTATTGCTCGTGGCGCGGCTGTCGTGCGTGGTGATGAGCAGCGCGCTCGTGTTGATGGCGTACCCGGCCGACGAATACGGGCGGTGGCTGTCACGGACGAGGTTCGGCGGGCACCGGATGAAGCGGAAGCTCTCGCAGCTTGGACTCGTCGTGACGATGGCGCTGGGATTCGTGCCGACCTTGCGCGGCGAATTCGGCCGGATTCGGCTGGCTTGGGAATGCCGGGGCGTCGCGACCGGACATGGACGGGTCGGCAGATTGCGAGCGCTCCAGAAGATGTTGTTTCCGCTTCTTGTATCCGCGTTCCGACGAGCCGATCAGACGTCGCTGGCACTGCAAGCCCGTGGCTATGATCCAAATGTACTGCGCACGCATATGCGGGACTTGCGCGCAGGCGCCTGGGATTGGATCGAGGCGATTGTCATCGTAACGTCCTGTGTGGCCGCGCTGATGATTTAGTGGGGACAGCATGATATACGCGGCGCGTCCAAAGTGGAATTACCGACTCGATCTTGAATACGACGGCACGGATTTCTCGGGTTGGCAGTGGCAGGACGGTGAACGCACGGTCCAAGGATGCGTGGAAGACGCGGTCGCTCGGTTGTATTCCGCTGGCATCAGGGTCTCAGCCGCCGGTCGTACGGATGCCGGGGTACATGCGACGGGTCAAGTCGCGGGGTTTAGAACTGATGTTGAGCGAGAACCGGCGACGGCGGTTCGTGCGCTGAATTCTCACCTGCCGCCGGATATGCGGATTTTGTCGGTCAGCAAGGCCGAATCGGATTGGCACCCGCGGTTCAGCGCAAAGTGGCGAAGTTACGAATATTGTATCTCCAAGTCGCCCCGATCGATCGGGCGGGCGTATAGTTGGTACCTGCCCCGGGTCTTGAATGTAGAGAGAATGAATGAGGCGGCCGGTTATTTGCGGGGATCTCATAGTTTCAGAGCGTTCGCGCACGAATCTCCGGCCGAAAAGCACTATTTGTCGGACGTTTATCGCATCGATTGGGAAGAAGATGATAATAATTATGTGTTTAGGATCGCGGCGAATCGCTTTTTGCACGGGATGGTAAGGCTGCTTGTCGGAACCTTTGCGAACGTAGGTCGTGGAAAGATTGGCCCGGAGTCGGTGACGGAAATCCTGAACTCGCATGATGTTCGGAACTCCGGAATGAAAGTTCCGGCCGCCGGATTAGTCCTGACGGGTGTGGGCTATGCGCCGTGGGTGCCAACGATTCATACGCGATCATAATCGGGGAACGACAACGTGTCTCGCTTTATCAATTTTTTCGCCATCGGACTCATTGCCGGACTGCTGATCTTTTATCAGTATTATCGCAACAAAGCTCTGGAGACGGCGATTGCTGAACTGCGGGAGCAGACGTCTGAGCAGCAAGCCGCCACCACCAGCGCGTTGCGGGCGGTGACGCCCTCGGTCAGTCGCGGCGAAGATCGCCCGGCGGAAATCCCGCCGTTCCAGAGTATCGACAGCGAGATTACCGAAAGCCGGCAGAATGCGATTACGCGCGCCATCGCGCGTTCACGTGACGCGGTTGTCGGCATTAATGTGGTTCAGGTCAAGGAAGTCGCGAACCCGTTGATGTCTTCGGATCCGATGGTTTGGATGATGTTTGACGAGCGTCTTTTTCCGCGCACGATCAAGAAGAAGGTTCACAACCTCGGTTCCGGCTTCGTCATCAGCTCCGATGGGTACATTGTCACGAATCAACACGTCGTCGCGGACGCCGCCGAAGTGGTCGTCTCGACGACGGGCGGCAAGAAGTACGATGCGAAGATCGTCGGCACGGACCCGCTCCTGGACATGGCGTTGTTGAAGATCGAGGCCAGCGGTTTGCCCAGCATCCCGCTGGGTGACAGCGAGAACGCGATCGTAGGCGAATGGGCGCTTGCGATCGGCAACCCTTACGGGTTGTTCGACGTGAACGATCAGCCGTCGGTATCCGTCGGAGTGATTTCCGCGCTGCATCGTGATTTTGAAAGTCCGATCGATGGCCGGTTGTACACCGACATGATCCAAACCGACGCCTCGATCAACCACGGCAACTCCGGCGGTCCGTTGATCAACGCGGAGGGCATCGCCATGGGTATGAACACGTTGATTTTCTCGGAATCCGGCGGTTCGGTCGGGGTGGGCTTTGCGATTCCCGCGCACAGAATTCTGGCGGCGATCAATGATTTGCGAAGTGGCGGCGTCAATCGTGAGTTCTGGGTCGGCCTTCGCGCGCAAAACGTATCGCCGATCCGCGCCCGGCTGAACGGCATGGATTCACTCCAGGGTGCGGTGGTGACGATGGTTGAACGCAACAGTCCGGCGGCGAAGGCCGGGATTCAGATCGAGGACATCATTCTGGAGATCAACGGGCGCAAGATTGTCGATGCCGTGGCGGCCGGCGACTTTTTCAAGAATACGGACTTGCGCGTGGGCGACCGCATTGGCTTCAAGATTTCGCGGCGCGGCAAGCTCTTGCAGATTCCGCTGATTTTGGCGGCGTTGCCGAACAGCGAAGCACGGGGTATGTAGCCGATGATCGAGCGGTATTCGCGCGAGCCCATGGCCAGGTTGTGGACGGAGCGCTATCGATACGAGTGCTGGTGGCAGGTGGAGTTGGCGGCGCTTGAGGCGCGGGCCGATCGCGGCGAAGTGGCGCACGAGGCGTTGGAGCGAATTCGGGCGACCGCGGACTTCTCGATTGAGGAGATTCATCAGATCGAGGCGGAGGTTCAGCATGACGTAATCGCGTTCCTGACGTCGATTGCCAACCACGTTGGACCGGAGTCCCGCTATGTTCACCTGGGGCTGACCTCGTCGGACGTCGTCGATACCGCGTTCGCACTGCAAATTCGGGACGCTTCCCACCTGATCATCGAAGACATCGCGGCGGTGCGTGTGATCTTGCAGCGGCTGGCCCGAGATCATCGTCGCACACCGACGGTGGGGCGGACCCACGGCATGCACGCGGAACCCACGGTGTTCGGACTGAAGTTCGCGTTGTGGGACGATGAATTCGGCCGTCACGAATCCCGGATCGCACAGACGCTGGAACGCGTGCTGGTTGGCAAGTTGTCCGGCGCGGTCGGCAACTTCGGTCACACCGATCCCGCGCTCGAAGAAGCGGTGATGGGTCGGCTCGGCTTGGGCGTGGCCGCGGTCAGCACGCAGATTGTCGGTCGTGAGCGCCATGCGGAACTCCTGAATCTGCACGCATTGATTGCGGCGTCAATTGAGAAGATCGCGACCGAGATTCGGCATCTGCAACGGACGGAAGTCGGTGAAGCCTACGAGCCGTTCGGTCGCAAGCAGAAGGGATCGTCGGCGATGCCGCACAAGCGCAATCCGATTTTGTGTGAGCGTCTGTGCGGGATCTCGCGGCTGATGCGGGGCTACGCTTTGGTGGGCTTGGAAAATATCGCGCTCTGGCATGAGCGGGACATCTCGCATTCGTCGGCGGAGCGCGTGGTGTTCCCCGACGCGTTCATTGGTTTGGACTACATGCTGCATCTGCTGATTCGGGTGTTGGACGGCCTTGACATTCGGCCCGAGCGAATGCGGCAGAACCTGGAGTTGACCGGCGGCGCGTTGGCTTCGGAGCGCATATTGTTGGCGTTGACGGAGGCCGGCTGGACGCGCGAGCGCGCCTACCAGCACGTGCAAGCGGCGGCGCTATTCGCCGAGCAGAACGGCGCGCCGATGCGTCAGCAGATTTCCGCGGATGCGGAGGTCGTCGCCGCCCTGGGGCCGGAAGCGCTTGCTGAATTGCTGGTTGTTGAGCCGCGCTACGACATGGCGGATCTCGTTTATCGCCGGTTGGGATTGTTGGACTAAAGAGCTGGGTACGGTCTAATTGGGAGCCGAATTTGGAGAAAAGGGATCTGCTTTTTGAGGGAAGTTCCAAACGGCTGTACAGTACGGACCGTGAGAACCTTGCCGTTTTGGAATATACCGACGATTTCATCATTCAGCCGAACGGCAGCCGGACGATCGTGCCGGGCAAGGGTGAAGTCAATCTCGGCATCGCGACGTTTCTGTTCCAATATCTCGAGAACTACCATGTGCCGACGCATTTTGTCGAGCGCATCGGAAAGAACGACATGCTGGTGCGGCGGCTGAAGATGATTCCGATCGAGGTCGTCGTTTACAACGCGATCTCCTCACGGCTGGCGCAGCGGTTCAAGCTTGAGGACGGACATCAGATTGACTTCCCGATCATCGAGTATTTTCTGAAGTCCCCGCGACTGGGAAATCCGATGATCAATGAGACGCACGCGCTGGCGCTGGGCTATGCGAAGCCGGACGACATGCGCGCGATGGGCCGCATGGCGTCGAAGGCGAACGCGATCCTGAAGTCGTTGTTCGAGCGTCGGGGCTTGCAGCTGATCGAGTTTAAGCTCGAATTCGGCATGAGCGGCGAGAATATCTATATCGGTGACGAGATCTCGCCCGATACGAGCCGCTATTTCGACCGCAAGCGGAATCGCCGATTGGAGCGGGAAAAGTACATTCAGGACCTCGCGAGCGTGGAGAAGGTTTATCGCGAGTTGTACGATCGCCTGACGCGCGCCGTATAGCTCGAATCTGGAGCGTAAGTCAAGTGAGATTTGCCTCTGAGGCCTGGCCGCTGGTCATGCCGCCGCTGCTGGTCGGCATTCTGCTGATCGTGTTGAGTCGCGCCGTCGGCAGCGCGAATTCGGCGATCTGGGGGGCGGTGGCTTTGGTGCTGGCGGTTTCGGTCTTGCTATTCTTCCGTGATCCGACTCGCACGAGTCCGGGGAATTCCCGGGCGGTCGTGGCGCCGGCCGATGGGAAGGTGATCGTCGCGGAGGCACTTGCGGACGGTCGTCAGCATGTGGCGATCTTTCTCTCGATTTTTGACGTGCACGTCAATCGGGTACCTTACGGCGGCACGGTTGCGCGGATCGTCATGCAGCCCGGGAAATATTTCCACGCCGGCAGTCCGGCGGCCGCGGAAGGCAACGCTCGTTGCGAGGTTGAGACGACCACGGATCAAGGCACGGTATCATGGCGACAGGTCTCGGGACTTGTGGCGCGCAAGATATCCTGCCGCATTCGTGCAGGGGATGCCGTCCGCACGGGGGATCGTTTCGGCCTGATCTACTTCGGGTCGCGGATGGACGTGTACATGCCGGCGCATGCTCGGATCGCCGTGCAGGCCGGAGCACGTGTGTACGCCGGCGCGACCGTAATTGCTGAGTTTCCAAATGAGGAGAAGCCATGAAGAAATGGCCTGCCAATATCATGACCGCGGGAAACCTGTTTTGCGGTTTTTTCGCGATCATCGCGGCGTTTGACGGACATCCGCAGATTTCCGCGTGGTTGATACTGTTTGCCGCGGTACTTGACGCCTTTGACGGCAAGGCCGCGCGGCTGTTCGGCGGCGGATCGAAGTTCGGGATTCAATTTGATTCCATGGCCGACATGGTCTCATTTGGCGTCGCACCGGCGGCGCTGATCTACGCCGCGGCGTTCAATGATCTCGGCATTGCCGGGTTGATCGTCGCCTTTGTTCCGGCGCTGGCGGTGGCGGTTCGCCTGGCGCGATTCAACGTTTCCACCTCCGGCGGTCATCACGACTTCATCGGTTTGAGTTCGCCGTTACATGCCTGCCTGATCGCCTCCTTTGTGGTGATGAGTTTCAGTCGTTGGGACGCGATCATGGATTCTAACGTGCTGGCCGGGCTGGTCCTCACGACTTGCGCCCTGATGATCAGTCGACTGCCACTGCCGGGCTTGCCGCGCTTTACTCTGCGTGAGCCGGGCTACAATTTGGTCAAGGTGTCGTTCTTGTTGGTATGCCTGGGCTTCATGGTGATCAACCCGCCGCAGAACACGTTTCCGGCGTTGGCGGTGCTGGTGGTCGGCGCGTTTGCCGTCGCCGGCGCGAAGTCGATTGCCGGGCGCCATCGCGGAGCGCGGGACGGTGCGTTAGAGGATGATCTGGATGCCGAACCGGTTCCCGTGCATCGAGGTCGGCGATGAAAGCCAGAGTTTACGTCACGTACAAGGATGGAGTGCTGGATCCGCAGGGGCAGACGGTCTGTCGTTTTCTGCAATCGCACGGTGAAGAGCGAGTTCGCGATGTCCGCATCGGGAAGTACATTGAGTTTGAAGTCGAGGACCGTCCACATGACGAGCTTGAGCGCATGCTGATCGACATCAGCGACAAACTGTTGGCAAATCCCGTCATCGAATCTTACCGGGTCGAGCTGCCGTGACTTGGGCAGTGGTTACGTTTCCGGGCTCGAATTGCGACCGCGACTCCTGGCATGCGCTCGGCGACGTGCTTGGTTTTGATGTCAAGCCGGTGTTCCACAAAACGACGACTTTGCCGCCATGTGACGCGGTGGTAATTCCTGGCGGTTTTTCTTACGGCGACTACCTGCGCTGCGGCGCATTGGCCAAACTCTCACCGATTATGCCCGCGATTCGGGCTTTCGCGGACGGCGGCGGACTTGTGGTCGGCATCTGCAATGGCTTTCAGATTCTCTGCGAAGCGGGACTCCTCCCCGGCGCCCTGGTTCGGAATTCGCACTTGCGGTTTGTTTCGCGCTTGGTGAGCCTGCGCGTGGAGCGCGCGGACACGGCATTCACCGGGGGATATGCCGCGGGCGATTTGATCGATCTTCCCATCGCACACGGCGAGGGTAACTACGTCGCCGATGCCGCGACTATCGTTGAATTGGAACGCGAGCATCGCATCTTATTTCGCTACACCGGTCCGGTACGTAGTGACGTACCCGACGGAAATCCCAACGGCAGCACCAATGCCATCGCGGGCATCATGAATCGCCGCGGCAATGTCATGGGCATGATGCCGCATCCGGAACGCGCGACCGATCCGCTGATTTCGCGCCCGGATGGCGCCAACGTGTTTCATTCCATGGCAGCCTGGGCCGGGCTGCACCCGCGTTTGCAATCTTAGGCTCACCCTCACTCCCGGGCACCCCGTGAACCTCGGCGGCTCCGAACTATTCCTTGTATTGCTGGTGATGCTGCTGCTGTTCGGCGGCAAGCGTTTGCCGGAGCTGGCGCGAAACCTCGGGCGCGGACTCGCCGAATTCCGGCGCGCCACGCAGTCGATACAGCGCGACATCAGCTCGTCGATTGATGAGGTCGCGCGACCGGGAACTCCGCAGCAGTACAAGCCAGCTTCCACTGAAACTTCCTCCCCCCGGATCACCCCGTATGCCAACCCCGCTGCCGAGCCACGCCCAGCTCCGGAGCCACCCCGCAGCGATTCCTGAGGCGGTTGAGACCTCGCTGCGTCTGGCACGGGCGGGAGCACACCTCAACGCGTTTATCCACCTTCTGGAGGAGCGCGCGCGTCGGCAGGCAGTCGAGGTGCGCGATGCCTTGTTGCGGGGTGACGACTTGCCGCTGGGCGGATGGTTGATCGCCGTCAAGGACAATATTGCGATTCGCGGGACGCGCCTTACATGTGCATCAAGAATCCTTGATGGATTCGAGAGTATCTTCACCGCAACCGCAATTGAACGGCTGGAACGTGCCGGTGCGATTCTGATCGGCAAGACGAATCTTGATGAGTTTGCGATGGGGTCATCCACCGAGAATTCTGCTTTCGGAGCGGCGCGGCATCCGCGTTGTCCGGAGTGCGTCCCGGGCGGATCGTCAGGCGGCAGCGCGATCGCTGTGTCAGCCGGTTGGGTGCATGCGGGGCTGGGGAGTGATACGGGCGGCAGCGTTCGCCAACCCGCCGCTTTTTGCGGAGTTGTGGGGCTGAAGCCGACCTATGGCCGTGTGAGTCGCTATGGACTCGTGGCATTTGGATCATCCCTCGATCAGATTTCGCCGTTCACAAGTACGTGTGCCGACGCGCAGTTGATCCTGCGTGAGATGGCAGGCGTTGACGAGAGAGACTCGAGCAGCTCGCCGGAGCCGGTGGACCGCGATCAGATTCATGCGACTGAAGTCGGTCCGCGACTGCGCGTCGGACTCGCGCGGGAGTATTTCTCGGACGCGCTCAACTCGGAGATTGGAGCTCGAATTCGCGAAGTCGTCCACCAGCTTCGCGAGCGCGGGCACACGGTAACCGAGGTCTCGTTACCGCATACGGAGTACGCCATACCGGTTTACTATATTCTGGCGACGGCGGAGGCGAGTTCGAATTTGGCCCGCTTTGACGGGGTTCGCTACGGATTCCGACATGCTGACGGTGGGACCCTGCTCGATCTCTACGAGCGGACCCGCGGGGCGGGGTTTGGACCGGAAGTGCGCCGCCGCATCATGATGGGTACGTATGTGCTTTCCGAAGGCTATTACGACGCCTACTACAAGAAGGCGCAGCGCGTACGGCGGCTGATCGTCGATGATTTCAAGCGGGCGTTTGCCGATGTCGATGTGGTCATCAGTCCGACGACGCCGACGACGGCGTTCAAGATCGGCGAGCGTGCGGACGATCCCGTCGCCATGTATCTGTCCGACGTGTTTACCGTGCCGACGAACCTCGCGGGGATTCCCGCGGTGAGTGTGCCCGTGGGCGAGGACTCGCAGGGCTTGCCGATTGGGTTGCAAATTCAGGGTCCGCACTTCGCGGAGCGGCGGATTCTGACGTTGGGCGCCGAGATCGAAGCGTTGGGTTGGGGCGCGGCATGAGTTGGGAAGTTGTCGTCGGTCTCGAGATCCACGCGCAATTGGTCACGCGTACGAAAGCCTTCTGTCGTTGTCCGAATCAGTATGGCGCCGCGCCGAACACGTTGGTGTGTCCGACGTGTCTGGGCATGCCGGGCGCCCTGCCCGTGCTGAATGAGGAGGTGGTGTCGCAGGCGACAAAGCTGGCGCTGGCGCTGGGCGCGACGGTTCACCCGCATTCCAAGTTCGACCGCAAGAACTACTTCTATCCGGACCTGCCGAAGGGCTACCAAATCTCGCAATACGACGAGCCGTTTAGTACCGGTGGATTTGTTGAATTCGAGCTGGGCGGTGAGACAAAGCGCATTCGGGTCACCCGTGCCCACATCGAAGAGGACGCCGGCAAGTCGCAGCATCTTGCGGACGGGACCACGGTGGTGGACATGAATCGCTGCGGAGTTCCGTTGGTCGAGATCGTCAGTGAGCCCGAGCTGAGATCGCCGGCCGAAGCCGGAGCCTATGTGCGGACGGTCCGTGATTGGTTGCGCGCGATCAACGTCTGCGACGGCAACATGGAGCAAGGCTCCCTGCGTTGCGATGCCAACATCTCGGTCCGCCGAGCGGGGGAGCTCGACTTCAATGAGCGACGCGAAGTCAAGAACTTGAATTCGATCTCGAATCTCGAGCAGGTGATTGTCGCAGAGTCCGAGTGGCAGATCAAGCGGTACGAAGCGGGCGAGACCGTGAAGCGGATGACGTTGCTCTGGGACGAGGGAGCGGAAATCGCGCGGGAGATGCGCCGTAAGGAGGGATCTGACGATTACCGCTACTTCCCGGAGCCGGATCTTCCCGAGCTTACGCTTGACGCGCAGTACATTGAGGGCGTACGGGCCAGTATGTGGCTGACGCCGCGCGAGCTTAAAGCGGAGTTGATGGCCGTACACGGGTGGAATCGCGAGCAGGTGCAGTACCTGTTTTCCAGCGCCGGTCATGTACCCTATGTGCGAGAATTAGTGCAGGACTTCGGCGCTGACCCGAAAAGCGTGGCCAGCTTCTACGCGACGGTCGCCTCGGGTATCATGAACGAGCGGGGCTGGTCGCCGGCGGAGTTCAGTCAGCAAGTTCCGGCCGCGAGTTTCGCGAAGGTCATCAGTTACCAACTCGATCGGACGATTTCATTCACCGGCGCGTCGGCGGTAATCAAGGAGATCGCCGATACCGGAGCAGAGCCTGACGCCATCATTAGCGCACGCGGCTTGCGGCAAATCTCGGACCGCGGAGTGCTGCGCCAGATCGTCGAACAGGTGCTGGAGCAGAATCCTGACGCGGTGCTCAAGCACAAGCCCGGCGAGGACAAACTGGTGAAATTCCTTGTCGGGCGGGTGATTCAGGCGACGAACAAGAGCGCGAATCCCGCGGTCGCCACAGAATTAGTACGCGAACTTCTCGATAGCAGGAAGGCGAATTAGACTCCCCCTCAAGCAACAGCAAATTCCGTGCAGCTTGTCTCCCTCTCCATTTCCGGTTTTAAGTCCTTTGCGCGTCCGACAACGCTGACGTTCGCCGCGGGCATCACGGCCATCGTCGGTCCCAACGGCTGCGGGAAGTCCAATGTGGTGGACGCGCTCCGCTGGGTCATGGGCGAGCAGCGCACGTCGGTTTTGCGCGGCGACCGGATGGAGAACGTCATCTTCAACGGGACGGTCAATCGCAAGGCGACGGGCATCGCGGAAGTGAAAATCGTGCTCAACAACGAGAACGGTTTCCTCAGCTCGCCGTTTACCGAAGTCGAGATCGCCCGGCGGCTGTATCGCGACGGAACAAGCGAGTACTTGTTGAACAGTCACGAATGCCGACTCAAAGATGTCACGGATCTATTGCATGACAGCGGCATGGGTCCGAATCTCTATACCATTCTCGAGCTGAAGATGGTGGAGGAGATACTGCGGGAGGACGGCGAGGGACGCCGCTCGATGTTCGAAGAGGCCGCCGGGGTCGCCAAATACAAGATTCGCCGCCGTCAAGCGCAGGCGAAGTTGAAGCAAACCGACGAAGACCTGCTCCGCCTCGCGGACATCCTTACGGAGGTAGAGCGCCACGTCGGGTCGCTGAAACGGCAAGCCATCCGCGCCCGCAAGTACGCCGAACTGGCGGGGCAATTGAAAAGCCTCGAAACCGCGAATCTCTGGCACAGCTATCAACGGTTGGTGACCGACGTGACGCCCCTCGAGCATGCGGTGCGCGACTCCACGGCGCTGTCTGATTCCGTCAAGGCGGCGTTGAGACTGGAAGAGGCGCGGCTGATCGAGTATCGCACGGCCGAGATTGAAGCCGACAAGGAAGCGTCCGCGCGCCGGAGCGATCTGGCCGCCGTGGTTCAGGACATTTCGCGAATCGAGAGTGATGCGGCGGCGCTGCGGGCGCGCGAACAATCTTGTCAGGAGCTGATCGAGCGGTCCGATCGCGAGCGGATTCTCCTGGATCAGAAGCGCGAACTCGTGGTCTTGCGACAGCAGGAACAGGCGGGGCAAAGCGAGCGACAGGAGACGGAGCGACAGCGCGCGGAAACGCTGGTGCAGACGGTGGACGCGGAATTCGATGTCGCCGCGGCTCAGCTTCGCGATGTCGAGGCGCAGGCGCGCTCGCATCAGGAATATGTCAGTGGCCTGCGCCACAAGTTGTCGGAAATTCAACGGGCATACGCCCAGGCATCGGCGCATCATGCCGCGCTGGTGAGCCGCGGCGAAATGTTGCGGCGCGACGGCATGACGATTCTCGAGCAGCGGGCCGCGTTGGGCATCCAACTTGAGGCCGCGGAAGCGGACGGGGCGAAGTCCGAATCCGAAGTCGAGCAGGCGCAAGCCCGCGTTCGGGCCTTGGAGGCTGAGCGCTCACGGCACCAGCAGGAGCTTGCCGAACTCGAAGAGCGAGTTCGCAATCAGAACTCAATGTTGGACGCGACCTCCTCGAAACTTGATCTGCTATCGACGCTGGCGGACAAAGGGCCGCGTGCTGAGGCGCGTATTCGTGTACTGCGCGATCGGCAAATTGCGGGTGTTGTGAATCTCCTCGGCGACACCGTTGAGGTGGCGGAACCCTATCGCCGGGCATTTCAGGCCGTCTTGGGTCCGGCGGCGTACTATCATCTCACGGGGAGCGCAGAAGCGGCGTTGCGCGCAGCTGACGTCCTGCGGCTCGAGCAGGCCGGGCAGGGCACATTTATTTCGCTCGCGGAGTTCACGCGGTCCGAAGAGCAGTTGATCGACCCGCCGGCGGGCGCGATCGGAACGGCGCTGAGCTTGTTGAACGGCGGAGTGGAGTCGGCCGTGCTGCGTCATTACCTCGGTCGTGTCGTCATTGTCGAGCACTGGGAACACGCGCTGCATTTATCGGATTGGGCGCGCGCCCATCGCGCCACGGTGGTCGCGCTCGACGGGCAGTGGATCTCCGGACTCGGCATCTATCATCTGGGCTCGGAAGAATCGCGCACTCCGGTGGACATCGGACTCGCTCCGCAGGTCCGCGAGTTGACTGAGCAGCTCGATCGTCAACGGGCCGAACTCGACGCATCGCGCGCATTGCTGCGGACCATGCGTGCCGGGTTGGCCGAGCTGGAGCAAGGGATCCTCGGCGCGAAACGGACGCTCGTTGATCTTGAATCCGCACGCGCCGGTGTGCGCGAGCACAAGGTCAAGACCGAGACGTTACTGAGCTCGCTCGCCGAGCGCGAGGTCGCGATCGAGGCACGGCTTAGGGAACTTGACGCCGAGACCGCACACGCTACATCGCAGGAATCCGAATTCACCGTCGCGGTGCAGGCCGCCGAAGCGAGCGTCACGACCGGCGAATCGTCCGGCGGCGATGTATCCTTGCGGCTGGCGACGGCTCAACAGAATCTGACCGCCACGCGCGAGCGCAAGCACGAAGCGGAGCGCCGCCGCGACGCGGCGCGGCATCAAGTCGAATTGACGCGTGCCGAGATCACGCGCATCGAACAGACGCTGGACGAGATTGGCGAGAGCCTGGTCCAGGCGACGGCAAATCGGGCGCAGGGGGAATCGGACCTGGTGGGGATTCGGGCGCGCTTGCAGGAAATCGATGGGCAATTGCTCGCGAAATGGAAGCAGCGCGACCACTGGACGGCGGTCATCGATACCGCGTCTGCGCGCGTGGAGGAGCTACGCGGTCGCACATCGGCGCAGGAGGAGCGGCTGCGCACCCTGCGCCAGACGCACGATGCCGAGCTGGAAGGTGAACGCAAGATCGAGTTGGAGATCGCGCGGCTGCGCGGCGAGCTCGACGCTTTGCTATCCTCGGCCAGCTCGCTCCATGGTCTCGACTTGACCGCGCCGGATTTTGTCGAGCAACATCCGGAAGTCACGGCGGAATCCACGGGCGAGCAGGTGCAGGAATTGCGGGAGCGGATCGAGCGCCTGGGTCCGGTCAACCTGATGGCGATCGAAGAATTCGAGACGGAGAACACTCGTTTGGATTCGATGCTCGTCCAGCGCGAAGACCTCTTGAAGGCGAAACGGACGATTGAAGAGACGATTCAGCGAATTAATGAGACGGCGCAGGCGCAGTTCCTCCACACGTTCGAGGCGGTCCGCGCGCACTTCCAGCGGCTCTTCCAGGAGTTCTTCCCGGCCGGTGAAGCGGATTTGGTACTGAGCGGTCAGGATCTGCTCGATGCCGATATCACTCTGTGGGCCAATCCGTCCGGCAAGCGCCTGAAATCGCTGTCGCTCATGTCGGGCGGAGAAAAGACCATGACGGCGATCGCGTTGCTGTTTGCCCTGTATCAGGTCAAGCCGTCCCCGTTTTGTGTCTTTGACGAAGTGGACGCGCCGCTCGACGACGCGAATATTGACCGGTTCAATCGGGTGATTCGCATGCACGCGGAGACGACGCAGTTCATTCTGATCACACATAATCGGCGGACCATGGAGATTGCCGACAATCTCTACGGGGTCACCATGGAGGAAGAAGGCGTTTCCAAGCTCGTCTCCGTGCGCCTCTTGCCTTCGGCAGTGGCGTCATAGCCACGAACAGGAGGAGAACGTCAGCATGCGCGTGCGTTACTGGATACTGGGATGTGTTGTCGCGTGCACCATGGGCTTGCGGTCCGCTCACGGCGGTTATACGATGGACCTCGACTACGCTTCGTTTCGCACAAATGACTCCCTGAGCTTCGTCGAGATTTATGCGGCGGTTCAGAAGTCCGCGCTGCTCGGTGAAATCGTGGGCGACTCGGTCAGCTCCGATTTCGATGTGGTGGTAGAGTTGATCAGCGGTACCGAAGCCGTCCTGTCCGACACGTTCAGCGGAACGTATCAGTGTCCCGTTTCGGACACGCTGGAGTCCGGGAGCTTTTTTCCGCACGTGTTTCGCTACTATCTGCGCCCGGGCCGGTATCAGGTCCGGGCGACTCTCTATCAAGGGGCGTGGCGGCCGCGCGAAACGATCACCGACGAGATTGACGTCAAGGCCCTGTCGGGTACGGAACTGGTACTGTCCGATATCGAACTCGGATGTCGTTTCGAAGTTGATACGGTCCATTCATCCTCTTACATTAAGAACAGCGTGCACATGCTGCCGAACGCGACCGGCTTCTACGGCGAGCGTGTGCCGATGTTGTATTACTACGCGGAAGCCTACGGCCTCGACTACGATCCGCAGCTGCCGGATTCTTACGTCGTCAGTCGCCGGGTGATACGGGCGGATGATGGCCGCGAACTGATGGCTTCGCGCAAAGTCAACCGCGCGGGCGGGACGGCCGGCGTGATCGTTGACGGATTCCCGGTGGCGACATTGCGCACGGCGGCCTACGAACTGGAGCTCGTGGTCCAGTCCTTTCGCAGCGGCCGGGTAGCGGTGAGCAACAAGCGATTCTGGATTTTCCGGGAAGCCGATTTCGCCGGCGGGCGGACGCCGGAGCTTGATGAAACCATGCGCCAGCGGTTTCTCGCCAGCGAACCCAGCATCCTCGATGTGATCGCTCCGGACAGCGCTTTGGACCTCATGAAATACGTGCTGTCCAAGGAGGAGCTGGCGCGCGTGCGTCGCTTGAATGAAAGCGGACAACGCGAGTTTCTCCGGACTTATTGGGTGAATCGCGAAGCCAATGAACCGAATGCCGCGAACAAGTACTTCGCTCGCGTTACAGAGACCAACGCCAGGTTTGGGATTCTGCACCGTGCGGGATGGAAAACCGATCGCGGCCGGGTTTTCATTCAGCACGGCGAACCTGATGCGGTGGATCGAAACTACATGGGCGCGGCGGAGTTGAACACGGAAATCTGGCAATATGATCGCCTCGAGGGCGGGGCAATATTCGTGTTCGTGGATTTCAACGAATACGGCGATATGGAGTTGGTTCACAGTACCTTGCGGGGTGAAGTGTACAATCCCGACTGGAAGCGAACGGTGGTCACCGGGCGGCGGATTCCGGCGGGCGCCGACGCCACGCGATAGATGGGGTCACTCGTGACGGTCACCGGCCTGGGCAAGGATTTCGCGGATTCCCTCGGCGAAGTCGTCCGTGCTTGCCGCGACCTCAGTTTCGAGGCTGCCCCCGGCGAGGTGTTCGGACTGCTCGGCACGAATGGAGCGGGGAAGACCACCGCGCTGCGAATGCTGTCGACCCTGCTGACTCCGACCCATGGCGACGCGGTGCTCGCCGGTCACAGCGTTGTTACTGGACCGGAACAAGTCCGCAAGTCGATTGGTTTCATGACCGCGGACACTGGCGTGTACGGTCGGTTGACGGCGCGGGAAATGATCGAGTACTTTGGTCGGTTGCACGCTTTGTCAGACGCGCGGATCAGCGCGCGCATCGATGTGATTGCCGATGCGCTGGACATGCGGGACTTCCTCGGGCGTCGTTGCGACAAGCTGTCCACGGGTCAGAAGCAGCGGGTGAACATTGCGCGCACGATTGTTCATGACCCCGGGATTCTGGTCTTTGATGAACCGACCGCCGGACTGGACATTCTTGCCGCGGCGCAGATCGTGCGGTTTATTCGCGATTCGCGGGACGCGGGCAAGTGCATCATTTTCTCGACGCACATTATGCGCGAAGCCGAGAAGTTGTGTGATCGCATCCTGATTCTGCATCGCGGACAGGTGTGTGCGGGGGGAACGCTCGGTGAACTTCGTGCTCAGTTTGGAAAGAACGACCTTGAGGACATCTTTCTTGAGGCAATTGGCGAATCCGTGTTGACGTGAACAGACCGCGGCTGGCCCCGACTTTGCCGAGATCGGAGTCAGCGCGCGCGGTCTCGGGCCAAGCAGCGCAGTAACTTCGCAACCCATGGCCTTCGACACGGATTCAGAGCATGAACCAAGATATTCTTGATCTGCTGGTAATCGACGACGAGCAAGAGATCATCGGCGTCGTCGAATCGGCGCTTCGCGATTTTCACCTCACGATTGGCACGGCTTGCAGCGTCAGAGCGGCGCGCGAGTTGGTGCGTGAGCAGCAATTTCGGGTCGTACTCACTGACCAGCGGTTGCCGGACGGACTTGGCCTGGACTTCATCGAAGACATGGCAGCTCGCGGCATGACGTCGGTGCCGATTCTAATGACCGGGCTCGTGGACGTTGATCTGGCGCTGGCGGCGATCAATCGCGGCAAGGTGTTCAAACTGGTCACCAAGCCATTGGACGTTCTTGCCTTGCGCGAGACGGTGAATCGGGCAATTGCTCAGCACAGCCAGGCGGACGAGCGGAAGCGTCTGGCCACTGAGGTCTTGCGCTTTAATGAGCACTTGCGCAAGGAATCCGCGCTGAAGGATCGTACACTGCGCGAGGCGGCGGACCGCATCCGCAGCGGCGAACAGACGCTACAGCGGCAGCAGCAACGGATCGTGTCACTATACACCGAGTTGCAGCAGGCTTACCTTCGGACCGTGATGTCGCTGACGGCGGCGATTGACGCCAAGGATACTTACACCCGCGGTCACAGTGAACGGGTATATCGTTACTGCCGGCTGATGGCGGAGGTGCTGGGGTTCGATGCCGAAAGCCAACGTGACCTGAAGCTCGCCAGCGTGCTTCACGACCTTGGAAAAATCGGGATCCCCGATGCGATCCTGCTCAAGAAGGGCCCGCTGACTATGGAAGAGCGGGCGGTGATGGCCACGCACCCGGCGATGACCGAGAGTATTCTCCAGCCCCTGCCGTTTCTGGAAAAGGTTCGCAGAATCGTTCGCGAGCACCACGAGAGGTACGATGGCACCGGATATCCCCTCGGTTTGAGCGGCTCAGAGATTTCTATTGAAGCACGGGTTTTGACGGTTGCGGACGCATTTGACGCCATGCGCTCCGATCGACCTTACCGGGCGGCAATGTCCGACGAGGAGGCGCTGGCCGAACTTCTTGGGGGATGCGGATCCCAGTTCTGCCCGATGTGCGTGGGCGCGCTTCGGGTTGGTTTGGTCCACCCCGGCTTGGCCCGGACCGAAGATAGCGAATCAGAGTGCCGAAGCGACTGGTTTGGCGCGATCCAGCTTCCCCCCTCTGGTGAACATTGATCCGGCTCTGCCGGGCACGAGTTCGGGTTTGCAGGGGTAAATCTTCCGTCCTGCTTACTTTGGCGCTTGTATGCACTTGACTTTTGGTTTCGGATTTGCTATACTTAGTTCTAACAGGCTGTTCCCACTTCATCGTTGAGGAGTTAGATGTCCGTTCGATAGAGGATTTTGGCGGTCAGGAGTTTACAATCACCGGGTCCTTCCTTTGTCGAATCTCTTGAGGGCGGGAATGTTGCCAATAATAACCAAAGCCGGTTTCGGCCGAATGAGATACGCGCTCTCGTTCGGCCTTTCGTGTGTTTTATGGAACGCGATGGCCTTGATCGGGTTGTTTTTGTGTGCTCCCGCTGGACTTCTGCAGGCGGCAGAGCGGGGCGAGGCAGCGGACTCCGACACACGGCCGCCGGCTGTAATTCTGCGTCCCGCTTCCACTGTTGACCCGCAGACAATTGAAGTCAGCTCGCGGATCGTGACAGCCCAATCTTGTGTCTGGACGTTCTCGCCGCCTGAACCTGAATTCGTCGAATCCGATTCGCTCCATTCGGCGGATCGCATTCCAACGTGGGCGCAATGCGGCTGGCGAACCGGCTCGGGAGCCAAACAGCCTGTCCGGGTCTTCTACGTCGTGCTCCCGCCCGGCTCGACGCCGATGCTGACCATTAGCGGTGTCACTACCGCGCCATCTCGCTACGGCATGGCACAGTCCACGTCATCCGACCAGGACTCGCTGCCGGCTCTCGTCGGATGGGCGGAGATCACTCGGATTGAGAGTTGGCGCGGCTTCCGGTTTGCCCGCGTCGAAGTAGCGCTGCAGCGCGGATCGCATACCGCTGCTACCCTGCTGTCGTCCGTACAACTCCGCGTTGACTTTTCCGGAAGCTCGGGGGAGCTGGCACCGCGGGATCGCGACAGTAAAATGCTCGCGGACATCGCGGCGAACGGGACGATCGCGTCGCGGTGGTGGCGCGACGGAGACTCAGGCGGAGCGCGGCTTCGTTCGGCGCTGGATGCCTGGCCGGAATTCCCGCTGTATCGATTGACGCTCGAAGAGACCGGAGTGTACTCGATCAGCGGCAGCCAATTGCGCTCGCGCGGCGTCCAATTGTCAGGTTCTCCCTCGGCGAAGATCAAACTATTCGGGAACGGCGGAAGGTTGCTCAACAATCTCACGTCGGCTCTGCCGGACGAAGTCTTGAAAGAGAATGCGATTCGGGTTGAAGACGGTGGCGACAACGTCTTTGATGACGCGGACTTGATTATATTCTACGGCACGGGTTTGAAGGGGTATGACTATTGTGCCCAATCGTACTTGAATGACGTCGCTCATCAGAGCCCGTTCTCCACGGAGAACGTCTATTTTGTCGGCGTGGACGAAACTGGCCCTGACGGCCTGCGGATGGCCCCCATTTCGACCGGAAATGGTAGCTCGGTCCTTCAGCAAACTTCCGCGGCATTCGAATACGTTGAGAGCGAAGTGTTCATCCGCGGTCCTTCCGATCAGCCCGAGTCGGGCCTGATCTGGATGATGTCCACGCTCGCGGCGGGCGAGGACCGCACGTTTTCGATCAACCTCAGCGCGGCGACCGGCGCCGCAGGCCGATTGAATTTCGTGGGGTCGTCTTACGGCAGCCCGGGTAGTCTGTTCGACATCTACCTGAATGGCGAGCAGGTATTCGACGGAACATACAATTCATATCTCTACATTGATGTGCCGGCCGGCACCATCGTCCCCGGCAATAACGTGGTGAGGTTCGTTAACGGCTCGACGGCTACGGTGTACCTGAACTACTTCGAGTGCGAGTTCATTCGCGAATTATCGACGGCCAACGGCACTCTCCATTTTGTCGCCCCCGCAGCCACGGGGTATTTCCGCTACGAAATCGGGAATCTCAACTCGCAATCGTTCATACTGGATGTGACCGATCCGTTGCGTCCCCGGCTCTCGACGGGTCCGGTCCTGACCGATTCGAGTTACCAGTCCGGCCCGCGCCGCTATTTTGCGTCGAATCGGGACCGCTTTCGCACCCCGCTGGTTCGCGGTGCGGTCAGTCATGGGACGGCGGATTACACGTCGCTGCGTGACCCCGCGAACTCGGCGCGCATGGTGATGATTACCTACGACGACTGGTTCGACGAACTCGCACCACTGAAGGAGTTCCATGAGACCTATCGCGAGGAGCCGATGCCGGGGCTGGTGAAGCGGGTGCGGCTGGGCGACATCTATGACGAGTTTGCGTGGGGGGTCCGGGATCCCGTGGCCATCCGTAACTTCCTGAAGTATGCATTTGAGCACTGGCGCGGCCCCGATGGCGCTGCCGAACCGCTCAAGTATGTGCTCTTTGTGGGCGACGGAGACTATGATTATCGGAATCTTGAATCCAATGCCGACCGCAACTGGATGCCGCCGTGGGAGGATACGAACAAGTGTACCGACGCGTTCTTCGTGAAGTTCGGCAACAGCGCTTTGCCGGAACTCATCACGGGGCGATTTCCGGTGCAAAGCGACGCGGAACTGGCGGCGATCATCGACAAGACGATTGCATACGCCAACGAGCCGCTCTACGGTCCGTGGAAGAACACGGCGACATTCGCCGCCGATGACGAGTGGAAGAACGGGGTTCCGGCGGAGTCGGTGCACACCTTGCAGGCCGAGACCCTGGTCAATCAAGTACTCCCGCGCTATTTCACGTTCAGAAAGGCTTACGAGTGTCTCTATCCGTTCCGGGTCTCGGCGCAAGGTCGCTTTAAGCCCGACGCCACGCGGGATCTGATCGACATCATTAATCGCGGGACGTTACTGGTGAATTTCCAGGGGCACGGAAACGCGCGGATTTGGACGGACGAGCAGCTGTTCGTGATGGATCGCGACATGGACCTGCTTGACAACTACCGCACGTGGCCGGTGTTTGTTGCCGCGACGTGCAGTTGGGGGCTCTACGACGCCCCGATCGGACGCTGTTTCCCTGAACTCTTGTTGAGTGACCCAGTGGATGGCGCTATCGCCTGCATCGCCGCGACGCGCTTCACCGGATCGAATCAGAACCAGGCCCTGGCCGCGTCGTTCTACCGCGACATCTTTCGACAGGGGCTGGCTTCGCGGCGCAGTCTCGGCGAATCGCTATGGACGGCACACGGGCCATATACCAACAACGACCTCTATCACGTGCTTGGCGATCCCGCGTTGCGGCTGGCGTCGCCCGAGTATTTCGTTCGTGTAACCGAGGCCAGCGATTCGATTCAGGCGCTCTCGATCTTTGAGATGCATGGAATTGTCTCGCGGGATTCAGGCGGTGAGCGCTGGTCAACGTTCCAAGGCGTCGTCGAAGCCCGCGTGTTCGATACCGAAGATTCGCTGCTGTATCTTTGGGGCGGCGGCGGCTGGGGTTCATCGTACATAATTCTCCCGGGCAACTCGATCTTTCGAGGCACCGCGAGCATCGTAAACGGTGAGTTCACCGTACGCTTTCGCGTTCCGCGCGATGTTCGGTACGGTGGCAACAATGCCAAGATCAGCCTGTACTTCTTCGGCAAAGATAGTCTGTCCGCTGATTCGGCGGACGGCATCGGCATTCAGGATCACCTGCTGATTGCGAGCGCTGCCGCGGCGGAAACGGATACGGTCCCGCCGCGCATTCAGGCGTGGCTCGAGACGCCCTCATTCCGGAGTGGCGATTTGGTCAGTCCGTCACCGAAATTGATCGTGGGCCTGGCGGACAGCTCCGGCATCAACCTCTCGGGCGAAGTCGGTCACCGCGTGACCGTGCGTCTCGACGATGCGCAGGTCGATGACCTCACCCCGTTCTTCAACTACGACCGCGACAGCTACACGACCGGAATGCTGGAGCGGTCGCTGGGACCGCTCGCGACCGGCTCGCATACGATGCTGATCGAGGCCTGGGACTCTTTCAACAATCTAAACCAGATTGAGCTTTCCTTCACGGTGGGAGAGTCGGGGGAGGCGGGTTATCAAATCACCGACGTGCTCAATTGGCCGAATCCGATGAGCGGTTCAACGAACTTCACCTACTATCTTACGCAGGCGGGAACGCGCAGTGTGTCCTTGAAGGTATTCACCCTGTCGGGCAAGTGCGTCTTTGAGCAGCGCGGTCTCGGCACTCGCGGTCCGGCCTTCAACAGCAATGCGGATCTGCCGTGGGATGGACGGGACCGCGAAGGGCATCTGCTGGGCAACGGCGTATACTTCTATCGCGTGCGGGCCGAACACGAAGATGGACAATCGGCCGAGGCCACGGGCAAGTTGGTTATCTTGCGCTGAGCGCGAGCATTAAGTTTTAGAAGAACTGCAATTGATCATAGGAGGCAGAATGAAGAAAACCTTGATGTGCGCGATTGCGCTGACCGTCCTCGTGGGCGGGAGCGTCGCGCACGCCGCGAGCGTCAGTCAGGCGACGCTGCTGTTTCTCAAGATCGCGCCCGGTGCGCGTCCGGCAGGAATGGGTGAAGCCTATGTCGCGATTTCCGACGACGCTTCGGCGACGTGGTGGAATCCGGCCGGACTCGGCTTTCAGCACGGCCGCGAGTTCACGATGATGTATGTTCGTTGGCTGCCGCAATTCAACCTGTCGGACCTCTACTACGCTTACATGAGCGGCGTGTACGAAGTCCCTGAATGGGGCACCTTCGGCGGCAACATCATCTTTCTGAATCTCGGGGAGACGACCCGCACCGACGAGAACGCGCGCACGCTCGGGACCTTCTCGTCCTATGAAGTCGCGGTTACGGGAACTTACGGCGCACAGATTAATCGGCACCTTTCGATGGGTGTGGGGTTGAAACTGGCCTACAGCAGCTTGTCTCCGACGGGTGCGGGTCAGGAAGCCGGCAAGGGTACGGCCACCGCCGTCGCGGCAGACCTCGGCGTGCTCTACAAGTCGCCGCAGCTGCGCGGCTTGTCGCTCGGCGCGAACCTGTCGAACATGGGACCCAAAGTAGCGTATATAGATCGCGCACAGGCGGACCCGTTACCGACAAATCTGAAGGTTGGCTTCGCGTACCGGATCATCGATCAGGAGTACAACCGACTGACGATCGCATCTGACGTGAACAAGGAGTTGGTGAAACGGGACAAGTTCGGACGGTCGGATGAATTCTACGAGGCGCTCTTCAGCGCGTGGGGTGACGGCGATCTGGTCCCGTCGTTGATCTGGAATATGGGGGCGGAGTACTGGTATTCGACCCTCGTCGGGCTTCGCGCCGGCTACTGGAACGACGAACTGGGGAAGGTCTTTCCCTACACGTTCGGTGTGTCTCTGAAGTACAGTTCGTATCGCTTCGACTTCAGTTATCTAACGGCGGGGCAAAATCACCCGCTGACCGATACGATGCGTTACTCACTGTCGGTCGATCTCTAACCCGCCTGCGCTTTGAAATTCCGGCTGATCCACCTGCTGATCGTCACGTCGCTTGGGCAAGCGGGGATGTCGTTCGCGGCGTTCCCGCTTGTCGCGCCTCCGGAAGCTCGCACGTTGTCCGTAGATGAACCGTGGCCGCTTTCGGATACGATTCGTGTGTGCGCCATTCGCGTCGAGTTTCAGCCGGACGCCATTACCGGAACGTCGGGAACCGGACTCATGGCGGACGCATCGCTGTTCCCGGATTCGCTGCACTTCGATCCGCTGCCGCATGACAGCCAGTATTTCGCCGATCACCTCGCCCTTATTGCCGACTATTTTCGGGTGGCGTCACACGAACACCTTCACTTCGGCGCGCTGGAGGTCTATCCGCCGGGAGCTTCGAATGTCCTGCGGCTTAACCATCCGATGTGGCACTACAACTACAATACGGATCAGGACCTGTTGAACAGCAAGCTGGTCGAGCTGTTTGTGCACGCAATCTGGAAGGCCGACTCCGCGGGAATTCCGCTGGATCAGTACGATGCGTTTGTGATCTTCCACGCTGGCGTCGGCAAAGACTTCAGCTTCGGCTACGACGCGACTCCGTTTGATATTCCATCGGCATTCATTTCGGAGAACGACTTGCTGCCCTATCGCTCGCGGTTACCCGCGGCCGTGACAAGCGGCTTGTTGCTGCCGGAAGCCGAGAATCAACAGGAAGCGTTGGACTACGGCATTGAGCTTTCGTTGAACGGGATTTCCGTCAAGTTGTTCGGGAATTGGCTGGGTCTGCCCGACCTGTTTGACACCGAGACCGGTCGCAGCGGGATCGGTCGCTGGGGGATGATGGATCAGGGTTCGGGCAATCTCAATGCGCTGGTGCCCGCGCTGCCGGACGCCTGGTCTCGCCTGTACATGGGCTGGGACACGCCGGAGATTGTGATCCCCGGCAGCGACACCGCGGCGGCGATCACGACACAGCGGATCAAGCGGACTGGGAGCGCCGGCGATCTACCGGAAATCATCAAGCTGCCCGTTACTCCTACGGAATACTACCTGCTCGAGAATCGGGACGCGGACGCGGATTCGATTGGGCACGTTTCGCTGTTTGATCGCGACGGGCGAGAGCTGCAGATGGACCGCGACGGTAATCTGGCCATCCAGACGGGTTTCAGAGTGGCGGTACGCGCGAGTCATTATGATTACGGCATTCCGGGCAGCGGGCTTTTAATCTGGCATATTGATGAGGAAGTGATTGAGGTCGGGCTGCCCACGAACCGCGTCAACGCGGACCGTGAGCATCGTGGCGTTGATCTTGTGGAGGCCGACGGAGCGCAGGATATCGGCCGGGAATACGGCTTTGCATCGTCAGGCAGCGGCACTGAATTAGGCATTCAAGAGGATGCGTGGTGGGGCGCGAACGCTGATCACAAGGCGGCCAACGGCGGTTCCCCCGTGCGTTTCACGGATCGCTCGCATCCATCGACCAAGCTTTACGACGGCTCATATACCTATCTGGAACTAACGAATTTCAGCGACGTGGCGGACACGATGAGTTTCCGCGCGCGGTTGACGTATGCGGTACCGGGGTATCCGGTCGAGATGACGGCGTCCGAGCAGCCCGTATTCGGATATGCGGATTTTGATGGCGATGGTTACCGGGAATTGGTCGCGCAGAGCGGCCGTGCGGTGCGTATATTCTCCTTCGGGGGCGAATCACTGTTCAGTCTTGACGTGCCGGATGGGATGCAGATTTCTTCGATCTTTGCAGAAGGGCAGGATCTTGACGGCGACGGCCTCGAAGAGTTGTTGTTCACCGGAGACCGCGTGGGGTACCTGCAACAAGCGGGCAGTGGATACGAATTGCTGAGCGGCGCCGCGCACAGGGGTTATTTCACGGAGGCGTTTCCCTGCAGTACGGCAACCGGCGTGAGACTGCTGCTTGAAGCCGGCATGGCCGACGGATCGGAACCCGACGATTCGGTGTGGATCAAGGTGTACGATTCACAGATGAATCTGCTGTATCGAACAGATTTCGGCGTATTCCGGACAAGCCAGATTCGCAACATAGAGGCGGCACCGGCTACCCGGTTTGCGCTGTCAACTCCGGCAGAACTGAAGTGCGTCGAGGTAACGGATACGGGTCTGGTGGACGTCTGGGCGAATTCAAGTCTGATCGACGACATTTGGGTGCTGAACGAGCCGGCTGAACGATTCCTGTACTCACATCAGCTCGGGTACCTGCGCGCCAGTGACGGCGTCTTGGTCGCCGGACCGGACACCACACGACCGCCGAGGATCGATTGGGATGGGGATGGCATCTGCGAGGGGGGGGGACGATTCGGCGAGAGTGACTTGCAAGGTGAGGACCTGCCGGGGATGCCGCTCGACACCGACACCGGCTCCATCGAAGACCTGGATGCCGACGGCAAGCCCGACATCCTTGCGCTCCGCAAGTTGTCCGGAGACTCGTCGCGGTTACCGGCGGGTTGTTCTCGGATGTCCGCGTTTGAGCATAGCGGCCGTTCATTCGACGGCTTTCCGCTGGCGGCCCACCAGATCCTGACTCAGTCCAGTAACGGATTCGATCTCGCCCCGGATAACAACCTCTTCTTCGTCTCGATGTACCGTAATGCGTCGGCCGGGACCTACCAGATTTCGCTGAACAAGTTGCCGATTCTCGCGCGAGACAATCTACGATTTAAGTACACCGCGCCAGCCAATATCATAACCGTCGGTCCGCTGCGCCCGCAGGTGCATGCTCGCGCGGACTGGGTCTATTGTTGGCCGAATCCGGCGCGTGAGGTTTCCTACATCCGCGTGACCCGCTCCGACGCATCACAGACCAAAGTCAAGTTATTCGATCTGGCCGGGCGCATGGTCGCGGAACTATCCGGCTCCTCGGGCATGGCCGGTCAGTACGAGATTCCGTGGGACGTGACCAATGTCGAGAGCGGCGTGTATATCGGTTCGGTCGAAGTGCGTGGCAGCGGCTCGACGGAGCGGAAGGAAATCAAGATCGCGGTGGTGAAGTAGTGCATTCTAAGCTTCGTGTCTTCTGTTTCATTCCACTGCTGCTGCTGCTCGTCGTCGGTGCGGCGTCTGCTCAGGAGGAGTTGTACAACAACCCTGAGCTTAACTGGCTGAGTTTCGAGACCGAACACTTCGTGGTCTATTACACTCCGGGCCTCGAGGATGTTGCGAACATGGCGGCGGAAGTGGGCGAAGAAATCCACGGCCCGCTCTGCAAGCTGTACGACTACGAGCCGGACACCAAAGTCTCGTTCATCTTCACCGACACGGATGACATCGCCAACGCCGGTTCCTATTTCCAGTCGAACAAGATTCGCTTCTACGCGACGTCGATGAACTGGGATTTTCGCGGTACGCACAACTGGTTGCGCAATGTGGTGACACATGAGTACACGCACATGATTCAGTTGGGCGCGACGCGGAAGTGGAGCCGCAGTCTTCCCGCCGGCTACTTTCAATTGCTGGGCTATGAACCGGAGCGGCGTCCCGACGTGCTCTATGGCTACCCCAACCGCCTGATCAGTTGGCCCTGGCCTTCCGTGACAGTTCCAGCTTGGTTTGCGGAGGGCACGGCACAATATCAATTTACTGGCACGGGCTACGACTTCTGGGATAGCCATCGTGACATGCTCTTGCGGCAGGCGGTGCTTTCGGGAAGGCTGCTGAGCTTCGAGGACATGGGTTACTTCGGCAAAACCAGCCTCGAGAGCGAGGGTGTTTACAATCAGGGCTACGCGCTCACGACGTACATCGCGGCTCACGCGGGGGGGGCTGAAGTTCTGAGCACCGTCAGTCATAAGTTGTCAGCGGCGCTGCCGGTGACGCTGAACGACGCCTTCAAGTCGGAGACCGGTCGCAGCGGTTTGGACTGGTACAACGCCTGGAAAGACAGCCTGGAGCGCGCCCACCAGTCCCTGCAACGCGAGCTCGAGCCGACGCTGACCCGGGCGGACACGATTCCGACGCTCGGATACGTGAATCTGAATCCGCGACTATCTCCCGCGGGCAAACGGATCGCCTTCATTTCGAATCAGAATCGCGACTACTTCGGACAATCGAGCCTCTACTTGTACGAGATTGACTCGGCCAAAGCGAAGCTGGTCGCTCCCGGCGCGCATGGCTCAATTTCGTGGACACCGGACGGATCAGCAATCATCTTTTCCCGACTTGCGGATGATTGGCGGAGCGGCTATAAACAGTACGATCTCTTCGCCTACATGATCGGGTCAAAGAAGTCCATCCGCTTGACCGACGGTTTGCGCGCGGAGTGCGGAGACGTCAGCCCGGACGGCAAGCACCTCGTAGTGACCATCAATGAGAGCGGGCGGAGGGAGATCGGCCTGCTGCCGTTCCCCGATATCCGTGACGGCAAAGCCAAGCCCGTAACCCCTGACGATCTACTGGTCAGGCTGCCTGCCCTTCCGCACGAGCAGTTCTATGGCCCGCGCTGGAGCCCTGACGGCAACCGCATCGCCGTCGCTCAGCACTTGGTTGAGGGCCGGAGCCTGCGCATTTACGACGTGGCCGCGGACCGTCACTCGTTGACTTTGTTCAAGGAACTTAGCGGCGATCTTGAGGAGTTGCGTGATCCGTCATGGAGCGAAGACGGACAGCACCTCGTCTGCGCCTGGGATGTCAGCGGCATCTCCAACATCTATCGGTTCGCCATTGACGGTGACGCGCGTGAACAGCTAACCAGCGTGTTGGGCGGAGCGTACTATCCCGATCTCCGCGGCGGTCGGCTGTGTTACGCCGAGTTTTGCGAAAATGGATTCCGCATCTGCCACCTCGATCAACCCCAACCTGTGCGCGCGCCCCGGAACACGTTGGACGCCGACCCGGCCGGGGCCATGGCCTATTCATCGCGCTTGCCGAAACCTGCGTATGCGTTGACTTCCGCTCACCGCGAGGCCAGGCCGTACCGGCCGACGTTCGAGAGACTCTACTGGTTCCCCCGCGTCGCTTTCGATTACGGGACATTCAAACCCGGAACTTATATTCTGATCAACGATGTGCTCGAGAAGCTCAACTTCATCGGCGGCTTCGCCATCAATCAGAAGCGTGACTATGATCTCTTCGGCTCCGTCGAGTACCGCGAGTTCTACCCGACGATCTTCGTGGATTATTACAATATTCAGCGTCGTCTGACCTCGCATTTCGCGGACTCGTCGCGAATCATCGGCGAGACTCCGGAATCCGATCCGACGTACGACCAGTACCGCATCCGTTATCGCTATCAACTGAACGAGGTGGATGGCGGACTCAAACTGCCGATCGGTCCAGGGCGGTCAGTAAAGCTCATGGGAGTTTATGATCGATATGTCGCCAATAATCGCTTTGACGACGAGACCAGCATCTCGATCACATATTTCAAAGGTTGGTCAGGCAAGCTTGGCTATTACACTGACCAGCGGCGCCGCGGAATTGTGTCATCGATCAGCCCCAGCGGCGGCTACAAAGGCTATCTCGAATTGACGCGCGCCAATCAGCAATTTTTTACCGATTTGGAAATCGGCGGAAATGCGATTGGACTTCAAGAAATCTACGCCCCCTACAACTACACGATGGCCGAAGGCGGCTATGAGAAGTACTTCGGACTGCCGGGCTGGTCCCACACCGGCGAGGTCCGCCTGCGCGGAGGCTACATCGGCCGCCCCGTGGATCCGTTCTTCTTCATGTATGCCGGCGGCCTGCCCGGGATGCGCGGCTATTCGTTCTACAGTTTGGGCGGCTCGCGAACCGCGGTGGGTACGCTGACCTATCGTTTTCCCCTGACCACGCGCGCGGGGATCAATCTCTGGCCGCTGTCTCTCAATCGCGTGTATGGGACGCTGTTCGCGGATGTCGGTGATGCGTGGACGGGCGACTTTGAGTCCGCGGATCTGAAAAAGGACATCGGCGCTGGGTTGCGAATGCAGTTGCACTCCTTCTACTCCTATCCGACCGCGATTTCCATCGACGTTGCATACGGTCTGGACAAGTTCGCGGTCGTAGAGGATGAGGCTCGTACGGAGTACGGCAAAGAGCTTCGCTACTATCTGACGGTGCTTTTCGATTTCTACAGTCCGTTTACGGATCACGTTCCCGGCGATCACTGATCTTGCTGACAAATCACAACACAGGATATACTCGGAGCAGAAAATGAGCACAAAACGTTTCACGATCGCCTGCCTGCTCGCCGCGATCTTCATCGCGATGAACTCCGGCCCGGCGGCGGCGGCGAGTTTCCCGCTGTCGCCCTACCGCGCGCAACTGGCGGAAGGCGAACATACCTCTCAGGCCCCGGCGGATGAGACGGCGGTCGTCGATACCGGCAAGAAGAGCATTGGCAAGGGGGTGATGTTCTCGCTGATTATCCCCGGCACGGGCCAGTTGTACGCCGGCTCGTGGCTGCGTGCGGTACCCTGGCTGGCCATCGAGGCCGTCGGCTGGACGCTGTTCGCCGGTTATCACGCGAAAGGTCAGGACAAGACCGATGAATTCGAGGCCTTCGCTGGAACCAAGGAGGCGCCAAATCACTTTTCGTACGATGCCTACATGTTGCGGGAATACCAGATCGCCGTCAATTCTAATTACAACACGGAAATCTATACGGGCAGTCTGTCAGAGTGGCAATCCGAAACTTGGGCCGAACGGCAGGATTACCTCCAACCGCCGTACGGACATGATATCAATACGGACGACATTCAGCAGTACTTCGAGATGATCGGCAAGTACTTCAGCCAGTTTGGCTACGGTTGGAAAGACACCTTTGATCCCGCGACGCTCGACTTGACCAGCCAGGACCCGAACTACGCCCCCTGGCACGACGAAGCGAATGGGTTTACCGATGACCCGTCAACCATCGCCTTCGACGGCAACTCTCCGTGGTTTTTCGAGTACCGTGACATGCGCGGCGAAGCCAACGACTTCCTGGACAAGGGCAATACGATGATGGAAGTTGTGTTGGTCAACCACGTCCTGTCCGCGCTTGATGCGGCCTTCGCGATTCGCGGCGCCAATAGTCGCGTTGAGAGTCGGCTGGGCGGATTAGACCTGGACTACGGCATCAAGACCATCAACGGCGGTACGGCTCGCATGCTGACCGCGCGCTTGCCGTTCAACCTGACGAAATAGCGCCGTGCCGCGCTCTCAACAACGGATCCTCGGGCTGGTCTTGGCCGCCGCCCTCGTGGTGACGAGTGTCTCCGACGCAGCGGAAAAGCGCCCCGGTGCATCGGCCTTCCTCCAGTCGCTGATCATCCCCGGCTGGGGTCAGTATTCGCTGGGCCAGAAGAACAGCGCGCTGCTTTTCATCGGCAGTGAGCTATCCCTGATCGGCGGGATCCTGGCCTTGAAATCATACAGCGCTTCCTCAAAGGATGACTACATCGCGATGGCCAGGTCTTACGCCCGCGTGGAGGGCGAGCACGGTCACGACTTCTACGTCGATCTTGGAAACTGGCTCAATGTGGACCAATACAATGAGCAGCGGCTGCGTGATCGCGAATACGAGGCGATGTACACAAACCGGTCTGATCGTTGGCAGTGGGATTCCGACGAGCATCGCGGGGAATTTAAGAAGGTCCGGATTCGCTCCGATCTCGCGAAGAATAACGTCGTTTATCTGGCCGGAGCATTGGTCGTGAACCATGTGGTATCGGCACTTCATGCCGGACGCACGTCGGCGCTGCGCGAGAAGCACCTCTCCGGAGGCACGTCGCCGCTGGAGTTCGATGCAGTTCCTACCGGCGCGCTGGATGGCATCGCCATGCGTGCCCGGCTGAAATTCTGATGCGGATTCTGGTCACCGGCGCGTCGGGTTTCGTTGGTTCGCATCTGGCCGCCGCACTCCAGTCCGATCACGAGCTCACCGGAACGGTCTTCCGCGCCGATCGCTCACCGGCGCGGCATCAGGTCCGGCTCGATCTGACCGCGGCGGAAGAGGCAACGACGTTACTGAATTCGGTGCGACCCACGGTCGTCGTGCACTGTGCCGCGCTTTCACGAGTCATCGTATGCGAAGATGATCAGCCGGCGGCCTCGCGAATGAACACCAGCTCGACGGAGACGATTGCGCGGTGGTGCGGGACCCACGGTGCCAAGCTGATCTACTTCTCGAGCGATCAGGTCTTTGACGGCCGGCGCGGATGCTACGAGTGCACGGACCTGCCTGATCCGCTGAATCATTATGGTCGCACGAAACTCGCCGCCGAGGCGGTCGTGCTGGACGCCTCGTATCGCAACACCGTGATTCGCAGCAATTCGGTGGTCGGTAGTTCCATAGGGTTCGGCGAGAGTTTTACGGATTCGGTTCATCGAGCGCTGGTCCGCGGCGAAACGGTGCGTTGCTTCGTCGATCAATTCCGTTCCCCGATTCACATCCGGCGCGTCATCGCCTTGGTTGCGTTGTGCATTGCCGACGATATCCACGGGATCATCCACGCCGGAGGCGCCGACCGTCTCAATCGAGCGGCGACGGCACGCCTCGTGGCCGTCGCGGCCGGACTCGGGCCGGAGTTGCTGCACGAGTGCTCCTATCTCGAACACCCCCGCCATGCGATCATGCCGGTGGACACGAGCTACAATCCCACGCAGATCCGGGGCTTGCTCGGCCCAATCGACTCGCCTGAGCTTGGCGAACTCTTGGCCCGGGACTACGCCCCCGCAAAGGCGGACCCATGAAACTGCATCGAGTCGCGGACTCGATACTCGTGCGGTTTGATCCGGACGATCGCTATCCGGAATCGTTTGTCGAGACTGCCAAACAGCATGACTTCAGCTGCGGAACGGTCACGGCGATTGGCGCAGTGCGGGAAGTCGAACTCGCCTACTATGATCTGGACCGCCGCGAGTACGTCTCCATCGCGGTGCCCGGGGTTGTCGAACTCGTGAGCCTTTCCGGCAATCTGACGCTGTTGAACGGAGAGCCGTACTTTCATGTTCACGCGGTGGTCGGAGATCGCGCGGGCAAGCTGCACGGCGGTCACCTGCTCAAGTTCGTGGTTGCGCTGTCGGTTGAATGCCGGCTGGACTTGATGGACATTGCCATCGGTCGAGTCCGCGACGAACGAACCGGTCTGAACGTGCTGCAAATCGGGGAGTCGCCGGACGCGTAACGCCTATGGAATTCAGCGAGCGCAAGTACTTCATCGCCGTCGCCGGCAACATCGGAGTGGGGAAGACCACGCTCAGTCATGCCCTGGCCGCGCAATTCGGCTGGAAGTGCTACCTTGAGCCGGTGATTGACAATCCGTACCTCGACGACTTCTATCAGGACATGTCCCGCTGGGCCTTTCACCTTCAGGTGTATTTTCTGAGCAAGCGGTTTGAGAGCCAGCGGGCGATTGAAGCTCAAGGCCTTTCCTGTGTTCAGGATCGCACGATTTACGAGGATGTTGAGGTGTTTGCCCGCACACTTCACAATCGCGGACATCTGGTCGGGCGCGACTGGGAGAACTATCGCGACCTGTTCGGGACCATGGTCGCGTTTCTGCGCAAGCCCGATTTGATTATCTACCTGCGCTCCGACGTGGATACACTGCTGCGGCGCATTGCGTCGCGGGGGCGCACCTCTGAGCAGTCCATCAGTCGGGCCTACCTTGCCGAACTGAATGACGCCTACGAGGGCTGGATCCACCGCGCCGCCTCCATGGTTCGCGTCGCCACGATCGAGACCGGAAGTGGCAACGAGCTGAATGCCGTAGAGGTGCTCGCGCGGAGTGTAGAACTGTTGAGAACGAAGCTTCAACTTGAGATGCCACTTTCCTCATGAGATTACCCGACCCGACTCGATTCCTGCGCGATCCGTGGACGCCGTTGTTCAGCCAGTTCGTGATCACTGCCGCTGCGGTGGCCACGGGAATTATCGCGATCCGTGCTGGTTCGGAACGCCCCTGGGCCATCGTGTTGGCCGGGGGGGCCGCCGTGTCGGGCGGCCTGGCCTGGAACCGGTTGCAACGGAGTGAAGGCAGACGCTCGGCCATGGTCTGGTTTCTGATCGCGTTTGTCGCCGCCGTGATTGGCGTGTTGAGCGGCGGAACGGAACTCGTTAACCCCTGGCAAATCCTTCTGGCCGTTGCGCCGCTTGGGCTGCTGTGGCTGACGGCGCGGGCGCCATCGAAGGCGTTATGGCGGATCTACGTCCTGATCCCGCTCCTGTTCGGCTTGACTTGCCTTGCCGCGGCGGCGATCATGGGCGAGCTGACGGCGGGCGGATTCCCCGCGGCGCTGGCCATATTCTTGAGTTTCGTGCTTCACGCCACGCATCGCATCGAAGCCGATCTCGATGCACCGGCGGACCCGTCGGATCACCCCGAAGTACACCGGATCCACCGCGGGACCTTAGCCCGCATTTCAATCGTGTTCTTCCTCTTTGGCGTGATCTGTCTATGGCCGTGGTTGGGCCGAATCTACAGTAACGCGTATTTTGGGGTCATGGTTGGGGGTGTTCTGGTTCCCATCATGCTCTACTGGGGTCGCCTGCGTCAGCCGCGCGCGGAAACATCCTACGAGGCGTTGGTGCGCTTCAATCGCCTGGCCCCGTACCTGGCGTTTGTGCTGATCGTCGCGCTCATCATTGGCTGATCCGTTGTGCGATGTCAGACTGACGCTGGTCTCGGCATCACCCCGCCGCCGGGAGCTACTGACCCTCCTCGGTTATCCGTTTGATGTTAGCCCGACAAGCACCCCGGAAACCTGGAGCGGCAGCGACGCCACCGGGATTGCTGAATCGAATGCGCGGGCCAAACTTGAGCGATCTTCGGATTACGGAGATCGCTCGCGTCTGTTGGTCGGTGCGGATACCTTGATCGAGTTCGGCGGACAGCTACTCGGCAAACCGCTCAACGAGAGTTCCGCACGCCGCATGTTGATGCTCCTCTCGGGGCGTCAACACCGGGTGATTACCGGTGTCTGCATCGCCGGTCCGTCCGCCGACGATTCGTCCGGGATCAGGCAGGCGAGCGACTCTGCCGAATCGCTGGTCAGGTTCCTGCCTCTCAGCACCCCGGCAATCGAAGCCTATCTCTCCGGCCGCGAATGGGTCGGGAAGGCGGGCGGCTACGGAATTCAAGGCGAAGCCCGGAAATTCGCCGCGGTGGACCGCGGTGAGCTGAACACAGTAATCGGACTGCCCCTGCAATTAGTTGATGGACTACTTCGAACCCACTTCCACCATTGTCGCCTTCGCTGACGATCTGCGGCAGGCGCGATTATTCAAGCAAGTCTCGCTGGACGAAGTAGCGGTCCGTACCAAGGTTCGGCCGGATTTTCTCGCCGCACTCGAGTCCGGGAGCTGGGAAGAAATTCCCGCTGCCTACGTTCGCGGGTATGTTTCGCTCTATGCTCAGGCGGTGGGCATGAACCGTGACAAGGTCCTCGCTCAGTTTGACCGGCTGTTCACGGCCGCTCCGGCAAAACAGTCGGGGGCGGAATTGGGCGCGGAGCTGCCCCTCATCGAACGTCCTCAGCATGTCGAGTTACCGCGAGCCAAGATCCGGGCGGCCTGGTTCGCGGCGCTGACCCGAAACCGCGGACTTTCGTATTTGTTATCCGCGCTGCTTATCGTCGGCGGCGCGACGGGACTGTATTGGTCAAAAGGGCAGAGCTCCGCCGTGCCCGACCTGTTGGACTTCCAGGTTGCCGTCGAGCAGAATCGAGCGCGCCTGCATGCCCCTCACCTGTTGATTTCAGTTGACTCCTCGGCACTGCAAGTTTTGCACGATGCAAGGCAGTTAAAGACTGTGACTTTCGTTGCAGTGACAGGCGGCCGGATTGGTGTGAATTCTCCGGGAATCTCGTCTCGAGATATTCGCTGTGCTCCCTACGATACTATTACATTTCAATACCTTAAATCGCTGGCGCTCACGGCCGATCCGATCGGTTGCGGCACAATGTACGATGATCGGCACGAGGTCGTCAGGGGCCGTACGATTGATGGACACACCATGGTCTTCGAATTCGGCAACGCTGAAATTGGGGATCTGGATTCCGCAGGGGACACGCTCGGAAAGGGCGTAAGTAGTTGAACCTGTTGGACAGTATGCGTATATTATGAGGCTTTTTACAGAGGTCGAAGCCGCACCTTTGGACGCACGCTCCGGTTCCCCGCCCACATGCTCTATCTGATTTCCGCATTCGTTCTGCTGCTCGCCTACGGCGTATTCGAATACTTCGCCCACCAGCGCCGCGCCTACTCCATCCCGATTCGTATTCACGTCAATGGCACTCGCGGGAAGTCGTCGGTCACTCGGTTGATAGCGGCCGGGCTGCGCGCGGGCGGCATTCCGACCATGGCGAAGACGACCGGTACGTTGCCGCGCATTATTGACCTGCACGGGCTTGAGGTGCCGATCGTCCGGCCGTCCGGCGCGAATATTATCGAGCAAGTGAAGATCTTCCGGTACTTCGCCAAGCGCAAGCCACGGGCGATCGTGATCGAATGCATGGCCGTGAACCCGGAATACCAGTGGATTTGCGAGCACAATTTCGTCCACGCGACCACCGGCGTCATAACGAATTCCCGCCTCGACCACGTGTTGGAGATGGGACCGACGATTGAGAATATCACGCGATCGCTCTGCAACACGCTGCCGAAACACGGCGTCGCCTTCACATCCGAAGACCGCATGTTCTGGCTGATGCGCAGACAGGCCCGTCAGTCTGATTGCCGGCTGTTTCGCACGGACCCGACGACCGTGAGTTATCTCGAGCTGGGTCGATTTGACCACATCGAGCATGCCGAAAACGTGGCGCTGGCGCTGGCGGTGTGCGAGCACTATAACGTCCCCCGCCAAGTTGCTTTGGAAGGCATGTACCGCAGCCATCCGGACGCCGGGGCCCTGCGAATCTATGAGGTGTCCGAGGGGGCAAAGACCGTTCAGTTCGTGCACGCGCTGGCAGCGAATGACCCCGAGTCAACGCTCGCAATCTGGAAGAAGATGAAGACGCTGACGACCGACCTCGGGAAGGTCTTCGTCTTGCTGAACACCCGGGCGGATCGCTACGATCGAACCATCCAGTTGCTCGAGATGCTGCAAGAGGGCATGCCCAACGAGTATAACTATCTCTTTCTGATGGGCGAACAAATCGAGCGCACGTACTCGAGCTTGCCTCGCTACAACATATCGCAGGAGCGGGCGGTGAAATTCGGCATTGTCCCGCCGGAGCAGACGTATCACGCGGTCTTTGAGCGCGTGGATTCCATTGGCACGGTGTTCGCCATCGGCAACGTCGGCAAAGGCGGCCTGGATATCGCGAAGTTTTTTTCCGCGAAGAAGTGGGCCAAGCGGCACCCGCTCGCGGACGGTCCGAAGGTTTAAGGAGCATCGAAAGAAACTTGTCATGATTTGTTGGGCGAATTCCGGGCGGAGCGCGACATGATCGAGTTAACCATTGGTCTCGGTGTGCTGTGCAGCCTGTTGTTTCATGAAGTGCTCGGCGCGGCCGCGGGCGGAATTGTGGTCCCGGGTTACATTGCGCTCTATATGCATGATCCGACTCGCATTGCGGCCACGCTGATCGTCGCGTTCTTGGCCTACCTTGCGATTCGCGTCATCGCCAGATTCATGTTCGTGTACGGGCGGCGGCGGTTGGTGATCGCGGTGCTGCTGGGCTTCATCTTCGGCCACCTCAGCCGCGAGATCATCGTCTATGAACACATCGCGGCGAATTTCAGCCTCGATGCAATCGGTTACATCATTCCCGGCCTGATTGCGAATTGGTTCGAGCGGCAGGGTGTCATCAAGACGATCGCCGCGATGATGATCGCTGCGCCGCTGGTCAAGATCTTCGTGATCCTGTTGAGCGGAGGGAAGATGATCCATGGCCTATAGACCGTCGCTCCGCTCCATCTGGACGCTGGTGATGCTCGCGGCTGTCTGCATCGCGTTGTACTCGTGGTGTGAAGCCAGCAAGATCCAGAAGAAGTCAAGGTACTATGGCGAGAAGCTCGCGGCGGCGAAGCTCGTGGAACGGGCATTGAATGCCTATCAGCAAGCTGCCGCCGGCGATTCCGTTGTCATCACCGAGGCTTACGAGAAGGATCCGCGCCTTGCCGCGGTGATCGGTCAGCAGTTTACGTCGATCACGACCGATTTCGGGGTCTTCGAGTCCAAGCTCATGGGCACGAATCCCAATTTCGCGGGAATCGTCGTGGAGCTGCTCAAAGAGGCGGGTTTGCATACGGGCGACGTGGTCGCGATCGGGTTCACAGGTTCGCATCCCGGGGTGAATACGGCGGTGCTATGTGCCTGCGAGGTGCTTGGGCTGAAGGCGCTTACCATCTCATCCGTCGGCTCGTCGTGGTGGGGCGCTAACGCGCCGGATTACACGTGGCCCGATATGGAGCGGACCCTGATCTCGTCAGGTCTCGTGCATTCGCATCCGCTGGCGGCTTCGTATGGCGGATCGGACGATATAGCCGCGGGCCTTTCACCGATGGGGCAGGAGTTATTGCGCTCGGCCATTCAGCGCAATCAACTGCCGTTGATTCGCGAGAGCACGGTTTCTGCATCGGTCTCGCGCCGCGTGACGGCCTACTCTCAGGCCGCGGCCGGTTCGCCGATCAAAGCCTATGTGAATGTAGGCGGCGGTGTCGCCAGCCTCGGTCATGCGGAGAACATGCGACTCATCCCGAACGGGCTGAGTCGGAAACTGCCGCTGAAGAACTACCCCGCCCGGGGCGTCATTCATCAACTGAACGCCCAGGGCATCCCGGTCATCAACTTCCATGACATCGAGTTGATGGGACGGGCGTACGGACTCGGGTCTCCGCGCGTGCCGTTGCCGGAGGCCGGCAGCGGCGATGTCTTCGAGGCGAAAGCGTACGATGTGCGCGTCGCGGCCGTTGCGGCGGCGATTGCGGTATTGATACTGATTGTACTGGTGAAACTCGATGCCAGACTCTTTCGACTTCGCGAGGCCGGCGTCGATCCTGACACCCTGATGTAAACCGATTATCTGGAACCGATCATGCTTGTTCATCGCCTTTTCATAGCGGTAGCTCTGTTTTCGGTCGCATGTCTCGCGGTTGCGATCGACAAGACTGACACGCAGCCCGCCGAACGCTTTCAGTATTTCGCCCCAACGGTCGGCGCGGGTCTTGTAGAACTCAAGGTTTCTGGAAAACTGCGGGAGTACTACCAACTTGACGCCTCCGCGCCCATCGAAATCACGATTAAGGGACCGGCGAAGTTGAGGCTGCTGTCCCGGGTCGTGTTGCCTTCCGCCACTGACACCGCGGACTACTCGTATGTGGTTGACCGCAAAGGCGGTTCAAAGTCCTTGACCGTGAAGCACACCAGTTTTCGATCGGAGAAGACGGCCTTTTCCGGTCAACAGGAAGGAGCGGTGGCCGAAAGCCGCACGCGGACCCTTGACGTTCCGGCTGGGGAACAAACGTACGTCATCTCGCTGCCGGGAACTTCTCCGCAGCGATTGCTGTTCCGCTTTGGTCGCAATACGGATAGTTTCGATGGCAGCAAGGTGGTAGCCATGACGCCGAGCGAATTCACGACTCAGGCCGATCTATTGACCAAGGAGGAGACGCTCACCTATTACCGCGTCGGCCCCGGCGATCGCGTCGTCCTGAATCTGGTGGGTCCGGTGACGCTGAAGGTCCTCGCGCGAATTGAGTTTGATCCGACCATGAATGGCAAGCAGAAATGGAAGGTCGCAGTCTGGGAGGATGGGGCGGTCAAGTCCACTTACGGGCTTTCCGCGGCGAAGAGCGAGGCGACCTCTTACAAGCTGACCTCTACGCTTGTACCCAGCGCCGCGGAGGTCTTCTATATCGACGTTCCGCCGGGTTCACATCGCTATGAATTCGCGCTCCCCGAGGATCAGCGCAGTTGCCTGATGCGGTACCTGTTGCCGCAGCGGCAATTGGACCGGGAGTAACGACGTGCAACCCCGTCGCCTGCGAGTGATGATGGCAGTGGTGCTGCTGGCGATCCTGTGCGCGCCGGCCCTTGCGGCCACGCGGCGCAAAGCCGCGCCCCGTCTGACATGGGACTTGAGTGCTTCCCTGGCGACAATCTATAACGACAACCTGATCGGCCTGTCCGAGCGCGACCGGAACCAATTCGTTCGTGATCCGCTACTGTTCCCGACTCCCTTGGAGACGGTGGATGATCTTGAAAACGAGGTGCAGCTTCGGCCCACCGTTCGATGGCGTGCTCCGCAAAAGCTGATGTTGACGGCCGACTACCGCCTCCGCTACGTAAAGCGCTGGCGCAATGACTTTGCGGACTACTGGACTCACACGTTTGGCCTGAGCCTCCGTCCGCGCGTCGCGGATTCGAGATGGAACCTGCGCTTCCGCGTCGCCGCCATCCCCTCTTTCTACCTGCGCGATTACAAGGATCGGGATTACAACGCCTATCACTCAACCCGGTATTCCAACTGGGACTACGAGACGGCATTCCGCTATCACGTAGTGGCGCCGTTCTGGCTTGAAGCCAGCGCCGGCTACGGCAGCTACTACTACAACCGAAAATTCACCGAATACGACAGCGAGTTCCGCGAGGTTGCCGGAGCGCTGGGTTACGACACGGGCCGGTGGCGGGTCAACGGCAGTTACACGCGACGTCACTCCGAAAACATCGGGAAGGATCAACGAGAGCCTTTCATCGTTGACCCGGACCGCTTCAGCGATACGGAGTACGGCGACTCCGACTACAACGAGGACGAGTTTGGCGTGGGACTGCATGGCCCGATAAGTTTCGTGAAGTGGCGCCCCACTAAATTGACGCTGATCTACAAACTGCGTCGTCGAGTTTATACGACGGATCGCTCACTGGAAAGCGATCCGTTCCACCGTGGACGACTGGACAAACGTGGGCAGTTCACGACGTCGTTGTCCTGCGAAGTCAATCGCAAGACGGAGGTCCAGCTCTTCATGACATACGACGCTCGCGGTGTTGACTCGCCGGTTCCCCAGGTGCCATTAGCCAAGGACTTCGTCCGCCACGAATTTGGTGTGCAGGTGGAGCGTACGCTGCGCTGATCCGCCTCTCTGATCCCGGGAATTAGAACGCCGACCCTGGCCACAGGATCGGCGTCTTGCTTTGCGCGATAGTCGATGTGCTAAAACTCGCGCTGTTTCCATACGATCTTGCTCCCGCTCACGATCAGCAGCGAGAGCCACCAGCCGTAGATGGTCGCGAACAGCGGATAGGCCAGAATCATGAGTCGATTCGTTTTCGGAGCGCAGCGTCCGGCCATCGCGTAGATCACAGCTCCGTCTCCGGCGGCCACCGCTCCCAGAAGCAGCCAGCCGGGAATTCCTAACAGTAACGCCGCGATTGGCCATGCCGTGTGGACCAGAATTCCTGCGGCGAGCACCAACCGGGCGGTTGGCCGTGCAAACGGCCAGGCCTGCAACCAGCGATAGCGTTGGCCGACCAATTCGCGCATCCCGTTCAGCGGCTGCGTCCGCACTACGACATCCGCCTCCGCGGGCATGACGATCCGTTCCTTGCGCTCGTTTTTCACGGCCAACATCAGGGCGATGTCATCCACCTTGTTGTGCGGAATGCTCCGATACGTTCCGAGCCGCCGGTACGTGGATGCTCGAACAGCATAGTTGTTCCCGATCAGTGCCTGCGCGTTCTGACGTCCGGAGAAGGCCGCGCAGCTCCCGATCAGGAACAGCCAATCCAGCGTCTCCAGGCGCGAAAACAGAGTCCGGCGGTCCGGTACCGCCGGCAGTGTGACGCCGCAGACCATCCCGACGTCGTCCGCAAAGTGCGAGACCATGCCCGATGCCCAGTTCGGGCTGACTTCGCAGTCCGCGTCTGTCATGAGAATCAGCTCGGTCCGTGCCGCTTCGATCCCGACCGCCAGTGGCCGTGTCTTCGCCGTGAGGCCCTCAACGTTCCCCTCACGTACATCGATGATTCGCATCGGAAACGGCAGTCGGGACCGGTGTGCTTGGGCGACCGCGACGGTCCGGTCACTGGATTGGTCGTCAATCAGGATCAGTTCGATCAAGTCACGGGGATAGTCGAGCGCCGCCAGGGAATTCAGCAGCCGAGGCAGCGCCTGCTCCTCGTTCCGCACCGGTACCACGATGGTGACGGGCGGCTGGTCGGTGCGTCTCGCATATCTCGTGACTATACCGCGCGCGAGATAAAGCGCGGCACCCAGATAGAGCGCCGCGACCGTGGCGACCAGGAAGCTAAGCATCAGTTGCGTGCCGATTGCGAGATAGGGTGTGATGGAAGCGGTGCGATCTGCCACCCCGCATTCCGCGAAAAATCGACCAGGAAGTTGACCAGAGCAACCAGCGTGGCCGCTGACTGCTGAGGGTCGTCGTGCAAGACGACAACGGCTCCGGGATGCAGCTGCTTCGCCAGTTGCATGGATAGCGAATCAAATCCGAGCGGACGCCAGTCGGGTATCATCACCGACCACAAGGCGCCATTTAGACCTGCAGTTCGCACGGCGCCCAGAGTCCACGGATTGAACGAACCATAGGGCGGCCGAAACCAAATCGACGGTGCCGCGCCGGCGGCCACGATCGCCTCACGCGTTCGCTGGATGGACTCGCGCACCGCTGACGGTTGCGCGAGCAGCAGGCTGCGGTGCAAGAACCCGTGATTCGCAACCTGATGTCCGGCGTCAAAGATCTCACGAACGAGCGCGGGGTATTGCCGACATCGGTCGCCGCTCAGAAACATGGTCGCTCGCACGCCCGCGTCGGCGAGCACGTTCAGCAACTGCGGAGTGGTGCGCTGACCCGGGCCGTCGTCGAACGTCAGAACAATGGTCTTCGACTCCTCCGGCAACCGCCGCAGCCAGCCCTTGAATGCCCACTCGGGCAATCCAATTGACATCCGTCAGGAGGGACGCGGCGCCGCGTAGCGTTTGGGTCTCACGATCCGGCGCACTTGCAGTAGCCGGCGTCGGACGGACCGCGGCAAGCGCGACGTGCGGTACCAGTCGCCCTTCCAGCGGTAGGGCACGAGCAATCCCGCAATTCCAAACATCGGCGTGCAAATCGTCTGCAGCATATTGTAGGGAAGAAAATACGGAAGGAGTTGCTGCTGTCCGAAGATCAGGGCCGCCTGCCTGACCGTGACATAATCCCAGACGAATCTCCACAACAGGATCGCTCCGAGCCACGGCGCCAGATCGGGCCGAAAAATCATCAGCGGAATCGCCGCGGCCAGCATCAGGTAGAAGGCGTAAACGCTGAACAGGAACCACATCATGGACCCCCGATAGGCCAGCCCTTTCGAGGCCCATCTCAGACGCTGATGGAGCATCTCACGAATCGTCTCGACCGGCAACGATCGGACCACCGATTCGGGATGCGAGCAGAAGACCATCTTCCATGTCGTCTGGATGGCGACGCGCTGCGCGAACAGGACATCGTCTCCGGATACCTGCTTAGCCGTCTCTCCGAAGCCGGATATCTGATCATAGACCTGACGCCGATAAGCCAGATTCGACCCGTTGCAGCTTCCCGGAATTCCGGCACCGGCTGCGCCTGCCGCGAGAAAGTTCTGTACGAAGAAGTCCAGCCACTGGACCTTCTGCCAAAACGGCACGTACGGTGTGGGCAGATCGAAAACGGTCAGTCCGGCAACAACTCCGACGCCTTCCGTCATGTGCGAGACAGTTGTCCGCAACCACCCCGCTTGGAATTCGCAGTCCGCGTCAGTCGTCACCACGATTTCGCCCGTTGATGCGGCGATCCCGGCTGCCAGCGCTTGTTTCTTCGGAGAGGCGGGATTGAGCGCTTGGATGGTCACGACCTTGAGCCGAGTTTCCCGTTGCTGCAACAGTCTGAGGATCTCCGGTGTCGAATCGGTGCTGCGGTCGTCAACCACGATGATTTCCCAGCGGCCCGGGTAGTCCTGGCACCGCAAGGAGTCCAGTGTCCGCTCGAGGACGTCCGCCTCGTTTCGCGCGGGCAGCACGACGCTCACCTCCGGCCAATTTGTGGGGGCCATACAACGGTTTCCGCCGAGCGCGGTCAGTCCGCGCCTGAATCCGGCGAGGACAATGGTATAAGCGATCACCGCGATCGCGAGCATCAACGTGAATGCCGCCGCAGAACTCATTCGGTTCGAGCGTCTCTTCTACGAAAGTCCGGAACTCGCAGACTTGACAAGTACGGGATGCCAACCAGACTTGGGAGCAATACATTCACGGTGAATAACAGGAGAGATGCTCCCACGGCTTGCGCCGGCTCCACCCCGAATCCGCGCAGAATTACCACCGCCGACCATTCGGCAATTCCCAGGCTCCCAATCGTGAACGGCAGCAGACCCTTCAGGAAAAACGTCAGCAGTACGGCAAGCATGCCGCCCATCCACGGCACCGGCGCGCCCATACCGTGCAACAACAATACAAATTGAAGCAGGGCAGCCGAGAGCGCACCGACGGCCAATATCATCAACAGCACACCGCTGAGCGGAGAGACAGAGCCGAAGACATTAATTCCCTTGAACAACTGCTCCCTCCGCGGCAGCCAATTCGCGATCCAGCGGAATGGCCTTACCAGCACCGAAGGTCGGAATCCGAGCAACACGATAGCACACCCCAGTGCGGCGCCGACCGTGGCAACGCCGCCGTTCAACCCCGGAACCATGCTATTCCAACCCAGTAGGGGCAGCGATGACAGAGCAATCAAACCCACGCCATTGATCGTGAAGCCCGCGTAGGCCCGATCCAGAAAGCTGATGCCAAATGCTTCCGCCATGGAGCACCCATGCAGCGCCAGGGCCCTGCCATATTGCCCAAGTCTGCCGGGCGTCACCAGGCCGAGCGTGAATCCCACCCAGTAGCCTCGCTTCAGGTCGCCGGGCATGATCGCCGCGCCGCTTTGCTTCGCGATGTGCGACCAGCGTGCGAACTGCAGCAAGTGCACCGGCAAACACAGCAGCAGGACGAGTCCCAGCGTACCGGCCTGCAGCGAGCCCAAAATGTCCCAAACTGCCCGCCACTTGACTTGCCAGAACAGCGAGCCAAGCACGGCGAAGGTGATCAAAACCCTAACCAGAGTTTTCAAGACGCGGCGGCGAGTCCCGGAATCGCTCTCCCCGTCGCGTGAAACCGCTCGCACATCCCGGCGTGGCACATCCAGCCCGGATCCTGCCGTAGAACCGTTCACCGACCGCTGCCCTTGAAATGCTGCCTGCCGTGCCATTCAAATCGCGGCAGCAACATCAGAAGCGGTTTCACCGCGAGATAGACCGGAAGCAGCAGCGACCCGATCGCTAATTCGAACTTGCTCACGTCGTCACCCAACCGGCGAGCCACAGCCGCGGCGCAACTGACTTCGATCAGCAGCTTCAGAGCGACAGCCGGAATCAGCAACAACAGGACTTCAGCGCGCAGGCAGGCCAACAGGCCGAGCACGACCATCGCGGCATTCGTGGCAATCGTCCACGCGTACAATGCGCGCCATTGCAGTGGATAGTACCGGGTGGTGGATTGGTGGCGCACGGCCGCGGCGAGCTCGCGGCGGATCGTCACCGGGCGCAGGTCCCTGACGAGCGCGGACGCCGTCGCGACGAAGCCGACTTTCCAGCCGCGGGCATGAACCGCCTGAGCAACCAAATCGTCGTCTCCCGAAGGCAACGTCGCGTACGGGAACTCCGCCAGACTATCCCATGCACTCCGCCGGTACGCAATCGCATTTCCGCAGGCCGATGCGACGGATCCAAATCCCGTCGCGGAGATCATGCTCAGGTTCACCAATAGCCGCTCGATCCAGTACGCGCGGTGTAAGAGACCCGCGGTTCGCGGAGGCAGGGCCGGCCCCAGCGCGACTCCGGTCTTCTCGTCAAATCGCTCCGTGAATGATCGGATCCAGAGCTTGGGAACGACACAATCTGCATCGGTGAGGATCAGGATCTCTCCACGAACTCCTTCGACCGCATGCGCCAGCGCCCGTTTCTTCGGCCCCCAGGATTCGGGCTGGTCCGGCGCGGAGAGCACTTTCAGCCGTCCGTCCGCTAACAGAGCGATTCCCCGCGCAAGTTCGAGCGTGCCATCTGTTGAATGATCGTCAACAAAGATGATTTCGCAGGAATCGCTCGGATAGTCGCAAGCCAGAATTGACTTCAGGCACGGTTCGACGAATTCAGCCTCATTGCGACCCACGACGACCACCGAGACGCTCGGCGTTCCCGAGACCAGACATTCCTTCCGCCTCAGCCAACGCAACGCACCCGCCGCCCAGATCGCGGAGGGCAAGCTGAGAATGAGCGGAATGGCGAACAGATGTCCGGGCATTGGTGCGAGTCAGAGGCTCAGTTTTGCAGCTAATTTTCCGATTTCCAATAGTCCAAGCAATATAGCCAATGACACGCGGAAAAGCAAGTCATTGCACAGTTTAGCCGACCGGAGACGGCCTCCGGATGGCATCGCAACTGTTTAATAAGGTTATGCTTAAACAAGGGCTGGATTCGACTCGCGGAGTTGCTATTTAGCCGGAAAATGCGTAGATTTGGCATTCGTCGCATTCTGGCGTATATTGTCCCTGCGAGTGCTATACAGACCCGGCGCATGACGAAAGAGCGGCTCAGCCCAACACAGGAAGCCGATTGGTTGCGCGCCGCGATCGCGCGCCATGATCATTTGTATTATGTGCAGGCGCGGCCGGAGATTTCCGATTCGGAATATGACGATCTGTTTCGCCGCCTTCGGACTCTCGAAGCCGAGCATCCCGAATTAGCTGATCCTTCCAGTCCGACTCAGCGGATTGGCGACGCACTGACCGCGGGGTTCGCGACTGTGCGGCATCCGTTCCCGCTGATTTCCCTCGACAATTCGTATGACGAGGCCGATATCCGGGCTTTTCACAAGCGCGTGGCCGATGGGCTCGAGGGACGATCGGTAAGCTACATCTGCGAACTCAAATTCGACGGCGTCGCGGTGATTCTCAAGTACGTGGGCGGTCGGTTTGTTCAGGGGGCGACACGCGGCGATGGCGAGCAGGGTGACGACGTTACGCTCAATCTGAGAACCATTCGTACCTTGCCGTTGCGCGTCGTGCCTGCGAGAACAGCGGCGATTGATCCGATTTTCTACGTTCGCGGCGAAGTTTATCTGAATAAGCACGACTTTTCCCGCTATAATGCGGAGCGCGACGCGGTCGGGGAGAAGCCGTTTGCCAACCCGCGCAATTTTGCGGCCGGATCATTGAAGATTCTCGATCCGCGAGTGGTTGCCCAGCGTCCGCTAAGCATCGTCTGCTATGGCTACGACAATCAGCAGCCGGCTGTTGATGACACGCATTGGCGTTCGATGCAGCGGCTGGGTTCGCTCGGCTTTCCGGTGAGCGAACACGTCTGCCGCGTTGACTCCATCGACGCGGTCATCTCATACTGGCGGGACTGGCAGGAACGTCGCGATGAATTGCCCTTCGAAATAGATGGCGTGGTCGTGAAGGTTGACCGCTACGTCGATCAGCGGACCCTGGGCTCCACCGCGCGCGCGCCGCGCTGGGCCATCGCCTACAAGTTTGCGGCCCGGCGGGCGCAGACTCGCTTAATCGAGATTTCGTTGCAGGTCGGTCGAACCGGCGTACTTACACCGGTGGCTGAGCTCGACCCGGTTCCGCTGGGCGGCGTCACAATCCGGCGCGCCACGCTGCACAATTTCGAGGAGATTCAGCGGCTGGACGTTCGCATTGGCGATGTGGTCACGTTGGAGCGCGGCGGCGACGTCATTCCCAAGATCACCGGAGTGGAGCTTTCCGAGCGCAAGCCGCAGGCCCAACCGTATCGGATTCCTGAGAGTTGTCCATCCTGCGGCGCACGGCTCGTCCGTGACGAAGGGATGGTCGGAGTACGCTGCCCGAATCCGTCCGATCCTGAAATCGTGAAGCGCCGCATTGAGCACTTTGCATCGCGCGGGGCGATGGACATCGCGGGCCTGGGCTCAGAAACCGTCAACGTGCTGGTCGATCGTGGACTGGTGGCCGATCTTGGGGATCTCTACGGTCTCAAGCCTGAATCCTTGCTGGAACTGGAGGGATTCGCCGAGAAGTCCGCCGTGGCCTTGGTCGCCGGGATCGACAGGTCTCGCGATCGGTCATTGCCACGATTAGTCTTCGGGCTGGGCATTCGGTTCGTCGGCGAAGAAACGGCGCGAATGCTGGCGACTCGGCTCGGCTCGCTCGATCGGATCGCGGCGGCGACTGAAGCTGAACTGACGGAGATTCCCGAAGTCGGTCCGCGGGTGGCGCAGGCGATTCGCGAGTACTTCGACAGCGCAACGTCGCGAGCGGTGTTGCGCAAACTCCACCAAGCCGGTGTGGCCGGCAAGTCAGCGGACGCCGTGGCGGTGAGTGATCATCTCGCCGGAAAGAGCTTTGTATTAACGGGCGGCTTGTCCACGATGACCCGCGAAGCGGCTGAGGCCGCCGTCATCGCTGCAGGCGGCAAGACTTCGTCCTCCGTCTCCAAAAAGACGAGTTACGTGGTGGCGGGGGAGAGTCCCGGATCAAAGCTTGCCAAAGCGCGCGAGCTCGGCGTCACGGTCTTAAGCGAGGCGGAATTCGTGGCCTTGCTCTCCGGTGAATAGCCGGGCTCTACCGTCGGGAACACCGGCTGTCTGTACATCAATCAGAGAACATAGTAACCATAACAAACGACGGGTGACATGGCGACTACGGCTGACATTCGAAAAGGGCTGACGATAAGCATGGAAGGGCAGCTCTTCCAGGTAGCTGACTTCCAGCATGTGAAACCGGGCAAGGGTGGCGCGTTCGTCCGGATGTCCCTGCGCAATCTCAAGACTGGCAGGGTCATCGACCGCACACTGAACTCCGGAGCGACCCTCGATGTCGTTCGGATCGATGCGCGGGACATGCAATTCCTTTACAAAGAGAGTGAAGACTACCACTTCATGGATCAGGAGTCTTACGAACAGATTACGCTCAGCAAGGAGATGATCGGCGACAGCGCGAAGTGGATGAAAGAGGGGATCGTTTGCCGGGTCAGTTTCCTCGAGGAAAGCCCGCTGAGCATGGAAGTGCCTAATTTTCTCGAGGTCGAGGTGATTCAGACGGCGCCCGGCGCTAAGGGCGACACGGTGGCGGGATCGGGGAAGCCGGCGGTCGTGGACACCGGCACGACGGTGATGGTGCCGTTCTTCATCGATCAGGGCGATCTCATCCGCGTGGACACGCGCACGTCGGAGTATCTCGATCGGATCAAGCGTGGATAACCACTCATCATAAACTGAGGCGTCCGGCACGTGGAAAACTTCCGGGGAACACTCGCTCTGGTTTGCGCGGCCGTCGCGGCGGTCTTGCTGCTGGTCGCGCTCTGGCAGACCGCGTCTCGGCGAAAATCCGCCGGCAGCCTGAACTGGCTCTATGCGGCGCTGTTCGCGCTGGTCAGTCTCGTCTTGTGGCGACGTGGTGTGGAACCGGGTTCGGAAGGAACGACTCATCAACCGCTAACTGAGAATCCGGCCGCTTCCGTCCCGGGCACATCTCAATCGCAACTGGATTCAATTCAGCGCGGCCAGGCCGGGTCTGCCCTGCCGAACCCTGTTTCCGGAATGTCCCCGAACGGCCAGCGCCAGATTGACGCTCCGCCGCACGAGCGATCCCTCACGCCACCCGATCGCTCGCGCGGGAACGTCAGTTCAGCGGCATCCGACGACTTGCCGCCGCGCAAATTGGCCACAGCGGAGTCCAAGCCATCGAAACGCCCGTCCGCCGGGCGGGACGTCGATGCGCCTCCAGTCGAAGATCGCATAGAATCGGTGATCGTTTCCGCGTTTGAGTTTGTCGAAGGATTCTTCGACCGCTACGGCTGGACGGCGTCGGAATCCGCGCCAGCACAGGCTGCGCGCCCGGTTCGCGCTCGTAAGGCACCAGGCGGCGAAGAGCCGCTTGTGTTTCCGGCAGTGGTATTCTATGAAGGATCAGCGGAGTTAACCGGGGACAGCCAATCGGCGCTAAAACTGCTCGCCAACGAGCTTGCAGCGCGCCCTGAGCTCGGTATCTTGGAGATTCAGGCGCGGATTGACAGTGTTGGCCCGGAAGCATTCAATTACATCCTGACTCAGGCACGGGCGGCGGTCGTCCGGGACTTCCTCGTCGATGAGGGCGTCCCGTCGGGCCGGCTGGTCGCGCGCGGACTCGGCTCCGACGCGGAAGCGTGCGACAAGGATAGTTCGCCGATTGAGTTTGTGGTCAGGCGATAAGCAAGGAGGACATTATGGCGACGTCCCGACCGAAATCGGAACGAGGCCGCGTTGATCTTGTCGAGATTCAGAAGCTGATTGAGCTCATCGAGAATAGTCCGATCACAGAGTTTGAACTCGAAGAGCACGATTTGAAGATCCGCATATCTAAGAATGGCGCGTCTCACGGCCACGTTCAACTCGTGCAATCTCCGCTGCCGCACACCGTGGCAGGTGCGATGCCCGCGCTGCCGTCAGCTCCGGGGGAAGTGCTCGCGGCCGGGCCTCGCTCATCGAGCGTTATTGAGTTCAAATCGCCCATGGTCGGCACGTATTATCGCGCGCCGTCTCCGGACGCGGATCCCTATGTCCGGGTCGGCGACGTCGTCGAACCGGGACGCGTGCTCTGCATCATCGAAGCCATGAAATTGATGAACGAGATCGAGTGCGAAGTTCGCGGCAAGATCGTGGAGATTCTCGTCGAAAACGCGCAGCCTGTCGAGTTCGGCCAGGTAATCTTCCGCATCGATAGCTCGGCGGTTTGATGTTCAAGAAAGTCCTGATCGCCAATCGCGGTGAGATTGCGCTGCGCGTCATCCGCGCCTGCCGCGAGCTTGGCCTCAAATCCGTCGCGGTGTTTTCGACGGCCGATCGCGATTCGCTGCATGTCCGTTTCGCCGACGAGTCTGTTTGCATCGGGCCGCCCCAGTCGAGCGAGAGCTATTTATCCGCGCGCGCCCTCATCTCCGCGGCCGAAGTCACCGGCGCCGATGCAATTCATCCGGGCTACGGCTTCCTCGCCGAGAATGCCGATTTCGCGCAGATCTGCCTCGATCACAACATCCTGTGGATTGGCCCCGCCCCGGCGGTCATCGAAAAGATGGGACACAAATCCGAGGCCAAGAAGACGATGCAGGCCGCCGGTTGTCCGGTCATTCCCGGCAGTGACGGCCCCGTCGCCACCGCCGAGGACGCCATGGGGCTGGCCGCCGACATCGGCTTTCCGGTCATGATCAAGGCCGTCGCGGGCGGCGGCGGTCGCGGCATGCGTCTGGTGACCAAGCCGGAGAACCTGGAGTCCGCCTTCGAGATGGCCCGTGCCGAGGCCGAAGCCAGTTTCAGCAACGGCGATCTGTACATGGAGCGTGCCATTGTCGAGCCGCGCCATGTTGAGATTCAGATCATGGGCGACGGCCAAGGCGGCTGCGTGCACTTGGGCGAGCGCGACTGTTCCACGCAACGCCGTCATCAGAAGTTGATCGAGGAATCGCCATCGCCCGCCGTTGACGAAAAGCTTCGTCAGAAGATGGGAGCGATTGCCGCGCAGGCGGCGGGTGCGCTCGGTTACGGATTGGCGGGAACCATGGAATTCCTGCTCGACCGTGACGGGAGCTTCTACTTCATGGAGATGAACACGCGAATTCAGGTCGAGCATCCCGTGACGGAGATGGTGACCGGAATCGATCTGGTCAAAACCCAGTTGCGCGTCGCCTTGGGTGACCCGCTTCCCAACCAGTCTGAGATCAAGGTCCACGGTCATGCCATCGAGTGCCGCGTCAATGCGGAGGATGCTGATCGCGGATTCATGCCATCGCCCGGCAAGATCACCGCCCTGAATCTTCCCGGCGGTCCCGGCGTACGCGTCGATTCGCATGTGTATCAGGGCTACACGATTCCGCCGTACTATGACAGTTTGATCGGAAAACTAATCGCCCACGGTCACGACCGCGCCGAAGCCATCTCCCGCATGCGGCGCGCGCTTGAAGAGTATGTCGTTGAAGGTATTAAGACCACAATTCCGTTCCACCTCCGCATCTTGGCGACCGACGAATTTGTCACGGGCCGCATGCACACGAAGTGGGTGGAGGAATACATGGAACAACTATCCGCCAAGCAGACTGCCGCCTGAGATCCGGTCATTCGCCCGCACGCGCATTCGCTCGCCGCTCCTCCCATTGTTTCAACTCTTCCCTTTTCCTTTTCGAGGACATCATGAACATTCCGGCTGAATTGCTCTATACGAAAGAACACGAGTGGGTCCGTGTCGATGGTGACACCGCCGTCGTGGGGATCACCGATTTTGCGCAGGGCGAACTTGGCGACGTGGTTTTCGTCCAGTTACCGGACATCGGCAAAGTCGTCAAGCAGGGCGATGCGTTTGGCACGATCGAAGCCGTCAAGGCGGTTTCGGATATCTACAGCCCGCTTTCCGGCACGATCAGCGAAGTGAATTCCGCGCTTACCGACGCGCCGGAGTCGATCAATCGGGACGCCTTCGGTAACGGCTGGATCGTCAAGCTCAAGCCGTCGAACTTGAATGCCGACCGCGCTCATCTGCTTTCCCCCGAGGCCTACAAGGATTTGACCACCGCCTGACCCTCACCGGTCAATCGCGACTGCGACTTACTACACCCATGCGTTACATTCCGAATACCCCCGATGATCGCGCGGCGATGCTTCGCGACATCGGGGTCTCTGCTTTTGAAGACCTGCTGAGCGCGATCCCGGGAAATCTGCGTCTCAATCGGCCGCTGAATCTGCCGGACGGGAAGTCTGAGTTCGATGTGAAGTCGATCATGCGTTCGCTGGCTCGCAAGAACCTGAACACTGTTGACCATACGAGCTTCCTCGGCGCGGGCAGTTACGATCATTACGTTCCGACCGCGGTCAACACGCTTTCGCTGCGCAGCGAGTACGTAACCGCCTACACTCCCTACCAGCCCGAGGTCGCCCAGGCGACCCTTCAAGTCATCTACGAGTTCCAGTCGATGATCTGCGAGCTCTATGGCATGGAAGCGGCGAATGCAAGTATGTACGACGGCGGCACCGCCTTGGCCGAGGCGATCATGTTGGCCGCGGCTCAGACTCGCCGCACGAACATCCTCTGCCCGCCGAATGTTCATCCGCTGTATCTGCGTGTCGCCCGCACGCTGGTCGAGCCTCAGGGTATTACGCTGCAGCCCGTGCCCCTGCGCGACGGTGGCATCGATCGCGCGGCGTTGGAGTCCCTGCTGAACGGCGGAATCGCGGCGGTCGTCGTACAATACCCGAACTTCTTCGGAATTGTCGAAGATATTTCCCCGTTCATCACGGCGGCACAAGCGAACGGCGCCCTCGCGATTGTCGTTGCGGATCCGCTGGCCATGGGCGTGCTCGAACCGCCGGGATCGTTCGGCGCGGATATTGTGGTGGGCGAAGGGCAATCCCTCGGCAACCTCCAGTCCTACGGCGGACCGTATCTTGGGCTGTTCGCGTGCAAGGCGAATCTCATCCGCCGCATGCCCGGCCGCATCGTCGGCGTGACTCGCGATGTGGATGGCCGCCGCGGATTCGTGCTGACTTTGCAGACTCGCGAGCAGCACATCCGCCGTGACAAAGCAACCTCAAATATTTGCACTAACGAAGGCCTCTGCGCAACCCGTGCTACCTTCTACATGTCCATGCTTGGACCGCGCGGCCTCGCCTCGGTCGGCGAGGCTTGCTTGCATCGTTGCGCGTACCTCCGGCAGCAACTCACCGGCATTCCCGGGGTTCACCTGGCCTTCGGCGGGCCGCATTTCAAGGAGTTCGCCATTCGCCTGGACAAGAGTGTCGAGGGGTTTCTTCATTACATGGCGGAGCGCAAGGTCCTGGCGGGCGTGCCGCTGAAATGGTTCGGTCTGAGAATGGACGACTCCCTGCTTGTAGCAGTCACGGAAACGAAATCGCTTGAGGACTTGGACGGCTTCGCGGCCGGTGTGAAGCAGTATCTGGAAGGGGGGAAGTGAGTATGAAACGCGCATTGAATTCCCTGCAATCGGAATCTCAACTGATCTTCGAGCTCAGCCGCCCCGGTCGGGTCGGCTACGATGTCCCCTCGACGCCGCGCGAGATCCTCGCCGCGCAAGTCCCGGACCTGCCCCGCCGCAAGGTTCCGCCGAAGCTGCCCGAAGTCAGTGAGAACCTCGTCGTCCGTCACTATACGAATCTCTCCACCCGCAATCATCACATCGACAAGGATTTCTATCCGCTCGGGTCGTGTACCATGAAGTACAACCCGAAGATCAACGATGAACTGGCCGGTATCCCGGGCTTTGGCGGACTGCATCCCTTCCAGATGACAAATACGGCGCAGGGTGCGTTGGAAGTTCTGCAACGGCTCTCCGATGCTCTGCTGGAAGTGACAGGCATGGACGCGATCACCCTTCAGCCCGCGGCGGGTGCGCAAGGCGAGTTGACCGCGTTGTTGATGTTTCGGGCATATCACCAGAAGCACGGAGGGCGCCCGCGCCGGCGGGTGATCATTCCCGACAGCGCACACGGCACCAATCCGGCGTCCATCGTGATCGCGGGCTACGAAGTCACGGAACTGAAGTCGGGCGCCGACGGTCTGACGGATATACAGGCACTGAAGTCGGCGCTGTCGGACGACGTTGCCGCGTTGATGATCACCAATCCGAATACCGTTGGACTGTTCGAATCCCGTATCGCAGAAATCATCGAGCTGGTTCACAGCGTCGGCGGTTTGGTCTATATGGACGGCGCGAATCTCAATGCGATGCTGGGCGTATCCCGTCCGGGCGACATGGGATTCGACGCCTGTCATATCAATTTGCACAAGACCTTTTCGACTCCGCATGGTGGCGGCGGTCCCGGCAGTGGTCCGGTCGCGGTTAAGTCAAGCCTCGCTCCGTTTCTCCCGAGTCCCGTCATCAATACCAGAGACGGTGTGCATTGGTGGGATTGGAATCGCCCGGATTCCATTGGTCACGTCCACTCGTTCTACGGCAATTTCGGCATGCACGTCCGCGCACTCGCCTATGTCCTGTCCATGGGCGGCGATGGCCTGCGGGCGATCAGCGAGAATGCCATCATCAACGCCAACTATTTGCGCGTCAAACTTAGCGGCACGTACGAAGTTGCCTATGACCGGCCGTGCACTCACGAGGTCATCTTGTCGGGCGATCGCCAGAAGGCACGTGGGGCGAAGACGCTGGACATCGCCAAGCGGCTGCTGGACTACGGCTATCATCCGCCGACGGTATATTTCCCGCTCATCGTGCACGAGGCGCTGATGCTCGAACCGACCGAATCGGAATCGCGGGAAACGCTGGACGAGTTCATCCAGGTCATGCTCGAGATTGACCGCGAGATCACCCGCGATCCGGAGTTGCTCAAGAGCGCTCCGCACACAACTCCCGTTCGCCGGCTTGACGAGGCGGGAGCGGCGCGCAATCTCGACATTCGCTACACCGCGAAATAACGCACAACCATGAACACCGGCGAGGCGACGGTTGCAGCGCCTGTCATTTCCGGCTGGCTGGCCGGTCTCGGACTTGCCGAATTCGTTTCGATCGATGTTGAAACGACGGGTCTGGATCCGGAGCAGGACGGGCTGATCGAAATCGCCGCGGTGCGCTTTCGGGGCGGCGTACCCGTTGAAGAGTACTCGTCACTGGTATCTTACCCGGGCAACATTCCGCGATTCATTACGGATTTGACCGGGATCGCCGACCCGGATCTAATCGGAGCGCCGCCGTTCAAAGAAATCGCGCGCGACTATCTGCGGTTTCTGGGCGAAGCTCCGTTGGTTGGTCAGAATGTCGATTTCGACCTTGGCTTCCTGCGTTCGCATCTGGATCGCGTGAAGTCCCTCGCCGGCGATCGCACGAGCTCGCTGAATCGTGTCCCCTTAGTGGACACCGCTCTGATCGGACGAGTCTTCTGGCCCGAACAGACCGGCTTCTCGCTGGGATCTCAAGCGCGGCGGTTCGGGGTCCCCTTGGCCCGCGCGCATCGGGCTGCGGACGATGCTCGTGCCACCGGCATGGTGCTCGTGCGAATGGTGGAGGAGCTTCCCAACCGCGTGTGGCGCGATCTGGCCGAGATCCTCTACACGTTGATCGGTACGACGACCCATCGCTGTCGGCCGTTTTTCGCGTCATTGCTTCGGCTCGCCGATTCCATCGCGCCACCGCATCGCGAACCGGTGATCCCCACAGAGGAAGAGCCGGAGTGCGTGGCCGTGACGGAGACCGTCGCTGATCTACTCGGTGAAGGCGGGCTTTTTGAGACCCGGTTTTCTCACTTCCGATCGCGGTCCGAGCAGGTCGAGATGGCAGAGTCGGTGGAGCGCTGTTTTGAAAACCAGTCCATCATCGTTGTCGAAGCACCTACCGGCGTCGGCAAGTCGCTGGCCTATCTCGCTCCCGCGATTCGCTGGGCGCTTCCGCCGACCAACGAATCCCGGCAGGTCATCGTGTCGTCGCATACGAAGACCTTGCAGGAGCAGCTCTTTCGCAAGGACACCGCGGAACTTCGCAAGGTCCTGCCTGACCGTTTCCATGCATCGGTCTTGAAGGGCCGCGCGAATTATCTCTGCAAGCGTCGGCTGCACGTGCTGATCGCGGAAGCGGCGGATCGTCTCAGCGAACTCGATCGCGTGAGCATCATGCCGCTCGTTCGCTGGTCTGAGTTGACGGCGAGCGGAGATATCAATGAGATCGGGGGCTTTCGTCCGCGCCGGCATCCCCATCTCTGGCCGCAAATCGCGAGTGACTCCGCGACCTGCGGGGGAACGAATTGCTCTGCCGCTAAGGGGGATTTCTATCGCATCGCGGCGGACCGGGCGAATCGCGCGCAAGTCGTCTTTGTCAATCACGCCTTGTTGATGTCCGATCCCGCGCGCTTTCTGCCCGGGAATGGCAAACAACGCAGTCTGGTGATCGACGAAGCACACCAGCTCGAAAACGCGGTGGTCGCCGCGCTCACGGCGGAGCTGTCGCCGACGGCCATTCGCAATGTGCTCGTACGCTTGGTCGAGGAGCGCGGATCACGCGGCCTGATCGGTCGGATATTGAAGGGCGCGCCCAAGGGCACGACGGAGTGGTCGGGGCTGCTCGAGCAGGTGCGCTCGCTGTACGCGTCATCGCGGCAGGCATTCACGTTGCTGGCCGAACAACTCCTGGTTGCTCAGGGTGAATCGCGTCGTTCGCTCAAGCAGCGCTATGGCGTCGGGGACCCGCTCAGCGCGGATGTCGCGCATTTCCTGACGCCGTTGACGCTGGATTGGCGTGAATTGGAAATCCAACTCGCCCGCCTCATCGCCGCGGCATCGGATTGGACCGGCGAGCAACGCCCGCGCGCCGAGCTCATTCAGGAACTCAAGAGCGTGGCGGAACAGGCGGCGGAGCTCGGTGCGCAGCTCGTGGACGTGGTCTCAGGGGATCGGCCGGACTATGTGCGGTGGGTCGAGTGCGGCCGCGGCCGCGGCGGCCCGTGGTGCTCTGTATACGACGCACCCATCGAGGTGTCCACGCACCTTGCCAAACACGTTTGGCCCAACTGTGGCGGCACATTGTTCACCTCGGCCACGCTGTCCGTCGGCCAGAATATCGAGTTCTTCAAACGCGCGGTCGGTCTGTCGTTGCTGGACGGGCGGCAAGTCGAATCCCTCAGTCTGCCCAGTCCGTTCCGGCTGGACGAGCAGATGCGCATCTTCGTGCCGACGTATCTGCCGGCACCGCGTGAGGCCGCCCGGCATCTTGAAGCGGTCACCCAACTGGTGACGAAAGTCATCGCGAAATTTCCGCGCGGTACCCTGATTCTCTGTACGTCGAATGACGCCGTTGAGCGCATCACGGAGTCCATGTCGCCGGTAATTCGCGCCTCCGGCCGTGCGCTGCTCAGTCAGTCCGCGGGGTCGTCGCCCGCTGAACTCGTTGACGAATTCCGCGCGCTCGGGAATGCCATCATGATCGGGGCTGCCAGCTTCTGGGAAGGCATCGACGTCGTCGGGGATGCCTTGCAGCTGCTGATCGTCGCCAAACTGCCCTTTGATGTTCCCTCGGACCCCTGGATTGCCGCCCGCACGGAGCAGTTGCAACGCGAGGGACGAGATCCCTTCTACGATTACTCAATCCCCGTGGCGACGCTGCGCCTGAAACAAGGCCTGGGACGTCTGATCCGCCACACCGGGGATCGTGGCGCGGCGATCGTCGCCGATCCGCGCGTGATGACCGCGCGATATGGCCGGCAGATTCGGTCCAGTATTGCGCCGGACATGCGTTCCGTCGGCGGTGAGCTGGAACTGCTGGCCGCCGTTCACGATTTCTTTGCCGAGCCTGCCTCATGATTCATGGCATCGATCATCTCGCCATCGCGGTCGCCAGCCTCGATGACGCGGTCGCCTACTGGACGACACACCTCGGCGCGGTGGAGGTTCACCGCGAGACGGTTTCCGAGCAGCGGGTGAACGTCGTCATGCTGCGCGTGGGCGATCTCAAAATCGAGTTGCTTCAGCCGACGTCTGATGACTCCCCCGTCGCCAAGTTCATCGCCGTTCGCGGACCCGGGATCCATCACGTCGCGCTCCGCGTGGATTCCACCGACTCTGAATTGTCGATCATGAAGGCCGGCGGCGCGACGCTCCTCGACGAGGGCGCGCGCGACGGAGCCGAAGGTACGAAAGTCGGTTTCATTCATCCGCGGACGTTGGGTGGCGTCCTCGTGGAATTGGTAGAACATTCCCGGCATGAATCCTGATGATCGTCCACAACTGCCGCTGGAAGAAAAACTCCGGGTATTGCCGAAATCACCCGGAGTCTACATTTTCAGGGACGCCGGAGGCAAGATCATTTACATCGGCAAGGCCTCGGTGCTGCGCAATCGTGTTCGCAGCTACTTTCAGGATCGCAATGACGGGCGACCGCAATTCGAGCAACTCGTCAGCCGCATTCGCGACGTCGAGGTCATCCCGACCGACAGCGAGCTGGAAGCGCTCATGCTGGAGAGCACGCTCATCCGGCAGGAGAAGCCGCGCTTCAATATTGATCTGCGGGATGACAAGTCGTTCCCGTTTCTGCGGATCACGAGCGAACCCTATCCGCGTATCTTCCTGACGCGGCATCCCGTTTCCGACGGCTCAAAGTACTACGGGCCATTCAGTGATCTATTCCATCTGAAGGGCCTGCTGCGCGTCTTGCGCGGCCTGCTGAAGATTCGCACGTGTAATCTTGCCCTCAGCGAGGAACTGATCGCGCGCGGCAAGTTCAAGTCGTGTCTCGAGTTTCATATTGGCCGTTGCAACGCCCCCTGTGTCGCTCACGAATCGCGCGCCGACTACTTGCGCCGCGTCGCCGATTTTCATGAGGTCGTATCCGGCAAGGGCAGCGACGTGATCCAGCGGCTTGAGCAGGAGCTTGAAGCGCTCGCCGAACGGCTCAAGTTCGAAGAGGCCGCGCAGCTCCGTGACTGGCTTTCGGCGCTGAACGGTCTCACCGAACGCCAGAAGGTTATTAGCGCGGAACCGGTCCATCGTGATGTGATCGGTCTCGCGGTCGAAGATGACGTAGGCTGCATGGCGATCTTTCAAATCCGCAACGGTCGCATGGTCGGTCGCTTGCACTATCGCTTGCGCCATCTCAAAGCGCAAAGTGGCGGGGAGATCCTGCAAAGCGCGTTGGAGCAATACTACGCCGACGTGGCGACGTTTCCGACGGAAGTCTATCTGCCGGACGCCGTGCCGGACGAACCGCTGCTGCGGCAGTGGCTGCAGCAGCGCGCCGGACATCGTGTCGAGCTGCGCGTTCCCGAACGCGGCGAGAAAGCGCAATTCGTCGAGCTTGCGCAGAAGAACGCGGCGTTACTGTTGGGCGAGAGCCAGTTGGCGCGCCAGTCGCAGGATCGCATTCCGCATTCGCTCAAACAGCTGCAGGCTCATTTCAAACTCCCCGCGCTGCCCGTCACGATCGCGGCCTTCGATATCTCGAACCTGATGGGCACCGACAAGGTCGCTTCCATGGTCGTGTTTGTCAATGGCCGCGCCTCGCGCTCGCAGTACCGCCGCTATCAGATCAAAGGTGTTGCGGGCATCGACGATTTCGCCGCCATGAAAGAAGTCGTCGGCCGCCGCTTTTTGCGCTTGCAGCGCGAACACGAAGCGCTTCCCGATCTGGTCTTGATCGACGGGGGCAAGGGACAGTTGCATGCCGCGCTGGATGCGCTGCACCAGCTCGGAGTTGCTTCGCAACCGATTCTCGGTCTGGCCAAGACGCTCGAAGAGGTCTATATTCCGGGCGATCCGCTGCCGCTGAATATTCCGCGGAATTCATCCGCCTTGAAGCTGTTGCAACAGGTACGCGATGAGGCCCATCGCTTCGCGGTCTTCTATCACCGGCAGCTGCGGAAGAAGCGCACGCTGTTCTCCGTCCTCGATGAAGTCGACGGCATCGGTCCGGCTCGCCGCAAGTTGCTGTTGACTCACTTTCAATCGTTGAAGAAGCTCGAAGGCGCGACCCTTGAAGAACTGGAGAGCGTCGCGGGTATTCCGCCGCTGGTCGCGCGCAGTGTCTTTGATTTCTTTCACCCACCCGATTCGCATGACGCCGTCTGAGCCCGCCATTACCTATCCGCAAGTTACGCTGCAGGTCGCGCTCGCGCATGGCTTGACGACCGCCGAGTACGAGCAGATTCAGCGCCTGCTTGGTCGAGTTCCGACCTACGTCGAACTCGGTCTTTATTCCGTGATGTGGTCGGAGCACTGCTCGTACAAGAACTCGATACTCGAACTGAAGCGACTTCCGCGCACCGGTGCCCGCGTCAGGGTCGAGGCGGGCGAAGAGAATGCGGGCGTACTCGATATCGGCGATGATCTGTGCGTGGTCTTCAAGATCGAAAGCCACAATCATCCGTCCGCGGTCGAACCCTATCAGGGCGCGGCCACCGGCGTGGGCGGTATTCTCCGCGACATTTTCACCATGGGCGCGCGTCCGATCGCCGCACTCAACTCCTTGCGCTTTGGTCCGCTCGCCGAGCGGCGCAACCGGGAATTGATGCGCGGAGTCGTCAAGGGCATCGCGGACTACGGCAATTGCTTCGGCGTACCCACCGTCGGCGGCGAAGTCTGGTTCGATCCGTCCTATAGCGGCAATCCGCTCATCAATGCCATGGCCGTCGGCATCGTGCCGCGCGGCAAGCTCGCTCGTGCCTCCGCCTCGGGCCCGGGCAATCCGGTGATGGTTGTCGGTTCCGCCACGGGTCGCGACGGGATTCACGGCGCGACCTTCGCTTCGGAGGACTTGTCGGACGCCTCCATGGAGCGCCGCCCGTCCGTGCAGATCGGCGACCCCTTCAAGGAGAAGCTGCTGCTGGAGGCGACACTGGAGCTGATCGCCTCGGGCTGTTTGATCGGAATTCAGGACATGGGCGCGGCGGGCGTGGCCTGTTCCTGCAGTGAAACCGCGGCTCGCGGGCAGTCCGGCATTGAAATCGAAGTTGACAAGATTACGCGCCGCGAGCGCGCGATGACCGCCTACGAGGTCTGTCTTTCCGAGTCCCAAGAGCGCATGCTCGCGATCATTCAGCGGGGATCGGAGCATATCGCGCAGCGGATCTTCGACAAGTGGGACCTTCACGCCGACATCGTCGGTACCGTGACCGCGGGGAATCGTTTCGTGGTTCGCGAAGCCGGCCGAGTTGTCGCCGATGTTCCGGCTGACAGCCTGGTGCTCGGCGGAGGAGCGCCACGCTACGAGCGACCGATTCAACGCCCCGCACACCTGGACGCGATGCTCGCTTTCGATCCCACGCACCTGCCCGAGCCCGAAAATCTGAATAGCGTTCTCCATCGGCTGCTCGCGTCTCCCAATATCGCGAGCAAGCGTTGGGTTTACGAGCAATACGATCACACCATCGGCGCGAACACGCGAGTCGGCGGTGGCCGCTCCGATGCCGCGGTCGTTCGGGTGCCCGGCACGCGTCGCGCGCTGGCGATCAGCTGCGACTGCAATAGTCGGTTCGTCGCGATCGATCCCCATCGCGGTGCGGCGTTGGCGGTCTTCGAGGCGGCGCGCAACGTCGCCTGTGCCGGGGGGGTGCCCCTCGGCATCACCAATTGCCTGAATTTTGGCAATCCGCTGAACCCTGAGAACTACTATTTCTTCCATCACACGATCTCTGGAATGAGCGAAGCTTGCTTGGCGCTGCAGATTCCGGTGACCGGCGGCAACGTCTCCTTCTACAATGAAACGGCGGGACGTCCGGTTCTCCCGACACCGGTGATCGGCATGGTTGGCCTGCTCGAAGATGTGGAGCATCATCTCAGCATCGGCTTCAAGCAGGAGGGGGATTTCATCGCATTGGTGGGCTCGATTGGACCTGATCTTGGGGCCAGCGAGTATTTGCAGACGATTCACGGCGTCATGGCCGGACCTCCGCCTCGGCTCGACGTTCAGGCGGAACTGAAGCTGATCCACTGCCTCACGGAACTGGCCGAAGTTCGCCTTCTGGCCTCGGCACATGATATCTCCGAGGGGGGGCTGGCGGTCAGTCTGGCGGAGAAAGCCCTGGCCGGTGGCATGGGTTGCGTCCTCACCTTCCCGTGGAAAGGCCGTGTCGTTGACAACTTGTTCGCGGAGAGTTCCGCCTGCGCACTGGTCACGGTGAGGCATGAGAACTGGTCGGCTTTCCGCCATGTCGCGGAACATCACGCCGTTCCGGTACAGATTCTCGGACGGGCGGGTGGGGGCAAATTGATCATCAATGATTGGATCGCCGCCGACCTTGCCGATCTCGAATCCGCATATGAATCAGCGATTCCCCGGTTGATGGAAGACCTCACATGAGCAGTTAGGCGTCCCTCTTTTGGCTGCAATAAGCCGCAAATGTCCGCACTCGCGGACATTAGTTCATTATATACAGTCGCATAGGACATCGGCCCCGGGCAGTTGCGTTTTCCGCCTATGTGTTGTATCTTATTAGATTAACGGCTTTGCCCCCGTAGCTCAGATGGATAGAGCACCAGCCTCCGGAGCTGGGAGCATGGGTTCGAGTCCCGTCGGGGGTACCAGGAGTTCAAACCGACCATGAACGATTCCGATCAGGCTCATGACATCCCGGCCGTCCAGCCGGTAGAGATCAGCGAAGACGACAAGCTGCTGGCGATCCTCGCCTATGTTCCCGTCCTGTGTCTCCTCCCGTTCTTGCGGCCTGATCGTGGCGAATTCGTCAGCGGTCACGTGCGCCTTGGCATGAGCTTGTTCGTGATTGAGGTCTTCGCTCTGATCCTGCGCTACTTGCGCGTAATCTGGGATGTCGTCATCTTGCTCTGCATCATCGGAGCCATCGCCGGGATTATCCATGTGGTCAAGGGACAGCGGTTTTCGCTGCCCTACCTCTCGGACATATTCGCTCGCAAGTGGTAGCGGTCCGCGCGGTCAGACCGGGGCGGTTAGAAAGTGTGAAATGGATAGTTGGCTGGACGCCGCGCGAATCCCTGTGGCAAGGATTCGTGGCTATGTCGCCACCATTGAAAGGGCTGAATAATGAGGATTGCCGAGAAGGTCGCTCATTTCCAGACTGCACGACAAGTGATGGCTTTGGGGCTTTACCCCTACTTTCGTGCAATCGACTCCGATCAGGACACCGTGGTCAAGATGAATGGCCGCGATGTGCTCATGCTCGGTTCCAACAACTACCTCGGGTTGACCAATCACCCAAAGGTCAAAGAGGCGGCCATGGACGCCATCCGCAGGTATGGCGCCGGTTGTGCCGGTTCGCGCTTTCTGAACGGCACCTTGCGCATCCATATCGAATGTGAAGAACGGCTGGCCGAGTTTATGGGCAAGGAAGCCGTTCTTTTGTTTACGACCGGGTTCCAGGCAAATCAGGGCGTGATTTCCACGCTCGTGGGTCGCAACGGTTTGGTCGTAACCGACTCCCTTGACCACGCTTCCATCATCGACGGCTGCCGCCTGTCGTTCGGCAAGATGGTCAAATTCAAGCACAACGACATGGCGGATCTCGAGCGCGTCCTCGCCGCTCACCACGGCAAGTCGATGCTCGTGATCACGGAAGGTGTCTTTTCCATGGAAGGCGATGTGGTCAAGCTGCCGGAAACGTTGGCGCTCTGCCAGCGCTACGACGCCGACCTGCTGTTGGACGACGCCCATGGCGTCGGCGTTTTCGGTGAGCAGGGTGGAGGCGTCGCGCAGCACTTTGGGAAAGAACACGAAGTTGACATGATCGTCGGCACGTTCTCCAAGTCGCTGGCCTCGATCGGCGGCTTTGTCGCGGCTTCCGAGCCGATCATTCACTATCTCAAACATCATAGTCGGGCTTTGATCTTCTCGGCCAGCCCTCCGCCGGCCGCGGTCGCGGCGGTCATTGCCGCGATTCAGATTATTCGTGCGGAACCTGAGCGCCGCGAATTGCTCTGGCGGAACACGAACTATTTGCGCAGCGGACTGCAAACGCTCGGTCTGGACACGGGAGCAAGCGAGACGCCGATCATTCCGGTGCTCGCCGGTGACGAGCTGGCCTGCTTTCAGGTTTGCCATGCCATGCAGGACGAAGGCGTATTCGTAAATCCGGTCGTGCCTCCGGCCGTGCAGCCCGGCCAGAGTCTGATCCGTTTCTCTGTGATGTCCACGCACACTCTCGAGCAACTCGACTTCGCGCTCGAAAAGCTCGCCCGCGTGTCAACCCAGTATCATTTACAGGAGGTCGCTCATCGGGCTGACGCTGGAACCGGTCGTCTCCAAACGGAGTCTGCGGGAGTTTCTTCGCTTTCCCTGGAAGATCATGGCGAATGACCCTGCTTGGGTTCCGCCGTTACTAAAGGACCAGGAAGATAGATTCAAACCCGACTACCCGTTCTACGAGCACGGCGCGGTCGCCTCGTGGCTCGTTCGCGATTCCGCCGCGCGACCTGTCGGTCGGATTTCCGCGATTCACAATCGCGCACACAACGAATTTCAGCAGGACCGGACAGGCTTCTTCGGGTTCTTTGACACGGTAGATAATCCGGCCGTGGCCGGGATGTTGCTGGATGAAGCCGCCAAGTGGCTGCGGGCTCGCGGCCTCGCCTCGATGCAGGGGCCGATGAATTTCAGTACAAACGAGGAATGCGGCATGCTGATCGAGGGGTTTGATACCCCTCCCGCGATCATGATGATGCACAATCCGCCGTACTACAACCGGCTCATGGAGCATTGTGGCATGAGCAAGGTCATGGACCTGCTTGCCTATGAACTCCATGAAGGGGAGTTGAGTCCGCGGATCGTCCAGCTGGCCAACAAACTCGAGCAACGCCTCGCCCTCAGAGTCCGGCCCTTCAACAAGCGGGATTTCTGGGGCGAGGTTAAGCGCTTCGAGGCGCTTTATAATCAGATCTGGGAGCGGAATTGGGGCTTCGTGCCCATGACCCCGGCCGAGGTGAAGTTCATGGCGAAGACCCTCAAGCTGGTTTATGATTCCCGACTGATCTACTTTGCGGAGAACGAACGGGGCGAACCGGTCGGCTTCATTCTCGGCCTGCCTGACGTCAACGTACTCTTCAAGAAGATGAATGGCCGCCTGTTTCCGACGGGCATCTTTACGTTGCTCTTCGGACGAAGGCACATTCATCGCGCGCGTATCCTGACCATGGGCGTCCTGCCCGAATATCGCAATCGCGGGCTTGATGCTTTGTTGTACTGCCGCGCATACCAGTTCGGTACTCAAGCCGGGTATGGCTGGGGCGAGTTCTCCTGGATGCTCGAAGACAACAAGCCAATCAACGATGCCGCCGTCGCCATGGGGTCACGGCTCTACAAGCGCTGGCGTATCTGGGATCGTCCGACTTAGCTGCCAAGTAACATTCCTTAACTCGAGACTCCATTCCGACCGTGTTCGCCGAAGTTCTCTCCGCCGCATTGCTTGGCATCGATGCGTACCTCGTCAAGGTCGAAAGTCATCTTGAGAACGGGATGTACGCTTTCACGGTCGTCGGCCTTCCGGACAGCGCGGTCAAGGAATCCCGCGAGCGCGTATCGGCCGCGGTGAAGAATTCCGGCTTCGTCATGCCCACGCGGCGGATCACGGTCAACCTCGCGCCCGCCGATGTACGCAAAGAAGGTAGTGCCTTTGATCTGCCGATGGCGCTGGGGATCCTCGCCGCATCAGGTCAGGTCACCGCTCAGGGACTCGAGCAAACCGCTCTTCTCGGAGAGCTTGCGTTGGACGGCAAGATTCGACCGATTCGCGGGGCTTTGCCGATTGCCAGCTCTTTGAAATTGGAAGGGGTGAAACGGCTGCTCGTTCCCGAAGCGAATGCGCGCGAAGCGGCGTTGGTGAAAGAAGTGGCAGTTTACCCGATGGAGAGTCTGCGCGACGCCGTTGATTTCCTGAACGGTGATGATCAGGTTCCGCCATACACCGTAAGCCATGAAGCCCTGTTCGCCGAATCGCGTGAAGAGACCGGCAACTTCTGCGACGTGAGAGGTCAGAACTCCGTGAAGCGGGCGCTGGAGATCGCGGCGGCCGGCGGACACAATGTGCTGATGATCGGCCCTCCGGGATCCGGCAAGACCATGCTGGCGCGCCGCCTGCCCTCGATCCTCCCCGACTTCTCGCTCGACGAATCACTCGAGACGACTCGCATCCACTCGGTCGCCGGAATGATGCGCAGCGGTCAGGCCCTGGTGGCCAATCGCCCGTTTCGCTGTCCGCACCACACCGTTTCCGATGCGGGACTGATTGGCGGCGGCATGATCCCCCGGCCCGGCGAGGTCTCGCTGGCTCACAACGGCGTGTTGTTTCTCGACGAACTCCCGGAGTTTCATAAGAATGTGCTCGAGGTCTTGCGTCAGCCGCTGGAAGACGGGGTTGTGACCCTGGCGCGCGCCGCCATCAGCCTCTCTTATCCGGCGAACTTCATGCTGGTGGCCGCCATGAATCCCTGTCCGTGCGGTTACTACACCGACCCGGATCACGAGTGCCGCTGCACGCCTGAACAGGTCAACCGTTATCTTTCGCGCGTCTCCGGCCCGTTGCTCGACCGCATCGACATCCACGTCGAGGTCCCGCGTGTGCCGTGGAAAGAGCTGTCGTCACCGCGCCCGGCGGAGGACTCGGTCGCGATCCAACAGCGCGTGACGACGACGCGTCGCCGGCAGCGCGAGCGCTACGCCGGCACCCGCGCGGATCTTTATTCTAATTCGCAAATGACGAACCGCGAGCTCGAGCGGTTCGCCCCGCTGGATGCCCCGTCGTTGGAAGTGCTGCATCAGGCGATCGACCGCATGGGCCTTTCGGCCCGCGCGTATCACCGGATTCGCAAGATCGCGCGTACGATCGCGGACTTGGAAGGGAGTGAGCAGATTCAACTCCCGCACGTGATTGAGGGCATTCAATATCGTAGTTTAGATCGGATCAAGGAGCTGTCTGTCTGACGGCGGTCGGGTCGTCTGAAGAAAACCGGGAGGAGATTCTGCAGCTCTTCAATTCACGCATTCGGGACCAATTCCAGCGGGATGGTTCGCGAGTCGCGATGACCTTCAACCAGCAGCGATACACGTACGGCGAGTTGGCTCAAGCCGTCTATCGTTTGCGCGGGGCGTTGCGTGCTCGCGGCATCCGACGGCGAGACACCGTCGCGATCCAGCTTCCGAACTCACCGCACTTCGTCATCGCCCACCTCGCCGTGTTGAGTCTCGGCGCGGTCTCGGTCCCCCTCCATATTCAGCTGAAGGCCCGCGAAATCGCGGCCCAGGTCGAAGATGCCGAAGCGGTGGCGATCGTGGCTTGGGACCACCTGTCCACCGAGACCGAGTTGGCGCTTTCCCGCGTGGACTGTTGTCGGCTGCGCATCTATCTCGGCGACTCGATTCCCGCGGGCACCGAGAGTCTCGTGGATCTCATCTCCAAGGGTGATGAGTACCAGGACGAAGCTCCGGTCGCCGAGGACGACACGGCGGTAATCCTTTACACGTCGGGTGTAAGTGGCAAGCCGCGCGGAGTCGAATTGACCCACGCCAATATCTCCGCCGCGGTCGAGGAGTTGAGTCGCGCTCTGCGTCTCCGCGAGACCGATCGCTTCCTCGCCGTGCTGCCTTTCACCCGGGCCAGCGGCCTGTCCACCGGTGTGCATCTCCCCCTCGCAAATGGAGCGGAGCTGATCCCGCTCTCGCGCTTTCACCCGGGCGATGCCCTCGAGGTGCTTCGGGACCGCGGCGTCAGCGTCATGGTCGGCACCCCTTACATGTTTTCTTTGATCGCGGGATTCCCTACCGCCGACCGCGCCGATCTGTCCAAACTGCGCTACCCCATCTCCGTCGATGCGAAGTTGGCGCCGGAGCGCGGGCGCGACGTCGAAGAGCGACTGAAGGTTCACCTCTTTGAAGCGTACGGTTGCACCGAAACCTGCGGCCCCTTTACGATAAACCTGTTCCCCGGCCTCGGGGGGCGTGAGAACGTCGGTCAACCCCTCAGCGGAATGGAGCTCGCGATTCTGGGAGAAGACGGATCGTTCCTGCCGCCCGGAAAGTCCGGCCAAATCGTTGTGCGTGGGCCGTTGCTGATGAAGGGGTACTTGCATCGTCCCGAAAAGAGCCGCCAATCGTTCAGGGAGGGCTGGTTCGTTACCGGCGATGTCGGCTATTTGGACGACTCCGGCAGTCTGGTGGTGACGGGACATTCGACGGAGCTGATCAACAAGGGTGGCTTCCGCGTGTACTCCCGGGAGGTCGAGGATGTGCTGGAAGGGTTGCCGCATATCCGTGAAGTAGCCGTCGTCGGTATCGCCGATACACTCTACGGCGAAGAGGTCAAGGCCTGCGTGGTGCTGAAAGACGGCGCCACGATCTCCCCCAGCGAGATCATCGAGTACGCCAAGGAACGTCTGGCCATGTACAAGTGTCCGAAGATCGTGAAATTCTACAAGGAACTTCCGCACGAAGCGGGAGGTAAGATTCTTAGAAGTGACCTGAAAGACGATCGCGGCTAAATGCTCTATCGCATTGCACTCATCGTGGCTCTGCTCCCGACCTGGCTGTGGGCCGGCGAGACCGTTCGCTTCCGCTCGTCGGATGGAGTCAATCTGGTTGCAACCTTGAGCACGCCCGTGAAGGCTCCGCTCGGATCGCTCCTCTTGTTTCACATGTTGGGAAAGGACCGCACGTCCTGGGACGATTTCGCGCAGGCGGCGGTAACCGCGGGTTACACGGTACTGGCCGTGGACTTGCGCGGGCATGGCGAGAGCCGAGGTTCCGACGACGGCGAGCTCAACTACAAGCTCCTGCCTGAATCCAGCTTCCGCGCGATGACCCGCGATCTTGCGGCGGCGGTCGAATTCGTTCGCTCGCGGTCGGCGGCGCGGGTCACCCTGATTGGCGCGTCCATTGGCGCAAATGTTGCGATTTCCTACGCAGCCACGGACACCTCGATCGCGGGGGTGGTTCTGCTTTCCCCGGGCGAGGTCTTTCGCGGAGTGATGACCAAGCCCGCCATGGCAGCGTACGGTGCCCGGCCGATGTTATTGGTCGCGGCGGAAGACGACAATTACTCCGCGCTCACCGTGGCGACGTTGCAAAACCTCAACCCGGGATCCGAAGCGGTCGTGTATCCCACTGGCGGACACGGCACGTATCTGCTGGAGTCTCGACCCGAACTCACAAGCCGGGTCCTGCAATTTGTCGAGAGTGTCAGCCGGTAACCGTGCGGGGCGGTCGGCTGACTGTGGAATAATCTGGAGGCTACTACAGTGATCCCGGTAGATGTGATCGGAATCTCGGTTTGCCCGCCATACCAGGGCTACGTCGTAATCTTGAAAGAGAAAGACGGTGAGCGTTGGCTGCCCATCTTCATCGGTGCAGCCGAGGCGCAGAGTATCTCGTTTCTGCTGCAGGGCCTCGAGTATGCCCGGCCGATGACGTACGACCTGTTCGCGCATCTCCTCGACGAGGCGAGCGTGAAAGTGCAATCCTGCACGGTCTCCGATCTGAAGGACAATACGTTTTACGCCGTGGTCGAAATGCGAACGGGTTCGGGGGAGAAGAAAGACGTGGACGCTCGTCCCTCGGACGCGATTGCCCTCGCGCTGAAAACGCGCGCGCCCATCCAGGTGGCCGAACACGTGATGGCGGGCGCGGCGGTCTCGAATGAGCCGGTGAATCGCTCGACCGTTGAGCAAATTGCCTATCTTCACCAGAAACTCAAGGAGTGCGTAGAGTGTGAAGCGTACGAGGAGGCCGCCAAGATTCGCGACCACATCCGTTCGCTTGAGGGCCGTGAAATGGATCATGACGACGAGGAACCTGGCCGCTCAGAGCATACCGACTAACTCCGGGAGCGAACGAATAGAATCACGGTCTTTTGCGGGTCCCTGGGGCAGGAACCCGCTTTCGTTTTCTGTCCCCCGCCATTGCCAACCTCATACCCCCATCCCTCCGAATTCTGTGCAATTGCAGCTTCACTATGACAGCCGACTCATCACGGTTTCTAAGATGTTAATAATACAATATTAAGCTCTTCTTGTGGAACTCGCGTGGAACTTGGCTCGTTTCACACGCAGAATTCTATGCTTGACCTTTTGCCAAGTGATTGTTATATTTTTTTTTCGGAGATTTTGCGCGTGAAAGTCCATTTGGCTGCTTACCCTGCTGGGGTTCACCGGATTCGCGAGGATTTGCTTCCGGAAGAGCTGGAGTTGGACCCGAGCGTGTTCAACGCCGTCCATGCGGATCTCACCCTCGACCGCCATGATCGGTACCTCCAGTTTGAGTTCCGGCTGCATGCCGAAGTGGGATTGCAGTGCGACCGCTGCCTTGCGGATTTCACGTCGGCGGTCGAAGTCCGTTCGCCGATGATCTACGTGCTCGGCACGCCGTCCCGCGGCGAAGCCATCGACGATCCCGACCTGACGGTGATTCCGCCACACACCTCGGACCTCGATCTTACGGCCGATCTCCGCGATGCGCTCATCCTGGCCCTGCCGCGCAAACGGCTTTGCCGCGAAACCTGTCGCGGGCTGTGCCCGACCTGCGGAGCGGACTGGAACGAATCCGTGTGCGCGTGCGCAACGCGCTCTGAATCCTAATCGATCGCAATACTCCTAATAAACCAACCTCGATTGGAACTCCACTATGGCTGTCCCTAAGCGAAGAACCGGCAAATCGCGTCGTGATCGTCGTCGCGCCAACTACAATCTGTCCGCGCCGACGGTCACCTCGTGCCCGAACTGCCACAAGGAAAAGGCGCCGCACCGCGCTTGTCCCAACTGCGGATTCTACAACGGTCGCCACGTCGTTCAAGTCAAGTCCGCTTAGTCCTCGCGGAAGCACCGTTCACCTGGGGATCAGATGGTTGTCGTAGCCCTGGACGTTATGGGCGGTGATCACGCCCCCGCGGTTCCCATTGACGCTGCCCTGGCGGCGCTCGATGAATTCGGGACTGGATTGCGTTTGATGCTGGTCGGCCCGGCCGAGCTGGTCGAGAAGGAGCTGAAGCATCGTCGCGGCGGAATCGATGACCGCATCGAAATCGTCCACGCGTCGGAAGTAGTCCTGATGACCGACAAGCCAGCCAAGGCGATCCGCACCAAGCCGAACTCATCGCTCATCAAAGCCGTCGAAATGCACCGTGACGGACGCGCTGCCGCGGTGGTCTCGGCGGGACATACCGGCGTTCAGATGGCGGCCAGCTTCATGCTGCTCGGTTTGATCGAGGGTGTTAAGCGTCCGACGATCGGCGGGCTGTTTCCGGTGGGCAAGGGTAAGTTCTCCATTCTCTGCGACGTCGGCGCCAATACGGACTGCAAGCCGATCAATCTGCTGCAATTCGCGGCGATGGGCTCCGTGTTCATGGAAATCATGACCGGCAAGGCAAACCCGACGGTCGGTTTGCTTTCGATTGGCTCGGAGAAGAACAAGGGCAACGAGGCGGTACTTGCCGCGCACTATCTGCTTGAACAGAGCGGCTTGAACTTTGTCGGCAACGTCGAGGGCGGCGACATCCTGCGCGGGAACTGCGACGTGTATGTCTGCGACGGTTTCGTGGGCAACATCGTGCTCAAGTTCGCCGAGTCGGTCGGTCCGATGGTCTTCGCCAGACTGGCCGGCATGGCGTCTCCGGATGGCGCGGACTCCGGAGCCGGGTCCGTCTTGCGGCAATTGCAGAAGGATTTCGACTACGCGGAAGTTGGCGGAGTTCCCTTGCTTGGCGTCAACGGGATCTCGATCATCTGCCACGGCGGTTCTTCGGCAAAAGCCGTCAAGAATGCGATTCGGGAAGCGATGACTCTGAGCAAAGGCGGCCTGCCGCAAGCTCTGTCAGAGGGCATCGAGCGGTTTGACGCCGGCATGCTCGCCCGCGGAATGGCGCGCTTCAAGTCATTTCAGGAGCGGCAAGACCAGTTTGACGTGGAGGACGAACAGAATGACTGAGCGGGGCCGGCGCGCGCCTGCGGCGCGCATCGTCGGAACGGGCCACTCCGTTCCCGATCAAATCGTGACGAACCGGGATCTCGAGCGTATCGTCGATACCAGCGACGACTGGATCACCACTCGCACGGGGATCAAAGAGCGGCGAATCATTCAGCAAGGTCAGAAGACCTCTGATTTCTGCATTGCCGCGGCGCGCAGCGCTCTCGAGATGGCTGACGTCCGCGCTGAAGAGCTGGATGCGATCATCCTCGCCACCATCTCGCCTGATATGCGATTCCCGGCCACGGCGATCATTGTCCAGGGTGCGCTGGGAGCCGTGAATGCCGCGGCCTGGGATATCAGCGCGACCTGCTCCGGCTTCATGTTTTCGCTCTATCAAGGCGAAGCGATGATTGCTCTGGGGCGCGCCCGGAAGGTATTGGTCATTGGCGCGGAAATGCTCACGCTGCTGACGGATTGGACCGACCGCGGAACTTGCGTGCTGTTCGGCGACGGCGCCGGCGCCGCCGTGCTGGCGGCAGCCTCCGACGACCGCGGAATCCTCTCGACTTACATCGGCACCAGCGGCGATCAGGTTGATCTGCTGTACTGTATCGGACAGGGCACCCAAGGCTCGCTCAACAACGGGCAACCGGCCAACGGTGAGCGCTACATCCGCATGAACGGCAACGAGGTCTTTCGTCACGCCGTGCGCACCATGGGGCGGGCCGCCGCGGAAGCGGTCGCCCGATCGGGTCTGACCGCCGATGACATCGACTGGCTCGTCCCGCATCAGGCCAACACCCGCATCATCGACGCGACCGCCGAGCGCATGAATATGCCGCCGGAGCGTGTCTATGTCAATATCAGCCGCTATGGGAATACGTCGTCCGCCTCAATCCCCATCGCCCTCGACGAAGCGCGCCGGACCGGTGTCATCAAAGACGGTCAGGTCGTGCTCACCGTTGCCTTCGGCGGCGGCTTTACGTGGGGCAGTGCGGTCATCCGCTTCTGATCCAGTCGGCTTCGCTACACACCCCCTCTTCAACAAATTCTTAGGCGTACGTTGTTGAACATCTTTCTCTTTCCGGGCCAGGGATCGCAGTCCGTCGGGATGGGACGCGACTTGCATGAGGCCTACGAGCTTGCTCGCCACCGCTTCGCGGAGGCTTCAGGGATTCTCGGTTTCGACCTCGCCCGCATTTGCTTCGAGGGCCCTGAGGAACAGCTTCGGCAGACCCGGGTGACACAGCCGGCGCTCTACGTACATTCTTGCATCGTCTCCGAGTTACTGGCGGAACGCGGGATTCGACCCTCGGCCTGCGCCGGCCATAGCCTCGGCGAATACTCCGCGTTGGCCTCCGCTGATGCTTTCGATTTTGCCTCGGGTCTTGCGCTGGTGAAAGCTCGGGCACAGGCCATGCAAACGGCAGGTGAAAACAACCCGGGCACCATGGGTGCAGTCGTGGGCATCGACGATGAGATCCTGCGCGAGGTATGCGCGGAAGCGTCGGCTGAGGGTGTCGTGATTCCTGCCAACTATAATTCTCCGGGTCAGGTCGTAATCTCCGGTACGGTTGCCGGCGTCAGACGCGCGCTCGACCTCGCGAAGGCTCGTGGTGCTCGACTGGTCAAGGAGTTGCCGGTCAGCGGCGCTTTTCACTCTCCCTTGATGGCATCCGCGGCGGAGTCACTCGGTGCAGCTCTTGCGGACGCCGACTTGCGCAAACCCAATTGCCCGGTAGTCTCGAACGTCACGGCCCGACCGCATACGACCGTCGAGAGCGTTCGTCAACTTCTGGCGGAACAGTTGCTCTCTCCGGTCCGTTGGACGGAATCCGTCGCGACACTGGCGTCGCTCGGCGATGCCCGCTGGTTCGAAATCGGCAGCGGTAACGTGCTCACCGGACTACTCAAACGTTCCGTCAAGGGCGCGTCTGCGGAAACGGTCGGCACCGTTCCCGACCTCGCGAAAGTCGCGGCTTCAGCCGAGGTCCCATCGTGAGCACGGCCTTACACGGCAAAACCGCCTGGATCACCGGTGCCGCCCGCGGTATCGGTAAGGAGATTGCTCTCGCCTTCGCGGAGGCCGGAGCGAATCTCGCGCTCACGGACGTGCTCGAACCGGAGCTTGCAGCCACCGCGACCGAACTCGCGTCCGCTCACGGTGTGAAGGCCATTTTCTCCAAGCTCGATGTTACCGATGCCGCCGGCGCCGACGCCTGGGTCCAGCGTTGCGTCGAGGAGTTAGGCTCTCTCACCATCTTGATCAATAACGCCGGGATCACCCGCGACGCCTTGCTGATCCGCATGAGCGAGGACGACTGGGATCGTGTACTCACCGTCAATCTCAAAGGGGCCTTCGTCTGTAGCAAGGCGGCCGCCAAGATCATGATGAAAGCGCGGTATGGCAAGATCGTCAACATGGCGTCGGTGGTCGGCGTGATGGGGAATGCCGGGCAGGCCAATTACTCGGCGTCCAAGGCGGGTCTGATTGGCCTCACCAAGTCAGTCGCCAAGGAGCTCGGCGGGCGCGGCGTCAGAGTGAATGCCGTCGCTCCGGGGTTCATCGAGACCGACATGACCCACCAGCTTTCGCCCGAGGTCAAGGCAGCCTACTTGAAGGGCATTCCGCTGAATTCCTTCGGCACCCCTGCGGACGTCGCTCAACTCTGCGTCTTCCTGTGCTCGCCGGCCTCGGACTACATCACCGGACAGGTTGTCGTGATTGACGGCGGCCTGCACACCTAATCGTCGCATAAACGAATCGTTCAGATCGTTCACATACCCAGAGGAAGCCTTAACATGGACAATCTCGAGTCCAAAGTCAAGAAGATCATCGCGGACCGTTTGCAGGTAGAAGCTGAAAGTGTTACGCCGACCGCCAGCTTTGTCGAAGACCTCGGCGCGGATTCGCTTGACCTCGTCGAACTCGTGATGGCCTTCGAGGAAGAGTTTGACTTGGAGATTCCCGATCAAGACGCCGAAGGCATGAAGACGGTCGGAGCCGCGATCGAATACCTCAACAAGAAGGCGGCGGAGAAGGCTTAGCCGCCCTGCGAGCAAAGTATGAGTTTAACTCCACGGCGGCGTGTTGTCGTGACGGGATTGGGTGCCATTACTCCCATCGGCAATAACGTCGCCGAGTTCTGGAACGGCTTGATGGCAGGTGCGAGCGGCGCGGGACCCATCACTCAGTTTGATGCGTCCCCGTTTCCGACTCGGTTTGCTTGCGAAGTAAAGCACTTTGATCCCGCTCCGGTCATCGAGCCGAAGGAGGCTCGCCGGATGGATCGCTTTACGCAGTTTGCCCTCGTGGCCGCGCACGAAGCGGTCATGGATGCCGGCTTGAATGCCGACGGTTTCGACCGCTCGGGAGTCGGCGTGATCGTCGGCAGCGGCATCGGCGGCATTATCGTTTTCGAGGACCAGACTCGCGCGTTTATCGAAAAAGGACCGCGTCGCATCAATCCGTTTTTCGTGCCGATGATGATCTCGGATATTGCCAGCGGACACATTTCAATGACGTGGGGATTTCAGGGCCCCAACTTCTCGGTCGTGTCGGCGTGCTCCACGGCGGGTCATTCCACGCATATGGCCTATCGCCTGATTCAGGCGGGCGAGGCCGACGTGATGGTGACCGGTGGGGCGGAGGCGGCCATCAGCAACATGGGTCTCGGCGGATTCTGTTCGATGAAAGCCCTTTCAACCCGCAACGACGAGCCGCACCGGGCGAGCCGGCCCTTTGACAAGGATCGCGATGGTTTTGTCATGGGCGAAGGCGCCGCAATCCTTGTCCTCGAGGAGCGCGAGCATGCGCTCCGGCGCGGAGCGCAGATCTATGCCGAATTGCTCGGCGCCGGCGCTTCCGGCGACGCGCATCATATTACCGCTCCCCATCCCGACGGCGCGGGCGCGACGCGGGCGATGGCGGCGGCCATCCGCGATGCCGGAATCGAACCGACGGCGATTGATTACGTCAATGCTCACGGGACGTCCACGGACATCGGCGACCCGATTGAATCGCGGGCGATCCGCGCGGTCTTCGGCGGGCATGCCGACAAGTTGGCCGTTTCTTCGACGAAGTCCATGACCGGACACTGCCTCGGTGCGGCCGGCTCCGTGGAGGCCATTGCGTCGATCCTGGCGACTCGTCACGACCGGCTGCCGCCGACGATTAATCTCGAGCATCAGGATCCGGCTTGCGACCTCTACTATGTGCCGAACCGGCCGGAGGCGCGACGCGTTGACGTCGCGCTCTCTAATTGCTTCGGCTTCGGCGGTCACAATTCGTCCCTGATTTTCGCCAAGCCGGATTACCGTGTAGCCTGAGCACCTGCAATGTGGCGCCGCCTGATTGAGAGACTTTTTGCCTCGGCCGGCACGCTCGACCGGGCGACGTCGGCGCATCTCGCGGTGCTGGAACGATTGATCGGATATCGTTTCCGCCGTCGTTCGCTGCTGGTGGACGCGCTCAAACATCGGTCGGCTCTGCATCAACTGAACGAGGACCGCTCGCGTTCCAACGAGCGCCTCGAATTTCTCGGCGACGCAGTCCTCGATTTCGTCGTCGCCGAGTATTTCTACCATCTGTTTCCGCAAATGGTCGAGGGCGAGCTGACAAAATTGCGGTCGGTCATTTGCAGCGGCTCCGTGCTCGCGCGAGCCGCCGCCAAACTGGACCTCGGCCGGTTCGTCATCCTTAGCGCCAACGAGGAGCGCACCGGGGGTCGCGAACGCGCGTCGATTCTCGAGGACGCCTTCGAGGGGCTGATCGGCGCGATCTACCTTGACGGCGGCCTTCCACCGGCGCGGCGGTTCGTCGAGGGTTACTTGTTGGACAACTGGCGCGATGTCGTCAAGCAACGGGAGTTCGTCAACTACAAGAGCCTGATTCTCGAACACGCGCAGGCCAAGCAGTGGTCGGCCCCGGTCTATGCGTTGCGCGAGGAATGCGGTCCCGATCACTCCAAAGTGTTCGTGGTCGAACTGCTGATCAACGGGGTCGTCTATGGCCGCGGCGAGGGCCGATCCAAAAAGGCCGCGGAACAGGAAGCCGCCCTCGCCTCCGCGGAGAAATTGGGACTGCTTCCGGGTGTCGAACCGGAATCGGGTCGGCTGGGACGATAGCGCTTCCCCTGATGTGTGCGTCCGGAAATATTCAACGTCCATTCCGCAATGCATCCGAAATTCTGCTCGCAATGCGGCGCGCCTTTGGACCTGCGTCTTGCCGACGGCAGACCACGACCCGTCTGCCCCGACTGCGGACTCATCGTGTATATGAATCCGCTTCCGTCAGTCGCGGCCATTCTGTACTCAGCGGGCCGCGTCTTGCTTGTCAGGCGCGGGATCGAACCCGGTAAGGGCCTGTGGGGTCTGCCCGGCGGCTTCGTCGAGCGTGGCGAGACGACACAGCAAGCGCTCGTGCGCGAGGTGGAGGAGGAGACGGGATTGATCTGCGCGCCGGTGGACCTGATCGACGTCCAATCCGTCATCGGCGGATTCTACGGCGATGTGGTCGTTGTCTGTTACTCAGCGCACGTGCTCGCGGGCACGACGTGCGCCGGCTGCGACGCCGCCGAAGTCGGCGAATTCCCGGTTGACGAGCTGCCTCCCATGGCATTCGAAACCCATCGCAAATTTCTACACTGCTTTCAGGCCGGACTCACGTGAGAACCACCGCATACTAAGATGGACCAATTCGCGAACTTTCGACGACTCGCCTCTCCCCTTGGCGCCGTGGTCGTGCTCCTGATCCTGCTGGCAGGCTGCGCCATCGAAGAGTCGGAGCGCGGTCTGACCGGTTCCGTCACCGTCAGCCTCTCCGATCCGGAGGGCGTTTTCATCAGCGGCGCCTTGATCTACGTGGATGATGTGGCGCAGGCCCAGCGCACACCGGCGACCCTGACTGACGTTGCTATCGGCGCTCGTGTGATTCGCGTCAGCCGTCCCGGTTACAATGACGTCTCCTCCACGATCGACGTGCAGTTGAATCAGACCGTCGTTGCCGCGCTGCAAACCACGCTCGCGCCCGTCGGCGCCATTCAACTCGCGGGCGCGCCGGAGGGGACTACCTTGTTAATAAACAACCTTCCGTACGGTGTCGCTCCGCCGGAATTCTTCAGCGTTGGCATCGGAAGTTACACGATCTCGGCCTATCTCGAAGGCCACGCGACCGAGTTACCTTCATTCTGGAGTCGCGAGATCACGATCGGTGATACCATGGTCCTCTCGCCCCGGTTCACCCCCGTGGCCGCGGGCGCCCATCCCGACAGCCTCGTTCCTTCGTTTGCGCTCTTCGACGACCGCGACAGCACACAAATGCACCTGGCGCACTATCGCGGGCGCGTGTGCGTCGTAACGTTTTTCTATTACTACTGTGCGCCCTGCCTGGCCGAATTTCCGTATATCCAAGCCACCTACGCGGAACCGGACTATGCGGGGAAGGTTGAGTTCTTCGGGGTGGATTCACAGGACCCCTGGACCCTGTTCGAGCGCTACCGTCGTGATCACCCGACGCTCAGACTGACGTTCCCGCTGGTGTTCGACCCCGGCATGTTTACGACACGTGATTTTCAGGTGACCGTGCACCCCGCCAACTTCGTAATCGACAAGACCGGCAGAATTCGCTATCGATTCGGTCAGATTACGGAATCCGTTTTGCGTGACGCGATTGACGGCTTGCTCGCGGAGGGCAATTGACGCCGAGCGCGGTTCCCCCTCCCGCCGGAAATCGGATTCTCTGACCCAGACAAGATCGGAAACTTTGCCCATTCGCCACTCAGCTCAGGTCGCTAACCCCATGACCAAGCCCTTCATGCTTCCGCTGTTCAGCGTCATCGTGTTGCTCTGCGGCATGACCGTTCAAGCGCAGACGTTTTCGTTTGTGCAGCATGATACGCTGATCTACTACCAGAACGTGGACACGGTGTACGAGTTTCATGCGTCCGTCCACAACCTGTTGCCGCAGACCCATACGTTGCTCTATACTCTGACGCCGGTGCTGTTCGCGGATACCGCGCGCAACACGAGTATTTGTACCTATGTCGGCTGCTACCCGCCGCACAGTGGATCTTACTCCGTGCCTCAGGAATATGAGAGCGCGTTTGACGACGACCTTGTCAAGTTCACGGTCTATAACATCATCAGCGACTGGAGCCAGGGCTTCCCGATGCCCGTTGAGTCGTCCCTCGTTGGCGACTATGTCTTCGACATTACGGTGGCCAACGCCGCCGAGCCGTCCGAATTCACGACGGCACGCGTCTCCCTGATCTACGGCGACGGCGTGGTGCCCCAAGTCGTGGCGCCGCTGCCCGGTAATGCGGCTCTCGTCTCCAATTTCCCCAATCCGTTTAACGCCTCGACCGAAATCCGTTTCTCACTTGCCGAGCACGCACCGGTCCAGCTCGCGGTGTACGACCTGCTGGGACGGGAGGTCGCGAAGCTGGTGGACGGCGCGCAGTTTCACGCCGGTTCGTACCGCTTGAATTGGAACGCGACTTCGGCGTCCGGCCCGCCGCTGCCGAGCGGCAACTACCTCGTTCGCCTGCTCACGCCCGGCCAATCGGCCACGCATCGTATCGCACTGATTCGCTAATTTCATGTATCCGAGGATCTCATGAAGAGGATGGTTGCATCCGGTCTTGTCACGGCTTGCCTGCTCGCGCTGCTCTCCGTGTCCGCCTTCGCCGACAGCCGCGACTGGTCGCTCCAGGAAGTGAAAGGGGGCACCTTCAAACTATCCGAGAACCTCGGCGAGTCGCCCGTGCTCCTCGTGTTCTGGGCGACGTGGTGCGAACCCTGCAAAAAGGAGATTGCGGAACAGCGACCGCTATTCGACTCATATATCTCCAAGGGCGTAAGAGTCGTGCTCGTCTCCGTGGACACCCAGAAGACGCAGGCTAAGGTCAAGCCGTACGTGGACTCCAAGAAACTCCCCTGGCCTGTGGCGCTGGATCCCAACTCCGAAGTCTTGAAGCGCTACGGCGGGACATCAGTTCCGTACACGGTGCTGCTCGACAAGCACGGCGATGCCAAATTGAAGATTAAGAGCGCCATCAAAGACTCCAAGAACCTGACCACGCAAATCGACCAACTACTGGAAGCAGAGTAATGAGGCTTGCCGTCGCGCTCGTTGTCCTTCTGACCGCCGCGCTCGCGTTTTCGCAGGATAGCGGCGAATCCGAATTCGAGATCCAGGGCTCCAATATTCTGAAGTACGATCAGGGCGAGGAAGTGGACTTCTCCCGCCCCAACGACAAGCATCCCGACAATCTGCTCAAACGGCGCTTTGTCGAGAACCGGCTTCGCCTCGACGTTTATCGCGGTAATCTGCGCGGCGGCATGCGCTTCCTCTATTTCCGGCCGTCCGACAACGACCGGAATCAATACGGCCTGCCCGAGGAGACGCGCATCGACAAGCGCTTCATCGAAGCGGCGCTGCATCCCGTTACCTTGCGCGTCGGCCATTACGGCGATCTCTGGGCCAACGGTCTGGCCTTCAGCTCTTTTGAGAATCGCGATCTTTACTTCGACTCCGAGCTGGACGGTGTTCGCGCCCAGATTGAAGCCGGTCCCTTGACCGCGATCGGCCTGCGTGGATCCAGTGCCGACGGACTGCTGGTGAAGCGCGCCGATGCGAGCGGGGGGCGCCTCCAATGGCGGGGCGGACTGGCGGGTCTGGGTTTCAGTTACGTTCGCGTGGACAGCGGTTTTTACGCGGAAACCAACGTGTCGGGGCTTGACCTGAAATTCAATCGCGGCGTCTTCACCCTGAACCTGGAGCGCGCCTGGAGCGAGACGTTCGTAGCCAGTGGCTCGGGCGAAGGCCACGCGACCTACGTCGGCGTCGTCCTCAGCAAGTGGAGCTGGTCCCTGCTGGCCGACTACAAGGACTACGACTACGGCTACGTCACTCCGTTTCAGAACCCACCGACCGTCTATCGCGAACTCGGCCCGCGCCTGCTCCAGGGTCGCGAGCCGCACGTCATGAACATCCCCAACGAAGTGGGCTATCAACTCGAACTCTCCGGACAGACCACGGGCACTACATTCGCGACGTTGCATTATCATGCCGCCAGCCGTCACGCGCACGATCAATCCGGCATTCCGCGACCAACCCTACAGCAGGTTGATGCTCCGTTCTGGGAGTGTTTCGCCAACGTCGAGCAATCGCTCCCGCGCGACCGCAGCCTGTTCGTCGAGCTCGGGGCCAACGAGGAAGCCTCAGGCACCTGGCAGCAGCGCAAATGGGTACAGACCCGCTTTTCCACGCCGCTGCGTGCGATCCAGCTGGATCTCGAGATCGAAGAGCTGTTCCTCACGGACAAGACCCGTAACGACGAGGACTTTCTCGATCAGTTCTATTCCGCCGGCCTCACCTGGAAGAATGGCTTCTCCGTTTCCGGCGTGTACCAGTTGTCCAACGACCGCGAACTGCAGGACAAGGAGGGACCGAGCTGGCCCTCCGTCGAAACCGCGCTGTCCTTCGGTGAAAATGACCGTCATCGCGCGATTCTCTTTTACGGCCGCGAGCGCGGTGGCCTCAAGTGCTCCAACGGCGTGTGTCGTCAAGTGCAGGCCTTTTCCGGGTTCCGCCTGACCCTCGAAACTTCCTTGTAGAATCATGAGCGAGCAAGATCCGCGTCGCCGGCTGCCGGCCGTCGAGACGCTGCGCGGACATCATGCCCTTACGCCTTATCGCGATCGCATTGCCTCCGAGTTCCTCACGCTGGTGATTCGCGAAGCGGTGGAGGCCGCCCGCGGGAAGCTCGATGCGGGTTCCCGCGAAGCGGTGGAACAGGCACTCATCGCCGACATTACTTCGCGCCTCGATGCACTGCTCCGGCCGTCGTTGCGTTACGTGCTCAATGCCACCGGCGTTATCCTGCACACGGGTCTGGGGCGCGCCCCGCTGAGTGACGATGCCGCGGAGGCGGCGCACTCTGCCGCGAAGTGCTGCAATCTGGAGCTCGATCTCGTGAAAGGGGATCGTGGAGACCGGCAGCTTCATGTCGAACGGCTACTTTGTGTGCTGACCGGTGCGGAAGCGGCGCTCGTCGTCAACAACAACGCGGCCGCGCTCTACCTGACGCTGAACACGCTGGCCCACCGCCGCGAAGTCATCGTCTCCCGCGGCCAGCTCATTGAAATCGGCGGCAGCTTCCGTTTGCCGGATATCATGTCGCGCGCCGGAGTGGTGTTGCGTGAAGTCGGCACCACGAATCGCACTCGCGCGGCGGACTTCTCCGCGGCGATTACGCCAAAAACCGCGCTGTTGCTGCGCGCCTATCCGTCTAACTTTCGTATTGACGGATTCTCAGAATCGGTCGGCGTCGCGGAACTCGCCGCGCTCGCTCGCGAACGCTCGCTGCCGGTCATTGATGATCTTGGAGGGGGTCTGCTTTGGGACTGGACGGCGACTGGCCTTCCCTATGAGCCGAATGTTCGGGAAAGCCTGACTTCGGGCGCCGATCTCGTACTCGTTTCCGGCGATAAAGTCCTCGGCGGTCCCCAAGCGGGGATCATTCTCGGCCGTCGCGATCTCGTGACGAAGCTGAAGCAGGCGCCCTTGGCACGGGTTGTGCGCGCCGACAAGCTGGCGATTGCCGCGCTCGCCGAGACCTTGCGCGCCTATCTCGATCCCCGTGGGCCGATCGCAACATTGCCCGTGTGGCAAATGCTGACGGTGGACATCGCCTCGCTGCGCCGCCGCGCCGCCGCCGTCATCGTGGCTCTGCGCCCGCTGGTGGAGTGGAAAGTCCTCGAAGTCGTGGAGAGCAAGTCCGAGACGGGTTCGGGAACGCTGCCCGCCGTTTCCATTCCGAGCATCGCGGTCCGTTGCCTACCGGAGTCCATGACCGCCTCGAAGTTCGCCCGCGCGTTGCGCGAACGCGACATGCCTGTCGTCGGAACTTTACAACGCGATGCCGTCTGGCTGGATCTGCGGACGATCCCGCCGTCTGATGATGTCCTGCTGTTGGAGTCCGTACGGATCGCGCTGAAACGGGAGTGTTTTCGTGACTAAATTGCTGCTGGTGTTGGTCTGCTTGTCCGGCACCTGCGGAATATCGCTCGCCGCGCACGTCGAATGGCTGGTCATTGACGGCGCCATCGGACCGGTCGCGCACAAGATGGTCGGTGAGGCCATCGAGCGCGCCGAGCGGACGAACGCCGAAGTACTGGTCATCGAAATGGACACACCCGGCGGCCTGCTGAGTACGACGCGTCTCATTTGCAAGGAGATGCTCGCGGCCCGTACCCCCGTGGTCGTGTATGTCTCGCCCTCCGGGGCCCGTGCCGGCTCCGCGGGCGTCTTCCTGACGCTGGCGGCTCACATCGCCGTGATGGCGCCCGGCACGAACATCGGCGCCGCCCATCCGGTCGGTCTCGGCGGGATCGGCGGCGGTCAGGATTCCGGCAGCGTCATGAAGGACAAGATTACCAACGACGCCGCCGCCTTCGCCCGCACACTGGCTCAACAGCACGGACGCAATGTGGACTGGGCTGAACGCGCCGTCCGCGAGAGCATCTCCGCCACAGAGCAAGAGGCGCTGGCCGAGGGCGTGATCGATTTCATCGCGCCGAGCCGTGATTCCCTGCTCGCCGGACTCGAAAATCGCGTCGTCAAAACCGAGTCGGGCGAACACACCCTGCACACGGCAGGTGCGGAAATCCGCGCGACCGAGAAGTCGCTCCGGCTGCAGATTCTCGATTTCATCGCGGACCCGAACATCGCCTATATCCTGTTGTTGCTCGGCGTGTACGGCCTGTTCTTTGAGCTTTACAATCCCGGCTCCGTGTTCCCCGGCGTCGTCGGTGGCCTGTCCCTGATCCTCGCCCTGTTCAGCTTGCAGTTGCTGCCCTTCAGCTGGGCCGGGCTGCTGCTGATTGGTCTGGGCATCCTGCTCTTCGCGCTCGAGGTGAAAATCGCCAGCTACGGCATGTTGAGCATCGGCGGCATCATTGCGCTCGTCCTCGGTTCGTTCATGTTATTTGATCCGATTGAGGGAGGGATGCGTGTGGGCTTCGAATTGATTATCCCCGCGGCCATCATCACCGCGTTGTTTTTCGCCTTCGTGGTCGGCATGGGCTTACGTGCTCAACGCCGCAAGGTCGTCAGCGGCAGCGAAAGTCTGGTTGGCGAGATCGGCATTCTGGCGAAGGTCGGCGATCACATGAAACTTCAGGTGCACGGCGAGTTGTGGAACGTCGATCCAGCGACGAACCTCCCCGTCGGCACCCGCGCCCGCATTGCCGCGGTGCATGGGATGAGTCTGACGGTCACCGCCGCGGACTAACTCTGGCTCTGACGGAGAGGAACTATGTTACCCGTTCTGGCATTCCTGCTCGTCTTCATCATCTTCATCTTTACGACCGCCGTTCGCATTCTGAACGAATACGAGCGCGGCGTGATCTTCCGGCTCGGTCGTTTCATCGGCGTCAAAGGGCCCGGTCTGATTCTGTTGATCCCGCTCGTGGATCGCATGGTGAAGGTCAGTCTCCGCACCGTGGTGTTTGATGTGCCGCCGCAGGACGTGATCACGCGCGATAACGTGTCGTTGCAGGTCAATGCCGTCGTTTACTTCCGCGTCCTCACGCCGGACCGCGCCATCATCGAAGTTGAGAATTTCATGTTCGCGACGAGTCAGCTTTCACAAACGACCCTGCGCAGCGTGTTGGGCCAGGTCGAATTGGACGAGCTGCTCTCCCATCGCGAGAAGATCAACGATCAGCTGCAATCGATCATCGACAGTCAGACGGAACCATGGGGCATCAAGGTGTCCATGGTTGAAATCAAGCACGTCGATCTCCCGCAAGAGATGAAGCGCGCGATGGCGAAGCAGGCCGAGGCCGAGCGCGAGCGCCGCGCCAAAGTCATCTCCGCCGAAGGCGAACGCCAGGCCGCCGGAGTGCTTTCCGAAGCCGCGGGTGTCATGGAACAACATCCGATGTCCATTCAGCTCCGCTACTTGCAGACGCTGATCGAGGTGGCGTCGGAAAACAACTCCACGACGATCTTCCCGCTGCCGATTGACCTCATTACTCCGTTCCTGCGTAAGGCGGTGGACGGTTCCGGCGGAAGTAACAAGACCACATGACGACACCAACTCGCAGACGACGTGGATACGGTTCGGGTGGCCGCGGTCCCGGCATGGCCGTGGGGATCCTCTGGGCGCTTGGCAAAGTGTTCCTTCCCCTGATCGCGATTGCGGGCATCGCCTATCTCGTGCTCCACTATCGGTCCGGCAACACCGGATCGCTGCGAGTGACCACCTCGGTCCCGGGGGCCGAAGTTCTGATCGGCGGGATGCAGACCGGGATGTTGTCGGATACGACCGTCTTGCTCGTGCCCACCGGCCGGAAGATTGTCACGGTGCGCAAGGCCAATTACATTTCGGACCCGGAATTTGCCTCGGTGAGAATCGGCGATGATTCTCTGACAAGCGTTCGCTTTGTTCTCCGCCCGGCCTCGCAGGTCCTCAGAACCGACTCGATTCCCCCGTTGCGCTCCGTGCGCCAGGAGATCTTCAGCACTGGCGAACCGGTGCTGGCGGTGCCGCCGGCTCCCCGCGTTCGTCCGCTGGTGAATTTTGAGCGCCGCTCGGCGCCGCCGCGCGAGCCGGTATCACAAGAACCGCTCGCGCCCGCGCACGAACCGGATTCGGCGCCGCCGGAGTCCGCTCCGCCTGCCGAAGACCAATGGACATCGGACACGTTCTCCGAAGAAACGACTTCGTTGGTCGGAACGGAGATCACGGTTTCGTCCAACCCCGAAGGCGCGCGCATCTTCGTCAACGGCGCCCCGACGCCGCGCACCACACCCTATACGTTTCGCGGCCTCGATCGCGGAATCTACGTGTTTCGCGTAGAGTCCGACGCCGCACTGGCCGAACCCGACAGCATCACCGTCGCGCTGTCCCTCGATGATCAACATGAACTCGCGTCCTTTAACGTACTCCCGGACCTCACGATTCCCAAGCCGACTCTCGTCGTATCTACGGCGCCGCTTGCGGCCGGGATTTCGGTGAACGGTAAGAACGCGGGAGTCGGCGGGGTCACGCAGGAACTCGCATACGGTGTCTATCAAATCGAGTTCGCCGAGGTCCCGGGTTATCTTCGGCCCGAGGCGATGACCGTCGAGCTCACTCGTGACCAACCGCGCGTTGAGCTGCGGGGCGACTATCAGAAGCTGATTGGCAATTCCTATCTCGCACTGTTGCCCGGCGAGGAGTTCGAGAAGTTCGATCCGACGCTGCTGCGCGTGTACGTCGATAACGAGCTCGTCCTCGACGGTCCCGACAGCACGTTTGATGTTTCCCTCGTTGGCAAGATCGCGGCGGGCAACCGCCTGATCCGCGTGCAATACGGCGAACTCACGAACGACATCCACGTCGAACTGCAGGACGGGCAGGTCTCCGAAATCGTCTTCCGCATCGAGAGTTTCTTCAGTAAACGCTCGCTCCGCCTGCGTGAGCGCAACACGGTGGCGCTTGAGAAGTGGCAGGAAAAGTCCCGTCGCCTCACCGTACTGAACCTCGGCTAAGTTTGGTGCGCCCCGCCGGGAGGATTCGTCTGGCCCGGCCACGCGCGTTTCCCCTTTTCTTCCCGGCCAGAGTCCCGTGAAAGTCCGGCTTCACAAACTGCTCAGTGAGCGCGGAGTCGCCTCACGTCGCGCCGCCGAGCAAATGATCCTGGCGGGTCGCATTACCGTCAACGGCTCGCGGGTTGCTGTGCTCGGCACGTCGGTTGACCCGGAATCGGATCGCATCGAGATCGATGGCCGTCCGTTGCCTGCCGCGGTTGCGCCCCGCGCATTTCTCCTGCACAAGCCCGTCGGCTTTCTTTGTACCTGCCGTCCGTCCCGCGAGCGCGGACCGTCGATCCTCGAACTGCTGCCGGGCGACCGCCGCTACTTTCCGGTCGGGCGTCTTGACCGCGATAGCTCCGGACTGCTGATTGTGACCGACGACGGCGAGCTTGCCCACCGGTTGACTCATCCCCGCTTCGGTTCCCGCAAGGTCTATCTCGTCGAAACCGCCGCCCCCCTCAGTGCGGAGCAATATTCGGCTCTGCGCGCCGGCGTTGCGCTGGAGGATGGTCCGGCCCGGCCGCTGGCGCTTCACCGGCATTCGGCCCGTGTCATCGAAATTACGCTCGGCGAAGGTCGCAATCGCCTGATTCGCCGCATGATCGAGGCCGTGCACGGACGCGTCTCCGCTTTGCATCGCATCCGGATCGGCGATCTGGAAGTCGGCGATCTCGCGGCTGGCCGCTGGCGCGAACTGAATTCCGCCGAAATCGCCGGGCTCTACGCCGTGACGTCGGCACACCGCAACCCTTCAGCTTGAACGAGGCCCGTCATGTATCTTGTTGACGAACAGAATCACATTATCCATGACTTGTCGTGTACCAAGTACGAGTGCCACGTCAAGCAGATTCCCGACGACAAGAAGCGCAAAGTCTTCACGATCGAATCCGTGAAACGCATGATCTCCACTGAGCATCGTCCGCAGTATAATGGCTGCCGTTACTGCCTGCCGGACATGCACCAGTTCGATATGAACGCGATCTTCCGGGGCTGAGTCCGTGTCGCGGATCATCGTCGGCACGGCGGGTCACATTGACCACGGAAAATCGTCGCTGGTTCGCGCGCTGACGGGCACGGATCCCGACCGTCTGCCGGAGGAGCAGAAGCGCGGCATTACTATCGATCTTGGCTTCGCCTTTCTCGACGACGTCGCCGCGATCATTGACGTTCCCGGTCACGAAAAGTTCATTCGCAATATGGTCGCCGGCGCCTCGACGGTTGACTTCGCCATTCTCGTGGTCGCCGCCGACGATGGCGTCATGCCGCAGACCACGGAGCATCTGCAGATCCTTCGCCTGCTCGGAGTCCGCCGCGGTTGCGTGGTCGTTACCAAGCTCTCCATGGTGGAGCCTGAGTGGCTCGAGCTGGTAGTCGATCAGGTGCAAAAGGCCACGCGTCGCACGTTCCTTGAGGACGGCGAGATCTTCCGCGTCGATAGCTTGCGCGGCGACGGCATACGGGAATTCCGGGCCTGGCTTGTCAGCACGCTTTCCGCGATCGAACCTCGCGCGGATCGCGGACTGTACCGTCAGCCGGTCGATCGCGTCTTCACGGTGAAGGGCCGCGGGACCGTAATCACCGGGACCGTGATCTCCGGCGCCTTGACTCGTGAAACAGCCGTGCGCGCCTATCCCGGCGATGCTCTCTTCCGCGTCAAACACATCGAGTCCCACGCCAGCGAAGTGGAGCAGGTCCGGCCGGGCCAGCGCGCCGCTCTGAATCTGCTCGGCGATACCGACCAGCTTGAGCGCGGCGTCACCATCGGACCGCCGACCGGCCTGCTCGCGTCAACGCGGGTGCTCGTGCGAATCGAGCAGCTTGAGTCGGTCGAGCCGCTGCGCGATCGCCAGCGCATCCGCGTGTTGACCGGCACGCAGGAGGTCATCGGCCGCGTCCAGTTGCTCGCGACGGACTCAGGGTTTGCGGTTGCGAACCTCTTACTGGAAGAACCGATCGTCGCCGCTTGGCGCGATCACTTCATTGTCAGGCGCTATTCCCCGCTCGAGACACTGGGCGGTGGGATCGTGCTCGATCCGCAACCTCCGGCATTTCACGTCAAGCGACTCGCGCTGGAGCTTAGCGCTGCTCGCGCCCTCGCTGCGGAATCCATTGACGCGGCCATCGCGGCCTACGTCGCCGCTCGCGCGGACTTCGGACTCGCTCTGGATCACCTTGCCGCTGCCTTCGCGGTGCCGCTGGCCTGGCTCGGCACGCGGATTCAGTCGCCGCCGTTATCGGATCAGATCGTCAAACTCAATGCCGTGCTCTTCAGAACCGGGCGGCTGCTTGAGATCGAGAGCGCAATTGTGGAGCGGCTGAAGTCGCTCTTTTCATCTTCGGCCGGACAGGTCGGCTTCGCGCCGGCGTCGCTCCGGGACCGCGCGCTCCGCGACCTTCCCGATCCCGCCCTCGACTCGATAATTGTTCGACTCGTGGAGCGGTCTCGCCTCGCGCGCGAAGGCGGGTTGTTGCGCTTCCCGGAACGCAAGATCGCGCTCACGCCTGACCAGCAACGCCTGATGGATCGCCTGAATCCGGTCTTGCACGCCGCTGGCTTCACTCCGCCGTCGTCCGAGCTGCTCGCTGAACAGATCGCCGCGCCGCAAGCCGACGTGGCGCGCGCCCTCGTGCTGATGGAACGCCTCGGCAAGTGCCGGCGGCTCGGCGTGGACATGTTCTTCGACGCGGAACGCTTCGCCGAGGCGGTTGACGCCGTTCAACGCGGCCTGCGCGACGCGCGCGAACTCAGCGTCGCCGACGTCAGCAAGCTGCTCAGTTCTTCTCGCAAGTATGTCGTCCCGCTGCTCGAGTACCTCGACGAGCGTGGCATCACTCAACGCAACGGGAACGTTCGTGTCGCCGGGCGCAATGCCGCCGTCGCCCAGTCAAAGGTATGAAGTCGAAGCAGAAAGTCATTCTTGCCATCCTGGACGGCTTCGGCCTTGCGCCCGCCGGTCCGCAGAACGCGATTCATGTCGCGCGCAAGCCCCAGCTTGACGCGATCTTTGCGCAGTCGTCCACGGTCACTCTGAAGACGTCCGGCCTCGATGTCGGTTTGCCGGCCGGTCAGATGGGCAACAGTGAAGTCGGTCATTTGAATATCGGCGCCGGTCGCATCGTTTATCAGGATATTACTCGCATCGATCGCATGCTCGAGACCGGCGACTTTTTCGAGTCGCCCGCGCTGCTGAACTTGCTTTCCGCGCTGCGCGCTGCCGGTGGCGCGCTGCACGTTCTGGGGCTGCTCAGCGACGGCGGCGTTCACGCCTCGGACCAGCACTGGCGTGCGACCCTCGAATTCTGTCGCCGCCAAAAATTCCCGAACGTGATTCTGCACGTCTTCACCGACGGCCGCGACACCCCGCCACACAGCGGCCTCGGCTTCGTCCGGCAGCTGGAGCGTTGGACCCGCGAATTCGGCATCGGTCGCATCGCTACCGTCGGCGGTCGCTATTATGGGATGGATCGCGACAAGCGCTGGGACCGTGTTGACAAGGCTTATCGAGCGCTTTGCTTCGGCGAAGGAAATCCGGAACCTTCGGCGGAGGCGGTGGTTCAGCATTCGTACGACAAAGACGTGACCGACGAGTTCGTCCTCCCCTCCGTGATCGGAGATTTCCACGGCCGGCCGCTGCTGGCGGCGAACGACGGTGTCTTCTTTCTCAATTTCCGCGCCGACCGGGCGCGCCAACTCACGGACGCGCTGACCGATCCGGCCTTCACGGGCTTTCCGGCTCCGCGCAAGGTCAAGTACTACGTGACGATGACTCGCTACCGCGAGCAATATGCGTTTCCCATCGTCTCCGCGACGCAGTCGCTGGCGCGCATTCTCGGCGCCGAAGTTTCCGCGGCCGGGCTTCGCCAGTTTCGCATTGCCGAAACCGAGAAGTATCCTCATGTTACCTTCTTTTTCAATGGGGGAGAGGAGACGCCGTTCCCGGGTGAAGATCGCTTCCTCGTGCAGTCGCCGCGGGTCGCAACCTACGACTTGCAACCGTCGATGAGCGCGCGCGAGGTCACGGACAAGCTGCTCGATGTCATCGCCGCCGGACAGCACGAGTTAATTGTCGTGAACTTTGCCAACTGTGACATGGTCGGCCACACCGGCGTCCTCGCCGCGGCGGTCGCGGCGGTCGAGACCGTGGATGCCGCCGTGGGTCGCATGCGTGCGGCGGCGGCTCAACACGGCTACGATATTCTGCTTACCGCCGATCATGGCAATGCCGAAGAGATGTGGGATCCTTCGACCAACGGCCCGCATACCGCGCACACGACGAACCTCGTGCCGCTGGCTCTGATCTCCGCGGATTCCTCGAAACGCCTCCGCGATGGCGGCCGTCTCGCCGATCTGGCGCCCACGATTCTGCGCCTGCTGGACCTTCCGCAACCGCCGGAGATGACGGGCCAGTGCCTGCTCGTTGAATGATGGTCGCTAACCGTGTGCTTCCGCTGCCGGCGCTGCTCGCGCTGGTTCTCGGCGGCGCACTGCGCATCTTCTTTGTCTATGCGACTCCGGTCGGTACGGAATCCCGACCGCACGCGCTCTCATCCTATAACGACGAGATCGCTCACGTCAACTACGTTCGCCATCTCCAGGCGACCGGCACACTTCCCGGGCAAGTCGAGGCGATTGACGCACCCGGCGCGCTTGCCCACGGACAGTTTGAGAACTATCAGCCGCCGCTCTATTACGCGCTGACCGCCGCCGTCGGCGCGCTCTGCGGTATCTCGGCTCCCGCACCCCTGACGATTCTCGGCCGCTGGCTGTCGCTGCTCTTTGGGCTTGCACTATTTTTCATTTGGTTTGCCATCGCGCGCGAACTGGCGCTCTCCCATCGCGCCGCCGCTTGGGGTGCAATCTTTCTGGCGCTGAGCGGTCCCCTCGTCCGCTTCTCCACGACGGCGGGAAATGAGTCTCTGGCCTGGCTGACCTGCGGCTGGCTGATCTTGCACGCGATCCGTCGCGCACATCGGCCGATGTTGGCAAACGAAATCGCGAGGCTCGCCCTGATTCTGGCGCTCGGCTTCTGGTCGAAACTGTCCATCATCGTGCTCCTGCCACTCCTGTTGGTCGGTCCGCTGCGTCGGCGATCGGCGCGCGAGTTAGGACTCGTCGGCTTGGCCGTGGCATTCGCACTCCTGCTCACTTATCAGCTTTGGGCTCGCAACCTCCGCGACTTTGGCGAGCTCATCCCCTTGACTTCCGGCTTCGGCATTTCTGCGTGGTCGATGCCGGGCCCGGACTCCGTGATCTTTGCCCTTCGCTCCTTCGTGAATCCCTGGTGGGAGTTCTGGCACGGTTGGTCCGATCTCTGCTTCATCGGCCCGCTCCTACTGTTGATGCTGTGGCGACTCCGTGACCTGCTCGCGCGGTTACCCGGCGTGTTAACTTTATCGCTCCTGCTCTCGTTCTTAGCATTTCTCTTCTTGAACTTTCAATATCGCCAGGCCGAAGCCCGTTATCTGTTCATTGCCTGGCCCGTGTTTTGTGCCGGACTCGCGGCGGATTCAAAACAATCCATATCCGCTTGGATTCTGCTCGCGGCGCTGCTGCTTCCTTACGCGCCGTTAGCCCGATCACTCATAGGCGGTTGAGTGTTAGAGAAGCTCAAGGGCCTCACCAAAGACTCCCTGATTTACGGCGTCGGGCACATCGCCACCCGCATGCTGACCTTCTTGTTGCTGCCGTACTACAGCCATCACCTGAGTCCGGCGGAGTATGGCGAAGTCACGCTCTATTTCATCTTTGTCGGCGTGGTCCAGACGTTCTACCTCTACGGCATGGACATCGCCTTCCTGCGCTACTACAATCTGACGACTGACCGGCGCGAACGCGGCGAAATCACGGGCACCACCGTCGTCACGTCGCTCTGGACTTCCGCCGGATTCACCCTGCTGATCTTTGTCGGTGCCGGAGTAATCGGTCCGCTGGTTGTCTTTGAACCGGTGCACCCGGAGACGTTGCCGACCATGATCCGGCTCTGCGCCGGCATCTTGTTCTTTGACACCATCTCGACGTTCCCTTATTTGATTCTGCGCGGCGAGCGCAAGCCCGTTCGTTTCATCGGCGTCAAAACGTTTAACGTGGCCGTCAATCTTGGCCTGAATATCTACCTCGTCGGTGCCCGCGACATGTCCGTGGCCGGCATCCTCTGGGCGAATCTGATCGCCAGCGCCGTCACCACCGTAATCATGTGGCCGGACATTTCGCGGATTTGGATCGTGCGTGTGGACTGGCGGCGGTTCCGGGAAATGATCGCCTTCGGTTTGCCCAATATCCCTACCTTCCTCTTTGTGATGGTCACCGAGGCCGCGGGCCGCAAGATTCTCGAAGTAAACAACGGCTTGGGCGAAGCCGGTTTGTACAGCGCGGGATACAAACTTGGCATGTTCATGGCCGTCGTGACGGCCGCATTTCGCTTCGCTTGGCAACCGTTCTTTCTGTCGCACGCCAAGGACGAGGACGCACCGCGGCTGTTTGCCCGCGTGATGACCTATTACCTGCTGGTCACCTGCGCGCTGTTTCTCTTCCTCACCTACTTCACGGGTCCGGTACTCTATACGCAATGGCCCGGCCTCGGTTATCTGATCGCCCCGGAGTTCTGGGCCGGCTTATCGGTATTTCCGATAATTCTCCTCGCGCATATCTTCGACGGCGTGTACGCGAATCTGATGCCCGGTGTGTATATCAACAAGCTCACCCGCCGGCTTCCGTTGGTCACCGGAGCCGCCGCCGCGCTCAATATCGGCGGAAATCTGCTCTTGATCCCGGTCTATGGGATGCTGGGTGCCGCCTGGGTGACGGTCGCGTCATTCGTGCTGCAGGCCGTTCTGCTCTGGCTGGTGGTCCGACGCGCGTATGCGGTACCCTACGAGTGGCCGCGACTCCTTAAGCTTGCGCTGGTCACCGGAATTCTCGCCGGACTCGCCTTCGCGCCCGGCCTCGGCACCGTCGGGCCGCGTGTGATCTTGCTGCTCTGCTACATCCCCCTGCTCCTGGCGCTGCGCTTCTTTGACGAGCGCGAACTGAGCGCAGCGCGCCGCCTCGTCGGACGGAAATGAAGTTCCTCTACATCGCGGCCGAGCATGTATCGGGCACTCTCTCGCTCTTTCAGGCCGAGCATCGTCGCCGCGGCCACGACTGCCGCTTCGTGACCTTCTGGCACAGTCGCTGGAACTTCCCCGATGATATCTGCCTCAATCTCCCGTTCATGCCTGATCGCGGCTGGGTACGCCAACTTCGCGGCGCCGTCTCCACGCCGCACGATGTCGCGACGGTGTACACCCTCGATCACTTGCCCTACTGGGATCCCAACGTCTTGGGTCGGACGCTCTTTTCCCTGCGCGACGCGCTGAACTGGCCGCGCATCCGTCGCGCCATCGGCGAGCATGCGCTCGACAGCTTCGACGTGATTACGCTTGACGGCGGACTTGATTTCACTCGCGACGCCCGGTTCGTCCGTGATTGTCGCAGCCGGGGCGCGCACATTGCCGCTTTCTATCACGGCACGGATCTCCGCAATCGCGGCATCATTCGTTCGGCCGACGAGTGCATTGAGCTTCGCCTGACGAGTGAATGGGATCTGCTCGAAATCGATCAGCGACTCCAGTACCTCTATCTTCCCTTCGAAACCTCGCGCTTCGCGCCTCGCGACTATCGCTTTCATCGGCCCCTCCGCATCGGCCACGCCGCGCGTAATCCGTACAAGGGCACGGCGCGCCTCCGGACCGCGCTGGATTCCCTCAGCAAGCGCCACCCGCTCGAACCGCGCTGGTTTACTGACCTGACCCATGAGCAAGTGCTCGCGCAGCTCACCGAAATCGATATCTTTGTGGATCAGCTCACCAACGCCGGAGGCTGGGGCTACGGTATGAGTTCAGTGGAGGCTCTCGCGGCGGGCGTTCCCGTGATCACAAACATACCGGCCGCCATGCAGAATCGCTTGGACGATCATCCCTTCGTGCAAGCCGATGAACTCACGGTGGAAACGGTTCTGGAGCAGTTGATTCTGGACGAACAGCGCTGTCGCGAGCTTTCCACGCGCGGTCGCGCTTGGGTGGTCGGGCGTCACGATCTGCATTCGGTCACCGACAATCTGTATTCCTACTATGAGCGACTGGGATGGCTGCGGAACGCCTCGCGCTAAGCGTAGTCGTCACGTCGTACAATCAGCGGTCTGAGCTGGAACGCCTGTTACCGCGACTGTGCGATCAAACCCTGTCGGGCAATCGGTATGAGATTCTGGTCGTTGACGACGGCTCAACCGACGGCAGTCGCGAGTGGCTCGCAACGCGGCCCTCACCCGTTCGCCCGTTGATTGGCTCCACCGATCGCGGCCGTTCGCGATCCCGGAATGCCGGCATCGCCGCCGCCCAAGGCGAGATTGTGGTCATGCTCGACGGCGATCACATGGTCTCCCGCGACTTTCTCGAGTGTCACCTCGCCGCGCATGCCGCTGAGCACTGCGCCATTGTGGGCAAGTCGGTATTCGTCGATCACCCTGACTTTCGCGCACTGAACGCGTACTTGAATGACTCCGGCGCCGCGAAACTCCCGCGCGGAACACGACTGCCGGGCCGCTACTTTCTTACGCGCAATTGTTCTGTTCGTCGTCAAACGCTGCTTGATCTCGGCGGATTCGATGAGGAGTTCACCGCCTGGGGCGGGGAGGACCTTGATCTCGGGGTACGGCTGGAATGCGCGGGCGTGCCGATCTATGGATTGCCCGCCGCGCTCGCCATCCATCATCATCTCCGCCCCTTGCCTGATCTCCTCCGTAACTTGTACCGCTATGGCCGGGATGGGATTCCGCTTTTGCTCCGCAAGCATCCATTCCTGTTCAGCGAATTGAATCTGGACCACATCCTGGTGTCGCCTCAGGGCCAGAGCCGCTTTAGCGGACTTCATCGGCTGTGGTTCCGCGCGCTGATCTCCGCGCCGATCTACATCAGTCTGCGCGCCCTCGCACATTTGCTGCGTCGCCACACTCTCCCCCGCGCGCTGTTCGACTATCTTCACCTGCGGCAGTACGCTCGCGGCTACATGGATTCCCTCAGAGCTTCAGGCCTTCGTTAATTACACCCGATTGTGTCCAAATTGATCGACGGAAAATCCGTCGCTGCCCAAATCCAATCCGAAGTTCAGGCGGGCGTGGACGAGCTCCGCGACGAGCACGGGATCATCCCCGGGCTTGCGGTGGTGTTGGTGGGCGATGATCCGGCCTCCCGGACCTATGTGTCGATGAAGGCGAAGACCTGCGTAAAACTCGGTATGCACTCCCTCAACGAGCATTTGCCGGCGGACACATCCGAGTCCGTCCTGCTTGCGCATATCGACCGCCTGAATCTCGATCCTTCCATTCACGGCATTCTCGTTCAGCTTCCGCTGCCGGCGCGGATCTCAGCTCATCGCGTGACCGACCGCATCGATCCGCTGAAGGACGTTGACGGCCTGCATCCCGAAAACGCCGGTCTACTCTGTCTGGGTCGGCCGCGTTTCATCCCCTGTACTCCGCTGGGCATTTGCGAGCTGCTCGTCCGCTCGAACGTCCCCATCAAGGGCCGGCATGTGGTCATCGTCGGTCGCAGCAATCTCGTCGGCCGTCCGCTCTCGATACTGATGTCGTTGCGTCACGAATTCGGCGACGCAACCGTAACCGTATGCCACTCGGCATCTCAAGACCTTGCCGCCGTTACGCGTCTCGCGGATATTCTCGTCGTCGCCATCGGTCGCCGCGAGTATATTCGCGGAAACATGGTGAAGCCGGGCGCCGTCGTCATCGACGTCGGGACCAACCCCGCGCCGGAGGCCGGCGGCAAACTTCGCGGCGATGTCGCTTTCGACGAAGTCTCCGCGGTTGCCTCCCGGATAACTCCGGTCCCCGGCGGTGTCGGACCGATGACGATCGCCATGTTGATGCGCAACACGTTGCACGCTGCGCGTCTGGCGCTGGCGTCCCGCACTGACGCGCCGTCGCCGGCCTGATTCGATGTCGGCCTCGCGGAATCTCCGTTCCGTGTCCGTGCGCGAATTGGTCGGGAATCCCGACCTCGCCATTCCCGCCGACCGCGCCTGGCAGCACATCCATCATGCGGTACAAGCCAAGCTGCGGCGCAAACACAAATCCTTCCGCTCTGAATTGCCGCTCCGTGCGGAGTTCGCTCTTTCAAACGAAATCATCGCGGTCAGCGGTCGCCTCGACGGTCTTCGCCGCGCTCGCACCGGCGCCATCCTCTATGAGATCAAGCCCGTTCCGTCGTCCCCCCGGGCGTGGCTCGGATCTCCCGCACTGGAGCCTGCTCGCCGTCAACTCCGCTTCTATGCCGACCTGGCACTCGCCGGTGGCGAGCTTTCCGCGGCGCCATATCGACTGGTCCTGCTGCTCGTGGGGCCGGACGGCAATCAGGTTGAGGAAGACGTCCCGTACGCGCCCGACGCGGCATACTTGCGGCGACGGTTATTTGCGCTCTTTGACCACCCGCTTCAACGTCGTCGCTCACAACTCATTCCGCGCGAGCTGTTTGTGCGCGACGCGTGCGCGGACCGCCCCCTGCAACTCCGCGCTTGGTCGGAGCTCTGCTCGGCCGATTCGTCAACCCTGCTGCTTGCCCTGCCGCCGGGCAGCGGCAAAACTCGCATCGCTCTTCGCTTCGCCCTTGAGCACGCGTCCACGACGGGTTTGCCGATTCACTGGATCACATCCAAGTCCCGCGGCAGGGAGGAAGTGCTCCGTGAGCTGGCTCGCCTGAGCGAACTCGGCCTCACGGCGCGCACCGTGTGGAAGACCTCGCTCGAGCGCCGCTGCCCCGACTGTCCGCAGCCGCAGCAATGCGAGCGCAGACTGCTTACGGAGCAGATTCTGTTCTTTGGTGACTTGGATTTGGCCGCCGAACCGGCCTTCAGGGCGCCGGAATCCGCCGATCACTGGGCGCGCGATCACAACCTGTGCCCGCATGCGCTATCTTCCGGCTTGGAGCCGCTGGCGGATCTCATCGTCGCCGATCTGAACTATCGATTGATCGATTCGACAATCGCCTCGCGCGCCGCGATCAACGTGATCGACGAGGCTCAGAACGTCGCTCAACGCGCACGCGACTTGTGGAGCATTCACGTCCCGGACGCGGATCTCAGGGCAACGCTTCGGTCACTCACTCCCGGTTCGCGTTCGCACTTCCTCGCATTGCTTGATCCCATGTCAGAGGCCGACGCTTCCACGTCAAGCCTCTGGAGCGATCTCCATTCGCTCCTCCGCGAACAGTCTCGGCGGGATCGCTCACCGGTGTTTCGCTTCGCGCAGGCGGTTTCGCTCTGGCAACGCGACTTCGTGATCGCGCGCGGTGCGGAATCCGGCGCGGGCTTCTGGATCGGCATTCCCCGCAATCTTTCTGAGTCGATCCACTCCCGTATGCTGGACGGCGACGGCATCACCCTCGCCTTGACCGGCTCCTTGCCAGCGGCGGAGCCTTCGCGCAAGAGCCTCCTGCCCGGCTTTGAACGCTTTCACATCATCGAGCCCGCTCCCGGCTACTCGCCGCCCGTGCACGTGATCCCGCTGCTCGAGTTCACGTATCCATTGACGTTGTACGACCACGAGCAGGCGGTGTCATCGCTGCAAGCCATCGTCGCCGTGACCGGACCGTCGATCTTGGTCTTCGGTCAAAACGCGGAGTCTAATCAGCTGTTGTGTTCGCGCCTGCGTGGTCTGGGAGCAACATCATTGCTGGACGCCGACCTCGGTCAGGATTGGCAACTGGCCGTTGACTGTCAACCGGACTTCGTCCTCACGGTGCCCGGATCTAATCTGGCGGAGTCGATCTCTCCTCCGGAGTCCCTCTTTCGCGCCGCCGTCGTACTATCCGCCGGTCACCGTCCGCCGTCAGCGGTGGATCGTTTTGAGAGTCACTTGCGCAACACCGGACTGAACGATTACGACTCCCCGCCCGCCGCTGTCGCCTCCCGCTGGCGGGTCGAGGCCGCGTCGCGAATCGTTCAGGCGATGGGTCGTCTGAATCGCCGTCCGGAGTCTTGCAAACCGGTCTTCTTGTTGAATCGCGCCTTCGCTGAACCGGACTGGCTGCAACTCTGGCCGCGACACTGGTCCGCGCTCCCGTCAGGAATCGCGCGTTGGGACTCGCTGCCGGACTGCCTCGCCAATGTTAGGGCAAGTCATGCGGCGAACTGAAACCACGATCGCCGCCCTCGTCTTTGCGATCGTGTTTGCGATCTATGCGCGAACATCGGCTCCCGGCCTCGGTACGGTTGATTCCGGCGAATTGACAACGGTCGCGGCGACGCTCGGCATCGCGCATCCGACCGGTTATCCGCTCTATGCGCTGCTCGGCCGTGTCTGGCTGCTACTCACACCGGGGTCGCCGGACCGTGCCATGGTGCTCTTTTCGGTGCTGGCCGGAGCGTTGACCGGCGCGGTGCTTGCCGCCGGTGCGTATCGGCTGTTGCGCCAACACACGCAAGCGGCGCCCGCTCTGGCCGCGCTCAGCGCTGGGCTGCTCGCGCTCAGTTGGGCGCTCACGTCCGTGGCTTGGGAGTCGGTCGCCTTCGCGGAAGTCTATCCGCTCTCCTCGCTCGGCACGGCGATCTTGCTCTATCTCGCAATTCTGGCGGACACCGCGCCACCGGATTCATCGTTTCGGCTTGCGCTGCTCGCCGCCTTCGTCTGGGGACTTGCCTTCGGCAACCACTTGACCATCATCTGGCAATTCCCCCTCGTTCTTTTCATCCTGTCCCGTGGTCGTTCATGGATAGCGTCGATTCGGCTCCTGCCGTTCTCTGCCGCCGCCTTCGCGCTCGGCTGCTCGCTGATTCTGTTTCTTCCCATTCGCTCCTCACTCGAACCGTCGCTGGACTGGGGCGATCCCGAAACCTGGACCAACCTCCTGCGCCACATGTCCGCCTGGCAGTACCGCGTCTGGATGTTCACCGGGGACATCAAGTCCCAAGTTCTGAAGCTCCTCAGCTATGTCGCGGCGTTGCCTCCGCTCTGGGGTTGGCCGTTAATCGTGCTGTCGGCGGCCGGCGCCATCGGTGCGCTGATCTGGCGTCGCTGGCTGGCGGTGGCGGCGTTCCTGGCGTGGCTGATCAGCGCGCTGTACAATCTCAACTACGACATTCCGGACATCAACACCTACGAGATCGTGCCGTTTCCGGACATCTTCCTGCTCGCGCTGTTTGGCCTGCTTGCCGTTTACGCGATCGTTCCGCTTCTGCAGCGTGTCGCCGTGCTGCGCGCCGCCTTCTTCCTGCTGTTCTGCGGACTGCCCGCCGTGCTGGGATTCGCCGCCAATCATCAACGGGCCGACGTCTCCGGCGCTCGCTTCGCTTCCGCGTTCGCCCGCGAACTGCTCCGCACCGTGGACTCCAACGCCGTGATCTTGCACGGCAATTGGGACATTCAAAGCCCGGCGATCTACGAGCAACAACTTAATCGCTACCGTCGCGATGTCGCGATCTTTGACCTGAACCTGCTGCAGCGCTCCTGGTACTTCCCGTCGCAGCGTCGCGATCATCCCTCGCTCTGCGAACCCTGCCAAGCCGACTACGAGCGCTTCCTCGCCGCCGTTCGACCCTTCGAAGCGGACCAGCCGGTTGATGGCGCTCAAATCGAAGACGCCTACACGCGGATGACCAATTGCGTCGTTCAGCAGGCGCGTGCGCAGGGCCGGCCGGTTTACCTCAGGGATCTGGCCAGCGTGAACCATCCGGGCGTCGGCGTGGGTCTGGCTCGCATCCCCGGCGCCTATTTTGATCTGCTAAGTGATTCCGGCGTCGCTCAATCGCTGCTCGAATTTGCCAACATTGACACCACCCATAGCATGCGCGATCCCCACGTCCGCGTGTGTCTGCGCGAAGCGGTAAACTCGACCATCCATCGCGGATCGTATCTCGCCTCCATCGGCGATTCGACCGCCGCTCTGGAACTCGCGCACATCGTCAGCAACTTCGCCCCCGGCCTCTCCGCGGTGAGCAACTTCCGCCGTCAACTCGGCCTGCCTCCTCTCGTGGATTCCGCGAAATGAAAGCGGTTTACCTGATGGGAATCGGCGGCATCGCCATGTCCAATATTGCCGTGCTGCTCAAGCAGGCGGGCTACGATGTCAGCGGGTCTGACGAGGGTGTTTACGAACCCGCGGCTACGATCCTGCGCAATTCCGGAGTCCGGGTCCACACTCCCTACGCGGCGACGAATCTGCCTGCTGACGGGACACCCGTCATCGTCGGCAACGCTCAATCCCGTGGTCATGTCGAGGTGGAAGCCGCGCTCGACCGCGGCCTGCCGCTGTTCTCGTTCCCGGAGTTTCTCTGTCGCCATATTCTCCCATCCCGGCACACCATGGTCGTGGCGGGCACACACGGCAAGAGCACGACGTCCGCTGCGCTCACGCACCTCTTGGCCGCGACCGGCCGGCAACCCGGTTACCTGATCGGGGCACAGCCCCTCGATCTGCCCTTTGGCGCGGACCTCGGCGCCGGCCCTCCCTTTGTCATCGAGGGCGATGAATATGACAGCGCGTTCTTTGACAAGCGCTCGAAATTCCTGCACTACTTCCCCCGCACGCTGATTCTCGGTTCCGTCGAATTCGATCATGCGGACATCTTCGCCAATCTCGACGAAGTGCTGCTCGCCTTTCGTCGCTTGCTTCGCACACTGCCGTCCAACGGCGCCCTGATCTACGATCACGACGCCCTGCACAGCCGCGAGCTGGCTGCGCACGCTCCCTGTCGGGCGATGGCTGTCGGCAGGGGGGAGGAGTGCGACTGGCGGCTGCTCGACAATTCAACCGACTTCGAATTCCGCGCCCCGGACCGCCGCATTTATCGCTGCGCCTTCATCCCGGTCGGTGCGCACAATCGACGCAACATGCTCATGGCGCTCGCCGCCGCCTGCGTCGAACGCGGAAACCCGGAAGCTTATCTCGGCGCGATTGCGTCTTTCCACGGTATTCGTCGCCGCCTCGAGCGCCTCTATCAGACCGCCGACTTGATCGTGTACGATGATTTCGCGCATCATCCGACGGCCATCCACGCCACGCTCAGCGCCCTGCGCGAGCGCTATCCCGGTCACCGCTTGATCGCCGCGATCGAGCCGCGTTCCAATACGATGGTCCGCAATATCTTTCAGCATGAGCTTCCGCGGGCGCTGGCCGTCGCCGACGAAATCGTCATCGGAGACATCCACCGCCTGGAGCGAATCCCGGTCGCCGAGCGCCTCGACTATGACGCCATCTCGCTCGAACTCGACCGAGTCGGCGTGGCCGTCTCCCACGCCCGTAACCGCGAACTTGCGGACGATTTGCTTTCCCGCTTGAACGGCCGTCCTGCGGTGATTGTCTTCATGAGCAACGGCGGCTTCTCCGGCATCCCGCACTCCTTCGTCGCTCGCTTGCCATAACCCCCCGCCGAGCGGGGTGCCCTCGCCCCGCCGGAATCGGAGCCTCAGCACTCCGTGCGGCGGCACGTCTCTTGAGACTTGACGTGCCCCGCTCTTCCCCCCGCCGAGCCGTGCGTCCCCGCGCGGCCGGAATCGGGATCTTCTTCGCCGAGCGGGGTGCCCTCACCCCGCCGGAATCTCGCACAGCCGCGCAGCGCAGCCCACGAAGGCCAGCCGCGGCGCCCTGAGTTTCCGCATTTCCGCTTTTCACTTTCACGTGGCATCTGCCCACGTGGGGACGGATGGGGCACTGGTGGCCCCCGCGGTCTTCAAAACCGTTTGCGTCCGCCTCGCGGCGGAGGGCTGGGTTCGATTCCCAGACGTTCCCGCAACTGACCTTGACGCTCATGCCGGTCGTGGATAGAGCCCGGCCGGATTCGGGGATGATGATCCCCTCTACATTCTAAGGGTTAAGGAACCTGACCATGACTGCGAACAGCGAAGTCACGAAATGGGTTGACGACGTCGCCAAACTTACGACGCCGGATCGCATCCACTGGTGCGACGGCTCTGCTGCCGAACATGAGATGCTCGTCAAGGGCATGCTCGATCGCAAGGAATTTACCACCCTCAACCGGGACAAGTGGCCGGGATGCTACTTGTACCGTTCCGATCCGACCGATGTCGCGCGCACGGAAAAAGTCACGTACATCAATTGCGCGAACGAAGCGGACGCCGGACCGACCAACAACTGGTTGTCTCCCGCCGCCGCCGAACAGCAGGTACTCCCGCTCTTCAAGGGTGCGATGCAGGGTCGCACCATGTACGTCATTCCGTACATTATGGGCCCCGTCAACGGTGTGAATAGTCGCGTCGGTTTCGAAATCACCGATTCGCCCTATGTCACGCTCAACATGCGCATCATGACCCGCATGGGCCAGGTCGCGTTGGACCGTCTCGGCAACAGCAGCGATTTCGTCAAGGGCATGCATTCCATCGGTGATCTCAAACCCGAGCACCGCGCGATCTGCCACTTCCCCGAGCGCAACGAGATTTGGTCCGTCGGCTCCGGCTACGGCGGAAATGCGTTGTTGGGCAAGAAGTGCCACGCGCTGCGCATCGCCACCTCCCAGGCCCGTCGCGAAGGCTGGATGGCCGAGCACATGCTGATTCTCGGTCTGGAGAATCCGCAGGGTGAGGTGTTCTACATTGCCGCGGCGTTTCCTTCGCAGTGCGGCAAGACCAATCTGGCGATGGTGATCCCGCCCGATTCCATGCCCGGCTGGAAGGCCTGGACCGTCGGCGACGACATCGCCTGGATTCGCGTCGGTGACGATGGCCGCCTGTGGGCGATGAATCCGGAAGCCGGCTTCTTCGGCGTCGCGCCCGGAACGAGCATGAAGACGAACGCAAATGCGATGCTCACGGCTCAGCGCAACTCGATCTTCACCAATGTCGCGCTCGTGGGGGACGATGATGTCTGGTGGGAGGGCATGGGCCCCGCACCCGCCACGGCCGTGGACTGGCAGGGTCGCCCGTGGACGTCGTCGAGTGCGGAGAAAGCTGCGCATCCGAATGCGCGATTCACGACGCCCGCCGCGCAATGTCCTTCCATCTCCAAGCACTGGGAAGACCCGCAGGGGGTTCCCCTCTCGGCGATTTTATTCGGCGGCCGTCGTCCGCACATGACCCCGCTGGTCATGGAGGCCTACAATTGGAATCATGGCGTACTGATGGGCGCGTCAGTCGCCAGTGAAACCACCGCCGCGGCCACCGAGCAGGCGGGCGTCCTGCGGCATGACCCGATGGCCATGCTGCCCTTCTGTGGCTACCACATGGGCGACTATTTCGCTCACTGGGTCAATATCGGAACGAAGGTCAAGCATCAACCGAAGCTCTTCACGGTCAATTGGTTCCGCGCCGGCGACGACGGCAAGTTCCTCTGGCCCGGTTATGGCGACAATGTTCGCGTATTGAAGTGGGTGCTTGAGCGCTGTCAGGGTAGGGGAGAGGCGGTGGAGACCCCCATCGGTTTCCTGCCCAAACCGAAGGCCATTGACACGACGGGCATCAACGTGAGTGATGCCACACTGAACGACATTCTTTCTGTTGACAACGCGCGCTGGAAGAATGAGCTGGTCGAGAATCGGAAATACTTCTCAACCTTTGGCAATCGCTTCCCATCAGAGCTCACAACCGAGTTGGACGCCATCGGCAAGCGCCTCGGCTAATCTCGTTCCCCTCGTGCCCCCCTTCCGGCCGTGCGTCCTCGCACGGCCGGAATCGGAGCGTCAGCACTCCCTGCGGCGGCACGTCGCTTGAGACTTGACGTGCCCCGCTCTTCCCCCCGCCGTGCCCTGCGTCCCCGCGCGGCCGGAATCGGAGCGTCAGCATTCCCTGCGGCGGCACGTCTCTTGAGACTTGACGTGCCCCGCTCTTCCCCCCGCCGAGCCGTGCGTCCTCGCGCGGCCGGAATCGGAGAGTCAGCACTCCCTGCGGCGGCACGTCTCTTGAGACTTGACGTGCCCTGCTCTTCCTCCCCCCGAGCCGTGCGTCCTCGCGCGGCCGGAATCGGAGAGTCAACACTCCCTGCGGCGGCACGTCTCTTGAGACTTGACGTGCCCCGCTCTTTCCCCCGCCGAGCCGTGCGTCCTCGCGCGGCCGGAATCGGAGAGTCACCCCGAGCCGGGTCTCCAGACCCCGCCGGAATCTCGCTCAACCTGAACCCGACATTTCGCGTTTCTGCATTTCCGTATTCGGCATTTTCCGGAGTGCTCACATGAATCGCCACCTCGCCGTTTTCCTGCTCGCCCTCACCGCGTCTACCGCTCTGGCCGAGCCGCGAGTCGTCGTCCTGCCCTTCGATCCCGTCACCGATTCGCTCTATCAGTGGAAGGGCGGGAAGGAGTCCGTGCTTGACTACCGCCCCGCGCTGCAAACCATGTTGGTGACGGAACTCGCCCGGCACGAGGAAATCCGTGTGGTCGAGCTCGCGGACCTCGCCCGTCTGCTCAAGAAGAAAGACCTGAACCCGGAACGCTGGAACGATCCCATCCTTGCGGCGGAACTCGGCGCGGCGTTGAACGCGGACTACGCGATCATCGGCACCTACGGCGAATTTTCCCGCGAGCTGCGTGTCGATGCGCGCATCGCGGTTGTGGCCACGAAGGAGGTCCCTCCCGGCCATACGGTTTCCGCCACGGCGACATTGTGGGAGGATCTGCCCTCCGCGGCCACGCGCGTGGCCGCGGGCATCGTTCCCATCGTTACCGCCAGTGGCCGGGTGAAACCCTCATCCAAGGGGATGCTCTTTCCCGAGGGCGATCTTGCCGATTACGATGTCGGCGGTCGTACCCCTGCGGCCTCCGCGCGACTCGTCGTGTGGACGAACGCTCCCGCGCCAGTGATTACGGCGGGCGACATTCGCTTCGCGCGCTGTGACCGCATCGACCTTTCGCGCATCCCCCCGGCGCAGCAACGCACCAAATCCTGTCGGGTGGCCGTGCTCCGCGCCGGTGACGTCGCCCTCAGCGTCGTGCACCGTGGCTTCCTCCCCTACCGCGAGACGCTCACGCTCGCCCCCGGCAAAGCCTACCGTCTCGAAGTCATCTTGCAAGAAGTCGAGCTACGCGTTCGGTAACTCCTGTCATTTCGCGGATTCCTCCATGGCAACCATCACCCGCCGGATGAGGGCGAGGAGGCAGGTGCAGCGGTCAAGCGCCGGTCTGCCCGCATCTGGCGGATAGTCAGGTTAGGCAAGGACGCATCCTCAATCTGCTTCGTGGGTTAGGCCTTTTTCATTCAGAGTGCTCAAAAAGCGGAATTGTCAGTAACGTGTTACCAGATATTGACTGATTACATGGTCCTGAACTATATTATTGCCAAGCTGTCCGATCCAACTCATCTTAGGAGATACAATGAAAGTACTATTGACAGTCGCTTTCCACATCGCGTTGAGCCATTTCTGTTGGGCGCAGCCTGTGGACAGCCTGTGGAGTCGGATGCTGGGCGGGACGGGCACGGACCAATGCACGGCCGTATTGCAAGCGAGCGACGGGGGATTCGTATTTTCGGGCCGTACGGACTACAGTCCCACGGATGTGGATGCCTGGGTGGTCAAGACCAATCCGCTGGGTGACATAGAATGGAGCCGTACCATCGGCGGCGGCGCGGCGGAACTCGCCTTCGACGTGGTAGCGCACAGTGGGGGAGGATATGCCATGGTCGGTTATACGGCATCCTACGGCGCCGGCTTGGCCGACGTCTATTTTGCCACTCTGTCTTCACAGGGTGAGATTCAGGACATCAGCTTCTGGGGCGGAACCGAGTACGAATCAGGCAACGCGCTCGCGGCCACGGCGGACGGTGGTTTCGTCATTGGCGGGGAGACCAGTTCATTTGGTGCGGGTTCGTCTGATTTCTGGCTGATCAAGACCGATGGGGATGGTGCGGCGTCGTGGACCCAGACCTATGGCGGAAGTCAGCAGGACATTTGCTACGCCGTGCGGCAAGTAACCGACGGCGGCTACGCCCTCGCGGGCTACACCACGTCATTCGGATCGGGTGGCGCGGATGCCTGGCTGGTCCGGACCAGCTCCAGCGGCCAGATCCTGTGGAGTCGCACCTTCGGCTGGGCCACCGATGACGTTACCTACGACATGATCCAGACGTCGGACGGCGGCTTCGCGCTGGCCGGGCATACGCAAAATGGCGGATCCGGAGAACGGGACTTCTATCTGGTCAAGACCGACGCCTACGGCACACAGCAATGGACGCACTCCTACGGCGGAGTGAACGACGAATTCTGTCGCTCGATTCAGCAGACCTCAGACGGCGGGTACATTCTGACCGGATCAACCTATTCGTTCGGTACCGGTAGTCAGGACATTTGGTTGATTCGGCTCTCGTCGTCGGGCGCTTTGCTTTGGAGCAGAACCTTCGGCGGCACCGGCACAGACGACTGCAATTCGGTCGCCGTGACCTCGGATGGCGGGTTCGTATTGGGCGGCCAGACCACGTCGTTCAGCGCGACCCAGTGGGATATCTGGTTGATCCGAACGGGCGTGGACCCTTCACTCGAAGCGGAGGACTATCGCCCTCTCCTCGCCGACTTCGCTCTCCACCCCATTTTTCCCAACCCCTTCAACAACGCGGCAAGCATAACGCTCGACTTGCCGCGCGACGTGAGCGGAAGCGTGGTCGTGTATGACGCGCTGGGCAGGATGGCGAACACGTTATATGAAGGGCCGTTGTCGGCCGGCAGGCACGCGCTGCGTTTCAATGCGAACAACATGTCAAGTGGTTGCTACTTCGTGAGATTCGAATCAGCGAACTACAACGCGGCACAACGGGCCGTGCTGCTCAAGTAGCTCTCCTCGCAGAACTGGGGGCCGATCGCGCGACCGGGCACGATCGGCCAAATCTGTTGCCTGTTTACTCAACATAATATCCCTTATGTGACTTTCGGGAGCGGACAAGAAACGGGGTCGAACGCCCCCCCTTTCACATGGAACACTCGCGGCCCTACCGCACCACTATGTTCACGATCTTGTTCGGGACGACGATGGTCTTCACCACCTGCTTGCCATCCAAGTGGGCGGCCACCTTGTCCAGCCCCTGCGCCAGCGCCGCCACGACATCGTCGGGCGAGTTAAGCGGAACCCGCAGGGTCTCCCGCAGCTTCCCATTCACCTGCACGGCAATCGTCACCTCGTCATCTCGCGCCTTGTCTTCGTCAAACGCTGGCCACGGTTCGTCAAACACACTGCCCGCGTGCCCGAATCCGTGCCAAAGCTCCTCGCACAAATGCGGCGCGCACGGGGCCAACAGCACGATCAATTTCTCGACGACCGCCTGCGTTGCGGGCGTCCGTTCCACGTGCTTCAGGTCGGATCCCACCCAGCCATAGACCAGATTCGTCAGCTCCATCAGCCTCGCCAGCGCCGTATTGAACTGGAACTGCTGCAAATCCACGGATACCGCCTTAATCGTCTGATGCAGCTTCCGTTCGACATCGGCCGGTACTTCGGAATTCGGATTTCGGATTTCGGATTTTCCGACTGCCATTCCCAGCCGCCACACCCGGGCAATGAACCGCTCAACCCCCGTGATTCCCTGATCCGACCACTCGCCGCCCAGCGTGTAGTCGCCCATGAACATCATGAAGCACCTGAGCACATCGCTTCCGTGCTTCTTGAGCACGGCTTCCGGCGCGACGGAATTACCCTTGGACTTGGACATTCGCATGCCCTTGTTCAAGATCATGCCCTGATGAATCAGCCGCTGGAACGGCTCCTCAGAGTCAAGATACCCCGCGTCCTTTGCCACTTTCGTGAAGAACCGCGAGTAAATCAGATGCCCGGTCGCGTGCTCGGAACCGCCCACGTATTGGGCAATTGGCAGCATCTTGTTAAGACTTTGCTTAGTGAATGCCGCGCTGTCTAACTTCGCCTCAGGATAACGCATGAAGTACCACGAGGAATCCACAAACGTGTCCATCGTATCCGGATCGCGCTCCGCCGGACCTCCACACGTGGGACAGGTCACGTTGATGAACGATTCCACGGCCGCCAGCGGTGACCTGCCCTTCGGTTTGTATTCAACCACATTCTCAGGCAACAGCACGGGAAGGTCCGCCTCTGGCACAGTTACAACTCCGCACTTCGGGCAATAAATGACCGGAATCGGTGCCCCCCAATAGCGCTGCCGGGAGATCGTCCAGTCCCGCAAATGCCAGGTCGTGGTCGGATTCCCCTTCCCGACCGCCTTCAGCTTCTCCCCCACCTTCCGAATTCCGGCGTCTGATTTCAGCCCGTCGAATTCCCCCGAGTTCATCATCACGCCATGATCCGTGAACGCTCCTCGGGGCTCCCCTCCACTTCCTGTGGGGGGGCCGGAGGGGGAGACTGGCCGGATCACTTCCTTAATCGGCAACCCGTACTTCTTGGCGAATTCGAAATCCCGTGTATCGTGCGCCGGCACGGCCATGACGGCACCGGTTCCGTACGACCCGATCACATAGTCTGCCACCCAGATCGGGACGCGCTCGCCTGTCAGGGGATGGGTGGCGTACGTCCCGGTGAACACACCGGTCTTCTCCCGGTCGCCCATGGTCCGATCCACCTCGGAGAGCGCCGTTGCCTCCTCGACATACGCCCGCACCTCCGCAGTCCGATCGGGCGAAACAAGATCCCACGCTCGTGGGTGCTCCGGCGCCAGCACCACATAAGTCACCCCAAACAGCGTATCCGCCCGCGTCGTAAACACTCTGATCGTCTGTCCCCCCCCCAACTCGCTTGGGGGGGCAGGGGGGGTTCCGGTTGATCCCCCTCCGTTCACGGGGGGGTTAGGGGGGGGACTCGGAACTTCAATTTTCAATTTTCGATTTTGAATTTCAAATTCAATCTCCGTCCCCTCCGACTTCCCGATCCAATACCGTTGCATGGCCTTAGTCTTTTCAGGCCAGTCAATGCTGTCGAGCCCCTCCAGCAGCCGCTGATTGTACTCCGTGATCTTATAGAACCACTGCTTCAGCTTCTTGCGGATGACCGCCGTCCCGCACCGTTCGCAGGTATTATCGGCCGCGACCTGTTCGTTGGCCAGCACGGTCTGACAATTCGGGCACCAGTTGACCAGCGACTCTTTCTGATACGCCAGCCCGCGCTTGTACATCAGCAGGAACCACCACTGTGTCCATTTGTAGTAGTCCGGCTGGGAGGTATTGACCTCGTAATCCCAGTCGTACATCGCGCCGATGCGTTTGAGTTGCTCGCGCATGAACTTAATGTTCTGCTGTGTCGAGATCGCCGGATGCACCCCGGTCTTGATCGCGTAGTTCTCGGCGGGCAGGCCGAACGCGTCAAACCCCATCGGCTCGAACACGTTATAGCCCTGCATGCGCTTGAACCGCGCGTAGGTATCGGTCGGCGCGTAGCAGTACCAGTGCCCCATGTGCAGCTTATCGCCGGACGGGTAGGAGAACATGGTCAGCACATAGTGGACCGGCTTCGGCGAGTCCGGATCAAACCGGTACGTCCCCTGCTCTTCCCACCACGACTGCCACTTCGCCTCCACCTCGGCGAACGGGTACTGCTGTTCGGAAATATGTTTGATTTCGTTCATGGTTCTATCGTAGGGGCGGGTCCGCGACCCGCCCGCGTTAGTAGCGCCGCACAGCCGTGCGCGATCTTCCCGAAGCACCTCACGAACCAAAATTCGCAGCCAATTCAAAACCCCACTGTCGTCCTGAAGGCCGTCTTCGGCCTGACGGATCACTGACAGTCTCTAATTTCAGTCAACGATATCTCAGTGATCATATAGTGAGATCGAGCCTACCTCGGAGAACGGGCATTCCGAGCCTCCCATTCAGCGTATGACGATTTGAACTTCTCCTCAGTCGGGAGCAGCTTTATTGCATTGTCATAAGCGGCTCTGATATCTCTGGCTTGTCCACGAACTCGCTGAAGTGTAACAGCCAAATCAAGATAGTACCATGCGATTTGCTGAGGATCGACGCCAAGCTGGGTGGAGCGCCGGAGAAGCTCGATTGCCTCTAGTCTTAGCCGCTTGATTGTATGCCAATTAGTGTTGCGCGCATGATACATCTCATTCGCAATTGCAATCTTGACCTTGGCATAATCGTGCAGGAATTCAGAGTTTGTATCGAAGGAAGCATACACCTGAGCCATCAATACATGAGCTTTCTGATTCTCACGTACGCGTTTGAAGGCAATCGCAACATCGTACGGCGCATTTGCGTACTCTGTCTCCGGCAATTCGTCGATGACCTGCCGCGCCTTCAAATTTAGATTAGAACCCAAGTAGATTCTAAACATTCTTAGATAAGGTTGTTCTCCCTCGGATCGCAGTGGCTGCGCTCGGAATTCGTTGAACACTCGTTCGGCTGCTGGGAGATCGTCGCGCTCGGCATAAAACTGAATCAGCTGGGCCGCAACTGCGCCAGAGCTCGGCTGCCCTTTGAACACGTCTTCCAGTCTCCTTATGGCAGGAGCCCGCTCGCCGATCGACCACATGTAGGCGGCCTCACTTACCGCCTGTAAAACAATGTACTTAGGGTGAGCTGGCAGAATCACGCGAAAGTACGTTCGTTCAACATCGAAATCAAAGACTGGACGACTTGAACCATGATCCGCCATCACGCGCCGCATCTTGGGAATGCCAGTTCCACGCATTTCAGCGAGTTGAAGTTCTTTCAACAATTCTCCAATTCGCCGGTTGCGGGCTGGAACTGGAGGAACGGGTCGCGCTGATTGCAAATGCTCCATCGTTATTCCGGGCACAGGACCGGGATAACTTATGATTTCAAGTCTGTCTGGATAAACATGAATCTTATTGGGTTCGCTTGGTTGGTCATATCCACGGTGATAATATGCGTTGACAACTGCCTCCTCTAGAGCCTCGTAAGGATACCCGACTGTCCGTTCTGCAAGTGCTCTTCCCGGAATCTTCCTCACATGAGCGTTCGTCAAATTCTCTAAATAGCTCAATATCTCCGTGATCTGATAGCTGATTGGACCCGTGAATAGCTTCTCTTCAAAGAGATTGCCCCCGGCGTCGTCGCGATACATCGCGAGTTCCAATTTGCAGCCAGGAAAGTGCCGCTCTGGTTTCTCGGCGAAAAAGAGTAATCCGATATTTCGCGGAACAAGTTTCCCGCCGACATCCTTTGTGACTCGAATCGACTCGTAGAGGGCTGTATCGGGAATCGGTGGTGTTGAGTTCAACAAGTCGCTTCCAATATCTTGCAGAAATCTCTTAACCAGCAGCGGCGAAATATCCGTAAGTGTTGAGGCGTGGTTTGGCCTATCGTCAAATGGAATCTTCGCTGTCTGTTCGCGGAGCTGAGCTTCTTGTGCCGTTGTCGCCTTGACCGTTTCTGAGTTTACTCGAATTGGCAAACAGTTCTCACTGAAATTCCGTGGGTCAGGACCGATGTGTGGCCTGTTGTCGCTAGCGGGTGCCCAGACTACAAGCAAGTGCTTGCTATCATAGACAAGCGGTACAATGATCGGTTGAAATTCTGTTTGAACTCGAGTCTTACACAGACGACGGATTTCTTGTTGAGTCGCTTCCAATGACTCTGCTGGAAGACCAGCTGGCGGAAGAATCGGAAGTCCATCTTTAGTATCTATTCCAATAATAACGTATCCGCCGTTTACATTCTGAAAATCATTCGCAAATGCAACAATTGTAGCGATAATATGCGGCTTAGTGGCCACTGAAAAGCCCCTCTTGTACTCAATTCGATTGCTTTCGACGGTACGGGCCTGGACCAGATCGTCAATGTTGATTGGTAAGAGATTCATGAGATTCACTCACTTGTTTATTTCGCGGCGGCATGTGTCGGCACCAGTGGTGTCTAATTATAAGTTGAGCAGGGATCTGCGGTTAGTGTTGGTGGGCCTTCGTCCAGATGCAAGAGGTTTTATCGCGGCGGCATGGTGTCGGCACATGCCCCGCTCGGGATAAGTCCTGCAGTGACACGCGTCATTCGCATCGGCGTGTCCCGCTTCATGAATTCACATCCGGGACCGGTGACGGTCCCGGTATTTCTACTGCGGCGGCATGTCTCTTGAGCATTGACATGCCCCGCTCGGGATAACTTTCGCGGCAACAGGCGTCGTTCGCATTGACATGCCCCGCTCGGGACTCCCCGCGCGTGTCGCAAGTCAGCTCAGCTTCGGCCCAATCAAATCCGTCGCGACCGTCACAATCCCCTTCCCAATCTCCCAGTAGTCCCGCGCGCTCGACCAGAGGTAGCGTTCGGGTGCTTCGACAAATTCGCGCTTCACCGGATTCGCGTGAAGGTAATCCAACATCGTGTGCGCAACTGCGTTGTTTATCACCGCCACATCATCGAAGCGTCGTCGCCAACGCAGTTCTCCGAGCGGGGCATGTCCGGCCTCAAGAGACATGCCGCCGCGAATCAGATTCCAGTCTCGCGCTGTGGACACCTTGAAGGCGCGTACCAATTCCGAGATCTGATCGCCGTCCTCGGTTTGCATCAGCAGCGCGTGCAGATGATCCGGCATCAGCACGTAGCCCGCGCATTGGATTCCGAGCCGGCTGCGGCAGCGCTCGAACTCAAGCAGTATCGCGCGACAGATCGGCTCGCGCACAAACCAGCTCCCCCGCTCTTCCGTCACCGCGGTGATGAAATGCACACCACCCGCTACCGAATTCGTGCGATGTCGTCGCAACATGACTTAGATCTCTGGATCGGATTCGTCCGCGGCGGCATGTCTCTTGAGCATTGACATGCCCCGCTCGGGAGAGCTTTCAACATGATAGATTACGTCAACCTCGCCCTGACGAATTCACAAATTGTCTCCGCCATCTTGAGTGCTCGCTTGGCATTGGTCTGGCTTGGCCAAAACATGTCGTCATACCGCATTTCGACGGCGAACGGACTCAGCTCCTGTCCGATTTCCTTGATTTCCGAGAACGCGCGATCCCGCGACTCACACAACGTGATCAGCTTCTCAAGGTTGTGAATGAACGGAAACTCAATCTCGAACCGAGCGAGGTAAGCTTTCAGGAACTTCTCCGCCGCCTGCTGCGCATGAAAACACGCGGAATCGAGGGAGACTCCGGCCTCTATGAGCGTGCGAGCAGCGGCGAGATCGCTTTCCCCTTTCGCGATCATTCCCGCCGCCAATTCACGCGGGCCGTTCATACAATACCTTTCCCTCTCGAACGGCCGTGGTAATGAACGCCTGCCGTACATCCTTCCATGCTTCGATTTCCGCCGGGGTATAAACCAGCAAGTCGGTCTGGACCATGATGTCGCTCAGGGTCCCATAGATCGGAGCGGCGCGTTCCCAGCGCGGCTTGTCCGAGTCAGCCACAACCAGCAAGTCTAAATCACTGTGGGCATGCTCGGTACCGCGCGCGCGACTTCCGAACAAGATCACTTTGTGCGGATGAATTGCCTTGACGATTCGATCAACGATTTCGCTGATGACTACCTGGTTCAGACTTTGCATGCATGCTTGCTTTCTGTGCAGTTCTTACACTCTAACCGCCCCCCGAAACCCCCTCGCCGCATAGTAAGACTCCGCGCCGTTGTGATACGTGAAGACATGGTCGTAGCGACGATCGCAAAAGATCGCGCCGCCGAGTTTTCTGATCTCAGCCGGTGTTTTCACCCAGCTCGAGGTCTTCGTATCGAAATTTCCCAGGGCTTGCAGTTCGCGATATTGCTCTTCGGTCAACAGCTCAATCCCCATCGCCGTTGCCAGATCCAGCGCGCTATTTTCCGGCTTATGCTCTTTCCTCGACTCCAGCGCTTCCCGGTCATAGCACAGACTTCTGCGCCCCTTCGGACTTTCCGCCGCACAATCACAAAAAATGATCTCGCCCGTCTTTTTGTCGTGACCTACCACATCCGGTTCGCCGCCGCTGCGCTCCATTTCAGAGAGCGACCAAAGTTGGTCCGGCTTGGCCTCGAGCCTCGCCTGCACCTTGGCCCATTCCAGACCCTTGTGCCGGTTCATATTCTGTTCAAACCGGGCTTTCAAGACTGTGAGCAATTCTGCCCGCCGTGCTGTTGACAAATGCTTGTTGCTGCTCTTGTTACTCATACTCTGATCTTGTCTCCTTCTTAGCGCTTCAGCCCTTTTGCCCGGCGGCATGTCTCTTGAGCATTGACCTGCCCCGCTCGGAATCGGAATCTCGGAACTTCAATTTTTGATTTTCAATTTTCGGTTTTCGATTTCCCTCCCCCCGCCTCTCCCCCACCATTTCTGCCCCACCAACCCAAATTTACAACTATTTTCCGTTCAACGCCTTAGCGTTTGCAGCTCCCCGCGCAAGTCCTAAATGTTCAACTATTTGTTGCTTTTATAAAAATATCGCTTGACTCTTGGTTGATTTCAGTAGTATATTAACCGCGTCACATCACTCCCCACCGAGGCGCATCAAGTCCCCGAACCCGCCGGCCACAGCATCGGCCTCATCGTTCACCATTCCTCGTTTATCGTTTCCTCCCCTCGCCGAGCGCACGCATGCTGCGCGACCAAAGCTCATTCATGGCCGCTCAGCTTCGCAGCCCGTCCCCCCTTTCAAGGGGGGACGATAGGGGGGTTCAGTCATCGGAGCCGGCGTTCACTGTTCCTTGTTCCTTGATCCTTGTTCCTTTCGTCCCTCATCCCTGCGAGCGCACGAACTCCCCACACCTCTTCACCACCGCCTCCCCCGCGTCGCGATGCGGCGTATGACCCGTGTACGGCACGACAAACGTCGCGACCGGACCGGATACACTGCGCGCAACCGCTTCGACTTGCGCCAGCGTTCCGTACTCATCCTGTTCACCCTGCACGACCAGCACCGGACAGTGAACGCTCTGCAATTCACGCTCAATCGACCAGTCGTGGAATTTGTCGGCTAACCAGGTATCCGACCACGCGCGAAACAACGCTTCGGTCTTCTCGCCATGATAACGCTCGAGTCGTGCGCGCAGCTCTCCCGATTCATAGTCTTCCACGGACACGCGAATCGCCGCGCGGCTGAACTCGTCCATGAACACATGCACGCCTTCCGCGATCAGCGATTTCACCCGTTCCGGAAACATCGACGCGGCGAGCAGCGCAACCATGCCGCCGTCACTGTGGCCGAACAGCACCGCCTCGCGAATCCCCAGCTTAGCCAGGAACTCGTTCAACGAGGCAGCTTCCCGATGCAGATAGTCCAAATCGCGCTTGTCCGGACCGAACGGGGCCGACTTCCCATAGCCGCGCCGGTCATAGACAATCGCGTCGTGGCCGGTGGCGAGCGCCAATCGGGCCGGAAAGTCGCGCCAGGCGTCGATACAACCGAACGAATCATGCAGGAAGAAGATCGTGCCCTGCCCGCGCTGCGACAACCGCCGCACACGCAACACATGATCGCCGAGCGCGACATCGAAGTCCGTGATCCTCAACTTCGCTTCCTCGCGCGCTCCTTCACGAAATGGACCGCCATCGGCAGCACGGACGTGCCGATGATGGCGAAAATCACGAGCGAGAAATTCCGCTTGACGATCGGAATATTGCCGAAGAAGTATCCCGCCAGCACGCACACGCTGATCCAGAGCACCGTCCCGCCCACGCTGAAGCTGAGGAACTTGGCATAGTTCATCTTGCCGATCCCCGCGACGAACGGCGCAAACGTGCGGAAGATCGGCATGAACCGCGCGATAATCACCGTCTTGCCGCCGTGCGTCTCATAGAACGCGTGCGTCTTGTCCAGGTACTCCCGCCGCAGCCACCGCGAGTTTGACGAGAACACCCGCGGCCCGACGAATCGGCCGATCCAATAGTTCGTGGAATCTCCGAGAATCGGCGCCGCATACAGAATCAGGAGCAGCAGCATCAGCTCGAGCGAGCCCAGCGCCGCAAAAGCTCCCGCCGCGAACAGCAGCGAATCCCCCGGCAGGAACGGCGTCACCACCAACCCCGTTTCGCAGAAAATGATGATAAACAGGATCAGATACGTCAACGTTCCATAATCCGAAATCACCTGTCCGAGGTGCACGTCCAGATGCAGGAAGATGTCCACGAATTGCGCGAGCAAATCCATACGATGGGGGGATAGAGAAAGAGCCGCCCACGGGAAGGGCGGCTCCGTTTGTTAGTCGGGGCGACTGGATTTGAACCAGCGACCCCTTGGTCCCGAACCAAGTGCGCTACCGGACTGCGCTACGCCCCGGAATATGTAGCCGCCGCGAGCGACGGCTACGCGAGATTATTCTGCCAACCCTCCCGGCCGATCAGCGGCACGAAGGACACTTGTCCGGCTTCGCGCATCACGGCTTCGTTATCGTGTTTCTCGACAAACATGAGTTCCTGCGTCCGCTTCTCCCCCATCGGGAAGACCATCAGGCCGCCATCGACCAATTGCGTGAACAGCGTTTTCGGGAAAACGGGTGTTGACGCGGAGATAATGATGCGGTCAAACGGCGCGAACTCACTCCAACCGATCGTACCATCGCCGTGTTTAAGGACGGCGTTCTTGCAACCCTGCTCGTCCAGCGTGCGCCGGGCCCGCTGCAACAGCGGCATGTGGCGTTCGATGGAATAGACCTTGTAAGCCAGTTCGGCGATGACCGCAGTCTGATAGCCCGATCCCGTGCCGATTTCCAATACTTTGTGCGCGGGCTGGACATCGAGCAGGCTGAGCATCCTCGCCACGACATAGGGCTGGCTGATGGTCTGACCTTCTTCCAGCGGCAGCGGCGTATCCTCATAGGCCCGTTCGCGAAACGCCGGTTCGACGTAATAGTGGCGTTTCACGGTCCGCATGGCTTCCAGCACTCGGGCATCGCGGATTCCGCGGCGTTCGAGCTGCGTGAGGACCATGTCTTCTCTCGCCAACTGAAAGTTCATCGCGCGAGAGTTCGAAGTAACATCGCCGGATCCGGTTTCAGCGGAGGCGATGCGCGCCCCCGGCTTCAGTTGTTAATCGCTCGAACCTCGTAGAACGATTTGGCCGGCAGGACCGCTCCACCGAAATGCGTGAAGGTCGTGTCGGGGGTGGCCCCCACCAGTTCCGTAAACGCCGCCGGCGAAAAGTCGGGCGTCTTACGATAGATCAGATAACAAGTCGCTCCCGCGACGGATCGCCAGTTCAGGATCACATCACTAACGGCCGCACGCGTCACCAATTCGGTGGGAGCAGCAGGTGGCGCGGGTGGCGCCACAACATTTACGGTTCCCGTCATGGTCGTGTGCAGCTGGCACAAATAGGGATAGCTGCCCACTCCCACCGAGCACGGCCAGACATAGGTCGTCCAGGTTGCATTCACCGTTCCGCTGTGGAATCGCATCGGGACACTCGTATTGTGGACATTGTGTCCGATGCCCCCGCTATTGCGCGTCCAGACGACGGTATCGCCGGTCTGAACCGTGACTGAAGCCGGGGTGAAGGCGAAATTGACGACACTCACATCAAACCGCTGCGGCGGTCGAACCACCGTAATCGCACCCCACATCAGGTCCGGGTGAACCTCACAGAGGTAGGGATAGGTTCCGACCGCGGCACCGTTGCCGACGGAAAACACGAACTGATAGACCCAGGGGGCGTCAGCGCTGAGATTGCTGAAGAGCGGATCTCCGCACGCCTCGACTACATTGTGAAAGCCAAGGACATTAGTCCAAACGACGGTGTCCCCGAGGCTAATCGTCAAGGCCGACGGTGAGAAGGCGAAGTCAGCAACCGACACATTCCAGACGGCGGCTTCCGAGCGGAAAGCACTACCCAGTACAAAGAACAAGAACACAGCAGATACCTTGCGGGTCATCGGTCCTCCGTTTCATGCGATTCAAAAACAGCATGTTGCGATTCAGTCAACCCCTCGGTGAGGGGCGGAGGTACTGGACCAGCTAAGACTCCCAAGTTAAGCAGGTCCGATCAAAAAGTCAAGGGACAAACCAATGAATTTGCGGCAACTGGCCCCGGCAGCAGAGGCCCGCTTTGACGGCTGGGTTGGCAGCCGAATTCAGCAAGCAAGCGCAGCGCGAGGGCGAGATGACACCAGTATCGGACATCCATAGAAAGCTTATCCTATTAACTTGAACGCACAAGAGTCGAGCTTGTGCCAAGTCCCGGGGACTAAATCAAAATATTCTCGTTCAGACTGCCAGCCGTACGCGGGACATCGGATCCAAACCCACCTCCGATGCGACAACTGCGACAAGAGTGCCGCAGATCGACACCCGTGGCACGCGCCAGCACCCGCCCCCTGACTACTGAGTGGCCGCCCTCACGAAATAGTAGTAGGTCTCATAGCCGATGAGCGTAAACGTATCCACCCAGAATGTGTCCGGCGTGGTCACCAGGAACTCGGGTGGGCCAACGTATTCATAGCTCGGGATTCGATAGACCGAGTAAGAGCCTGCGCCATCCACCGACGGCCAGGCCAGCCGGAGGTTCGGAACTTCGATCCCCACCACGAGGCTTTCCGGAGCCGTCAGCAATTTGAGTTCAAACTCGCCGTTAGAGAGGTCAGCAATAGCGGAGTCGAAAGCGGCTTGAACCCGCACCCGGCAGTTTGCCGAGGGGAGTCCGTCAGCGACCCATACCTGCGGCGTGTCCGCCGGGGCATCATCGAGAATGAGTTCCCACCCGGATTCCGGATTGGCCACGAAATCACGATTCAGATAGATATCGAACGGCGAAATCCCGCCGTTGGCCGCCCACGAGATGTTCACGGAATCGCCGATGAAGTAAGTCTCTCCGCCATCTGGTGCGATCACATCGAGGTCCGGAAGGAAGATGGAGAAGTTGGAATCGGATTGATCGACCACCGCGGGAATCGTCACCGTAATGACCCGCATGCGGCAGGTCCCGGAGGTCGGCTCGGTGGTGACCCAGAGGTGAGGGTCGGCCTGCGCGGTGTTTGTGAAGAGTCTTACCCACGAACCGAGCGGATAGTCACGATTGAGATCCACGTGGAAATTGGAGGAAATCGCCTGCGACGTCCAGGTCACGGAGACGGTATCACCCACCAAAAAATCCTCGCCGCCGTTGGGGGTGAGGATCGTAATCTGCGGAGAGACAATCGTAAAATCAGCGTCCGAAGTATCCGCCACCGACGTCTGCGAAGAGCGTTGGACACGCACACGGGCATGTGTCGAGCTGGGGAAGGTCACGGTCCAGTCGAACGCGCCATCATTCGTCGTATTGGAGGCGAGCAACTCCCAGTTTCCCGTCGGAAAGGTCCGATTGAGATGGATATTTACGCTGGAGGTAAAGCCAATCGTGCTCCATTGAATCGTGCGCACCTCATCTTCAATCCAGATCTCGCCGCCGTTCGGACTGCTGACGGTGACGGACGGCAGGACAATCGAGAAATCGGCATCGGAGGTGTCAGCGATGGAACCGGAGATCGTGCTTGTCGTGAGTGCGCGGACCCGGATCCGTGCGTGGTCGGACGCCGCACCGGTGAGGTTGAACGAGTGCGTCCCGTCATTCGGCGTGCTTGCCACAATGACTTCCCACGTCGGACCCGGGAACCCCCGGTTCATTTCGATCGCCACGTTCGCCGTGGGCGACAGGTTCACGGAGGTCCAGTTGATCGTGCGTGAAGCATTGGTGGCCCAGACCTCGCCGCCGTTGGGTGCCGTGATGGTAATGTCGGCGACGTTTACAGTGCCTGTCATGGCCGGGTGCTGCTGACAGATGTACGCGAGCGCACCCGTCCCCACGGAGCACGCCCAGACATAGGTCGTCCACGTGTCGCTGATCTCGTTGTGGAACTTCGGCGTCGCCACGTTATGGTGAACATTGTGGGTGCCGATGGAGCGCGTCCAGACGACCGTATCCCCGGTGGCGAGCGTAATCGCCGACGGTGTAAACGAGAAATTCGTCACCGTCACCCCGAGGGACGCCGCGGCGCCCGTCTGAACTATCATGCCAAAGAGCATTCCGAAAAGCAGACTCAACTTCTTCATCGTAACCTCCGGTTTGATTTGCCAATCACCGGCATGTCATCATCACATCATGCAATCCGCCTTCATCCGTACCCGCCGAATGGACCGGCCGGCATTGTCGGGGCGACTGGATTTGAACCAGCGACCCCCAGACCCCCAGTCTGGTGCGCTACCAAGCTGCGCCACGCCCCGAAACGTCTAACGATTTAACAGCGAGAGTATTTCTTTCAGTTCCTGTCTGACCTCCGCAATGACCGGCGGATCGACCGGATTGCCGTTCGCTTTCGGTTTTCCGTCGAGCTGCACTCGCGCGCCGGCGATCGTGAACTTTTGATCGTAAAGCAACGAGCGGATTTGCTCGAGCAACTTGACATCCCGTTCCTGATAGAGCCGATTACCGCCCTTGCCTTTTTTGGGATGCAGGACGGAGAACTCGGTCTCCCAATACCGCAGGACATGGGCGGGGACTCCGATCAGTTCGGAGACTTCGCCGATAGTGTAGTAGAGCTTCCGCAGCGCGGGGCCCTTCGGCTTGGAATCCGGGTGTTCCGTCGACAACAAGTCCAATTGCAACGGTGGTTGAGGTGACATCAGGCGGCTCCGCTACCGCCGGGAGACTAACGGTGACCCGTGCTGCCAAACCCTCCGGCGCCGCGGCCGGAATCGGGCAACTCGGTCACGACCTTCCAGATTCCGCGCGCGACCGGAGCGACGACCAGTTGCGCGAAGCGTTCGCCGGATCGAATGGTGACCGGCTCGGCGCCGCCATTCATGACGAGCACCTTGAGTTCGCCGCGATAATCCGAGTCGATAGTTCCCGGCGCGTTGGGCAGGAACAGCCCCGTCTTCAGCGCAGTGCCCGACCGCATACGCACCTGACCTTCAAAACCGCGCGGAATCGCGATGCAGAATCCGGTCGGCAGCAACGCGCGTTCGCCCGGTTTCAGGGACACATCCTCAGCGGCGAGGATCAGATCCATGCCCGCGGAACCAGCGGTCTGGTAAGACGGAAGTTCAGCGGGCGCGTGCCCCAGACGCTGAATCTGGATCTCGACGGAGTCCACGAGTACAGACGGGTTCCGCGAGACTACGTTCGCCTCGCCGGCTGCGCGCTTTTGCGCTTGCGCTCGGGCTCGACAATCGTTGTCACCATGCGATCCGCGGTCCATAACTGGCGAGCCAATTTCTGCACTTTAGCCGGTGTGACCACATCGATTTGCCTGCTGACGTCTTCCAGCGAATGGTAGCGGCCGAGGTAGATTTCCATACGCCCGAGTCGCATCATTCGATTGGAGACGTTCTCCAAGCCGAGCATAATATTACCCTTGAGCTGAGTCTTGACGCCGTCGATCTCGGCTTTGGTCAGCGGAGTCTCACGCAGCGCTTCGAATTCCTTCAGGACCAACTTGCGAGCCTTGTCCACCCGCTCCCGGTCGGTGGCGAGATAGACTCCGACCGCGCCGGTATCGGCCATCGAATCCGTGAACGAGTAGATCGAGTAGCAGACGCCATGTTTTTCCCGGATATTCTGGAACAGGCGCGAAGACATTCCGCCCCCGAGCACGGTGTTCATGACCGACATCGTGAAGCGATCCAGCGATCCATACGGCAGGCCGCGCGTGCCCATGACCATGTGCGCCTGCTGGATCGGCCGCGGGAAGCGCCGCAGTTTGCGGGTGAGCTTGCCGATGCGTTCGGACTTCACGGCTTTGCCGCGCTTCGCAAAGCCAAGTTTGTCTTCGACCATCCGCGTCAGTGCGCGATGTTGCAGATTGCCGGCCGCGGCGACAACGATGCGCGACGGCAGGTAGTGCTTGTCGATATAGCGGATCAGATCATCCCGCGTGAAGCCCTTGACATTTCGCGGCGGTCCGAGAATCGGCCGGGCGATCGGATGCTTGCCGAACAATTCGCGGATGAATCGTTCGTGGCAGACGTCGTCGGGCATATCTTCGTGATCGCGGATCTCATCGAGAATGACCTGCTTCTCTTTTTCAATTTCGCCGGGATCAAAGACCGAATCGCGCATCACGTCGGCGAGAATGTCCAGGGCCAGCGGCATCCGCTCATCGATGACATGGACATAATAGCAGGTCATCTCTTTGCCGGTGAAGGCATTGACGAGACCTCCGCCCTGCTCGATGGACCGGGCGATATCGAGGGCGGAACGCGTTTGCGTGCCCTTGAAGGCCATGTGCTCGATAAAGTGCGACAGGCCATTCTCGGCGGCGGTCTCGAAGCGGGAGCCGACGATGACCCAGATGCCCAGCGAGACCGAACGGACACCGGGGATGCGCTCACTGACGACTCGGATTCCGCCGGGCAGAACCGTCTTATTGTACGAAGAAGTTTTTGGCAATCGAGACTCAAATCCGGCGGTGTCCGGAGACCCCGCTCGGGGGATTCACTTAGTTATCGACCTTGGACGGCTTGCGATGATGTCCGCCACCGTGATGCCCGCCACCGCCTCCGCTTCCGCCCCGCCGCTCGCGCGGTTCACCGCTGGAGTCTTCGGCCGGCGGTCCGCCTTCGGGCGGTGGCAGCAGGACTTTGCGGGACAGATCAAGCTTGCCCTGCGAATCGACGTTCAGCAACTTTACGGTCACGGCGTCGCCGAGTTGCAGATGGTCCGTGACTTTGCGCACGCGATGATGTTCGATTTCGCTGATGTGCAGCAGGCCTTCGCGACCGGGGAGGATTTCGACGAAGGCGCCGAAATCGGTGATCTTCTTCACCTTGCCGTGATAGACTTTGCCGACTTCCGGCGACTCGGTCATGCCGCGGATAATGTCCATCGCCTGATTGACGTTTTCGGTGTTGGACGAGGAGACGCAGACCGTGCCGTCGTCCTCGATGTCAATCGAAGCGCCGGTGCGGGAAATGATATCGCGGATGTTCTTGCCGCCGGGTCCAATGATCATGCCGATTTTGTCCGGATCGACCTTCATAAAGACGATCTTGGGCGCGAAGGGCGAGATCTCCGGACGCGGTGCGGAGATCGACTCGGCCATTTTGCCGAGGATGTGCGTGATGCCTTCGCGCGCCTGCAGGATGGCGGTCTTCATGAGTTCAAGGGAGATGCCCTTGATCTTGATGTCCATCTGACAGGCGGTGATGCCGTCGGGAGTGCCGGTGACTTTGAAGTCCATGTCGCCGAGGTGATCTTCGTCGCCGAGAATGTCGGAGAGAATCGCGACTTTCTCGCCTTCTTTGATCAAACCCATCGCGATGCCGGCAACGGGCTTCCTGATCGGGACACCGGCGGCCATCATGGCCATGCAGCCGGCGCAGACGGTCGCCATCGAAGACGAGCCGTTGGATTCGAGTACTTCGGAGACGACGCGAATGGTATAGGGGAAGTCTTCCCACGCGGGCAGGATCGAATGCATGGCGCGCCAGGCGAGATTACCGTGTCCGATTTCGCGGCGGGACTGGCCGAGAAATTTGCGAATTTCGCCGACGCTAAAGGGCGGGAAATTGTAATGCAGCATGTACGGTTTGGTGTACACGCCGTCGAGGCCGTCCACACGCTGCTCGTCAAATTTGATGCCGAGCGTCACGGTGCCGAGGGCCTGCGTCTGACCGCGCGTGAAGAGCGCACTACCGTGTACCTTCGGCAGGATATCGACTTCCGTCGTAATCGGTCGGATCTCGCGGGTCCCACGGCCATCGAGCCGCCAGCTCTTGTCCACGATATTAGCGCGGACGCGAACCTGAGCGCGATCGTGGACCCAGCTCTTGATCGTCTTCTCGTCGTTGGGATAGGTCTCGAGCAGTCCGGCAATCGCCGCGGTTTCGATCAGCTTCCAGGCGTCGCGGCGCTTGGACTTGTCGGTGATCTTGCAGGAGTCATCGACTTGCGCACCGAACGTGGCTTCGAGGGTCGCGGCGAGGTCCTTGTTGGTCTCGGCGGGCTTGAATTCGCGCTTGGGAACACCGCAACGCGCCACGAGCTCTTTTTGCAGAGCAACGAGGCGTTTGACTTCGGCGTGTCCCCGGGCGATGCCTTCGAGAAATACGTCTTCAGAGACTTCTTTGGATTCGCCTTCGATCATAATAATCGAATCTTCGGTACCGGCCACCACGAGGTCCAGTTCGGTCTCTTCGAGCTGCTTGAACGTGGGATTGATGATGTATTCGCCGTTAATCCGGCCGACGCGGACGGAGCCGACGGGGCCGAGGAACGGGCATTCGGAGATCGCGAGCGCCGCCGAGGTGGCGATCGTTCCGAGCGTATCCGGATCATGTTCTCCGTCCGAGGAGAGCACGTTGATCATGACCTGAATTTCCTGATGGAAGCCATCAGGAAAGAGCGGCCGGATGGGCCGGTCGGTCAGGCGGGCGGAGAGGATTTCCTTTTCGGAGGGACGTCCTTCGCGTTTGAAAAATCCGCCGGGGATTCTGCCGACGGCATAAAGTTTCTCACGATAGTCAACGGACAGCGGAAGAAAATCCAGCTCATTTTCCGCATCAAGATTCGCCACTACAGTAGCGAGCACGACCGTATCGCCGCAGGTTAACCAAATCGCACCGTCCGCCTGCTTGGCGATGCGCCCGGTCTCAAGTTCGAGCTTAAGACCTCCCAGTTCCATCGAGACTTTGTGAACCATTCCCTTCCTCTGCTTCCTTCCTTCTTGTGCTTCTGCCCGTATGGGCGGTATCGCGCCGCGGGGCGCGGCGGACTATCGGCGCAGGTCGAGGGCTTCGACCAGCTTGCGATAGCGAGTGATATCGAGCTGTGAGAGATAGTTGAGCAAGCGCCGGCGTTGGCCGACAAGCAGCAACAATCCACGGCGCGAGTGATTGTCTTTTTTGTGCGTCTTGAGATGTCCGGTCAGATGATTGATCCGCTGCGAGAGCAGCGCGACCTGCACTTCGGGGCTTCCGGTGTCCCCCGGTTTGGGGGCGAACTTGTCGATGACGACCTTGCGGTCGACAGCGGTGATAGCCATGGTTTCCTCTGCGGTACTATAGGAATTGTTTGATTGTGTTGAGCAAGCTTTCGGCGGATTGACGCCGACCCGCCCGGCGACGCGGACGATTCCGGGCCCCCGCGGACGGGTGCCGCGGCGAACGGAATTACGAGACGCGGCGACAGACGCCGCGGGCTTCGAGCAGTTCCGCCGCGACGCGCACATCATCCGCGATTTGCGCGATCAGATCATCGATGGCGGCGAACTTCTTCTCATCGCGAATCCGCTCGACGAACTCGATCGTGATGGGTTCGTCATAGATATCATCATCGAAGCCGATCAAGTGGGCCTCAACGGAATGGCGGCCTTCGCCGAAGGTCGGATTGTAGCCGTTGGAAATGGCGGCGGGCCAGGCCTCGGATCTGACCGTGGCGATCCCGGCATAAATGCCGTCGCGGGGAACGAGTTTCGCGGGGTCGATGCCGCCGAGATTCGCCGTGGGGCAATTCAGCTGCCGGCCGCGGCCAAAGCCGTGTACGACAACGCCGGCGACCGAATAGTAACGGCCAAGGGCGGCCGCGGCGCGCGCGACGTCGCCGGACTGCATCGCCTGTCGAACCAAATCGGCGGATACGATTTGGTCATCGGAGCGGACGGGATTAACGACTTCGACGTAGAATCCCATCGCGCGGGCCATCGCGATCAGGGATTCGCGGTCGCCGGACAGGTTTTTGCCCAACTGATGATTGAATCCGATCACCAGCCGCTTCAGCCCGACACGTCCTTTGAGAATGATCTGTACGAAATCGTGGGCGGACAGCTGCGAGACCGTCTGATCGAAGTTGATAACGAGGAGTTGGTCAACGCCCATGCCGGCAAGCTGCGCGATCTTTTCCTCGACGGTCAACAGCAACCGCGCGCCTCCGCGGTTCCCATTGCCACTTTCGGCTCCGCCTTCGAAGGCGACGACCACGCTGCGCAGGCCCTGTGCGCGCGCGGAGTCAACGGTTTGCCGAATGACCGCCTGATGACCGAGATGCAGGCCGTCGAAGCTGCCGACGGCGATCACCGAGTCAGCGGGATTCGTAAAATTCGACCACGATCCGCGAAAGACGTCCATTTCAGGAAGCGGCGAATTCAGCTCGCCGACGTTGGATTTCAGAGAGGTCAAGCGCCTGCTCGACACGGTAGGGACCGATTGCGGTCCGGCGCAACGCGGCCAGCGTACCCCCGCATCCGAGGTCCCGTCCCAGATCGCGGGCGACCGAGCGGATGTAGGTTCCGGCCGAACACTGAACACGGAATTCGAGTTCAGGGGCGCGATAGCCGATCAGATCAAAATGATAGAGACTAACCCGGCGCGCTGGCAACTCGACGGCACGTCCGGCGCGCGCGAGTTTGTAGCTGCGTTTACCGGCGACCTTTACCGCCGAATACGCGGGAGGCACCTGTTCAATGTCGCCGGTCAGTTTCGCGAGGGCGGTCCGGATCGCGGATTCATCGCACGCGACGGGGGCCTCGGCGATGATCTCGCCCTCGAGATCATCGGTGGCGGTCTCCATGCCGAGGCGGATGGTGCCGCAATATTCCTTCGGCAGTGACGAGAATTCCGTCGCACGGCGGGTCGCGTCGCCGAACAGCACGATCAGCAGGCCGGTCGCCGCGGGATCGAGTGTTCCGGCGTGTCCCACGGACTTCCATTTCAACAGGCCGCGCAATTTGTTGACGACATCGAAGGATGTCCAGCCTCGCGGCTTATCGACGGTCAGAATGAGCGCTCCGCTCAGACGGCCACACTTCCCGGACGCGGGACTTGGTTCACGGCCGCCAGCAGCGTCGGCAGGATTCGGTCGCGCACGGATGGCAAGGTCCCCTGCATGCGAAATCCGGCCGCGCGTTCATGCCCCCCCCCGCCGAAGCTCTCGGCGATGCGGGACACGTTGACGAAGTGCTTGGATCGCAACGAGACCCGGATCTTGGCCTCGGCCTCGCTCAACAACACGGCGACTTCCACTCCGCGAATCGACAGTCCGAGGTCCACAATGCTGTCAGGATCTTCCACGAGATTCGCCGCGGGGACGAACATGGTGCTGATCTTTCCATCGGCGAAGAGTTCCAGCGATCCGTAGATCTTACTCATCGACTGCAGGTCGCGCGCGGGCAGATCAAAGTACAGGGCATTGGTCACCGCGGTGATGTCCGCGCCGGCTTCGAGCAGGCGCGCGCAGGCGCGCAGACAAGCCGGAGTCGTGTTTGAATAGCGAAAGCGCCCCGTATCGGTCAGCATCCCGGCCAGCAGATTGGTGGCCAGCGCGGGGGTGATGCGCAGTTGCAGGCCGTCGCAGATATCATAGAGCAATTCGCCGGTCGCGCAGGCGGCAGTATCGACGACATTCACGCCGCCGAAATTGTCATTGGAGACGTGATGATCGATATTGAAGATCATTGCGGTCGGACTCAGAAATCGCTCGACCTCGCCGATGCGTGAGCGACTGCCGCAATCGACGATGAAAGCGCGCTCGAAGCGAGCATCAGGATTCTGCGACGCGACGTTTTCAGCCAGCGCGGAATCGGGCAACCAGCGGATGCGCGGGGCGAACCCGTTTTCCAGCACGATCCGGGGTCGGCCGCCGAGCTGCAAGAGCATTTCCCGGGCCGCCAGCACGGATCCGACGGCGTCGGGGTCGGGATGGACGTGCGTGGAGACCAGAATCGGCGCGCCGTCGGCGCAGGCCGCACGAATTGCCGCGAGGTCGGGCGGGCGGATACTCACGGGTTGTCCTCGCGCTCTTCGCGTTCATCGCGAACTTGTTTGAGCAGCGTTTCGATACGCGCGGCGCGCGCGGGCACCGGATCCCAATGAAAGTGCAGTTCCGGATGCTGGCGCATCACGAGCAGGCGGGCGATTTCGCTGCGCATCGCGCCGCGCCGGGCGGACAGCAAGCGTCCGACCAGCGCGCCGGTGAGTTCTTCGTTCGCGCCTCCGATCACGCTGAAGAAGACCTTGGCATGAGAAAGATCAGCCGACAACTGGACGTCCGTGATGCTGACGAGCAGGCCCTCCGGGATCGTCACGAGCCGGCGAATTAGACCGGGTAGATCGCGCTGGATCTCGGCGGCGACGCGCTTCGGCCGCGTCCCCGTTCCTTGCGGACCGTGAGTGTGCTTATTCATAGAATCGCATTCGCGGCATCATCACATGCACCCGTTCATCCTGTTCGACAAACCCGGCGACATCGTGCAAGACGCGCTCGACGCGGGCGGCATCGGATCCCGCGGCGGAGATGATCAGTCCGGCTCGCTGCCACAGGTCGCCGACATCGGCTTCGGCCACGGAGACGTTGAATCGCTGGCGCACGCGCGTTTTGAGTGAGTTCATCACGGAGCGGCGATCTTTCAGCGACTGACTGAACGGCAGGTGCAATTCAATCGTCAAGACGGCAAGCGCGCACTTCAGGCCGATGTGTGCTCGAGTTTACGTTTGATTTCGACGATCTCGAAAACTTCGAGCGAATCGCCGACTTTGACTTCGAGATTCGTCTCAAGTCCGATTCCGCATTCCTGACCGGCGCGAACTTCTTTCACGTCATCTTTGAAGCGACGCAGCGACGCGAGCTTGCCGCGCCAGATTTCGCGTCCGTCGCGGATCAGGCGCACCTGACTGGCGCGCACGATCTTGCCGGAGACGACGTAGGACCCGGCAATCGTGCCGACCTTGGGGACGACGAAGGTTTGCCGGATTTCGACGAGGCCGACGACGTCTTCGCGGGTATCGGGAGCGAGCATGCCCTCGAGTGCGCTGCGGATATCGTCTTCCATTTCGTAGATGACGCGGTAAACGCGGATATCCACCTGTTCCCGTTGGGCCAGTTCGCGGGCTTTGAGGTTGGGATGGACATGGAAGCCGAGAATAACGGCTCCGGTGGCGGAGGCCAGAATGACGTCGCTTTCGGAGATGGCCCCGACTCCGCGATGCACGATGCTGACGGCAACTTCGCTGGTCGAAATTCGCTGGAGCGTGTCGCAGATGGCTTCCACGGAGCCGTCGGCGTCACCCTTGACGATGAGTTGCAACTCACGGACGCCGCCTTCCTTGATGCGCTGCGAGATTTGATCGAGGCTCAGCATGCGAATTTGGCGGAAGGTCTGTTCGCGCTGCAAGAGCTGGCGGCGCATGGCGATTTCCTTGACTTCGCGCTCGGACTCGAACACGACGAAATTATCGCCGGCCTGGGGCGGTCCGGAGAAGCCGACGACCTGCACGGGTTCGCCGGGAGTGCAGCGGGGGATGGGCGCATTGAACTCGTTCAGGAGCGCCCGGACCTTGCCGTATTGCTGTCCGGCTACGAAGTTATCGCCGACGCTGAGGGTTCCGGCCGTGACAATGACGGTGGCGACCATACCGCGGCCTTTGTCGAGGCGGGTTTCGACGACGGTCCCGCGCGCGCGGCGCTCGTAATTGGCTTTGAGCTCGAGCAGGTCGGCGGCGAGCAGCACATTTTCGAGCAGTTCGTCAATCCCCTGTCCGAATTTCGCGGAGATCTCGGCGGATTGATACTTGCCGCCCCACTGTTCGACGAGCACGTTTTGTTCCGCCAGTTGCTTGCGGATGCGCTCGGCGTCGGCGGTCGGCTTGTCGATCTTGTTGATGGCCACAACGATCGGCACGCCGGCGGAATGCGCGTGATTGATGGCTTCGATGGTTTGCGGCCGGACCTGATCGTCGGCGGCGACGACGAGAATCACGATGTCGGTGACTTGCGCTCCGCGGGCGCGCATGGCGGTGAAGGCCTCGTGACCGGGCGTATCGAGGAAGGTGATCGCGCGGTCTTTGTAGCGGACTTTGTACGCGCCGACGTGCTGGGTGATGCCACCGTGCTCGCCGGAGACGACCGAGGTTTTGCGCAGAAAGTCGAGCAGCGAGGTTTTGCCGTGATCGACATGGCCCATGACGGTGACGACGGGCGGCCGGGGCGCGAGCTCCTCGTCGAGTTCGGGCTCCTCATCGACTTCGACCTCCGTTTCGTGATCGCTGACGAACTCGACGCGGAAGCCGAATTCATCGGCGATCAACTCAATCAAGTCCTTGTCCAGCCGCTGATTGATGGAGACGAGCTTGCCCATACCGAGGAACTTGGCAATCACTTCATTGACTTCGACGTCCATGAGGTTGGCGAGTTCCTGATTGGTGACGAACTCGGTCAGGCGCAGGACACTGGTATCCTCGACTTCGATCTCGGCTCCGCGCTCGCGGCGGCGGTGTTTTTTCTTGGAGGCATCCATCGACGCCAGCGTCTGCTTAATCGTCGCGGAGACTTCGTGTTGATCGACGCGTTTGCGGCGCTGGCGACGGCGCGCGGCGGCATCGCGTTCCATTTCGATGGCCGCTTTGCGATACTTGTCAGCCTTTTGCTGGGCCAATAAGCGCTTCTGTTTTTCGAGCGCCTCAATATCTTCCTTGGTGGGCCGCTTGCGCGTCACTTCTTTCGGTTTGGCGGCGGCGGCGGCGCCGGTAGCGGGAGCCGCGGTCCCCGGTGGTCGCGGGCCTCGCTCAGCGGAGGGCGGTCGCGGAGTCGCGGGGCGCGGTCGTTGCGCTTGATCCTGCGCGGGCGGGCGCGCAGCACCGTCGGCGGCGCGGGGCCGGCCATCGGGACGCGGAGCGCCGGGAGCGGCGTGCGGTCTGCGATCACCGCGGTCATCGCTGCGTCGCGTCTTCTGCTGTTCGGCTCTGGCCTGTTGCGCGGCACGCGCTTTGAGAATGGCTTCCCTGCGCTTGGCGGTTTCGAGGTCTTCCTGCTCCTTGCGGGCCTTGACGTCCGCCGCTTTGGCGGCCTGATCCGCTTCCTCCGCGAGTCGCTCGATCTCAGCCGGGTGAATCACCTCGACAATTTCGGCGGGGGGCGGGGGTGGCGGGGGTGGCGGCGGTGGAGCTTGCTCGACCGTGGGGGCGGGCTCGGGCCGGCTGAGCACTTCGGCCGCCTCCGTCGCCTGGCTGGCGAGTTCATCGAGCAATTTTAACGACTGCTCGGTGCGCGCCCGTTCCGCGTCCGCGCGCCGCGCGCCTTCGACGGCCCGCGTTTCCTCTTCGAGCTGACGGTTCCAACGCGCGGGATCGAACTTCTTGACGACCTCGGCATACATGTCTTCGGACACGGGAGACATGTGTTTCTTGGCCACGTCGAAGCCTTTATCCTCGAGGAACTCGATGATCGCGTGGTGAGCGACGTTCAGCTCTTTGGCGATTTGGTAGATTTTTTTCGCTTTTTCGGCGGACACGAATTCGGGCCTTGTGGAGCAGGAATTACGGACGAATTAAGCCGCGGACGATGACGGGTCGGTGGCGGGGGCGGTCTGGGGGACGGCCTCGGCGTCGGCCTCGGTTTCGGCGGCGGGTTCGCCGGTTTCAATGAAGTAGGCGGCCAGGACTTCGAGGACGTGATCGGCGGATTCTTCATCGAGGCCGTCGATCAGGAGCAGTCGTTCCTTGCCGGCATCGAGCACGGTCTCCGCGGATTCGAAGCCGGCTTCGATAAGTTTGTGCTTGACCAGATCGTCGAGTTCCGCCACGTCGGCGACGAGCAGTTCTTCGGGCGCGAGGTATTCGGATTCCTTGATCGGCTGGATATTGTAGCCGGTCAATTGCGAAGCGAGTCGCACGTTCTGGCCGCGGCGGCCGATGGCGAACTGAATCTGATCGTCGGGCACGATGGCGGTGGCACTGCGGGATTCTTCGTCAACGGTGACCAGCAGCGGCGTCACGGGGGCCATGGCGCGTTTGATGTACAGTTCGGCGTCCTGACTCCAATGCACGATATCGATTTTTTCGTTGTTGAGTTCGCGCACGACGGCCTGAATGCGGATGCCTTTCATGCCGACGCACGCGCCGACGGGATCGATGCGTTTGTCGTGACTCATGACGGCGATTTTTGTGCGATCGCCGGGTTCGCGGGAGATGCTCTTAATCTCGATGATATTATCGAAGATCTCCGGGACTTCCAACTCGAACAGGCGGCGCACGAACATAGCGTCGGCGCGGGACAGCACGATCTCGGGGTCCTTGGTCGTGCGGTTGACTTCCTTGATTACGGCCCGGATGGCCTTGCCGCGAACGTATTTTTCGTTGTAGATCTGTTCGGGCTTGGGGACGATGGCGTCATGGCGATCCAGATTCACGCGGATTTCGCGGCGGTTGATCTGATGGATTTCGCCGGTGACGACTTCACCGATGCGGGCGGAGAATTCCTGGTAGATATTCTCCTTTTCGATTTCCTTGATCTTCTGGGTCAGATTCTGGCGCGCGGACGTGACGAGTCGCCGGCCGAAATCATCGACATTGACCAGTTCGGCGTAGGTTTCGCCGATATCGAGGTCGTCGTCGATTTTCAGAGCCCGGGAGAGCGGGATCTGGGTGACGGGATCGGTGACGTCGTCATCATCGACCACGACTTTTTCGCAGAAGATTTCGATATCGCCTTTTTCGAGGTTAAAGATGACCTCGAAGTTATCCGCATGGCCGTATTTCTTTTTGATCATCGTGAGGAAGACGCCCTCGATGATTTCCTGAAACACGTCGCGGTCGATGTTCTTGTCGCGGAGGATTTGACCAACCGCTTCAACGATGGGGGCATTCATCGCTGCGTCTCCTTCGCTTCGGCCTTCGGCTGTTTCGCAGGTTTGCCGGCCGCCGGGGTCTTGAACTCGGGCAGGACGACGGCGGACTGACATTCGGCGAAGGCAGGATGCCACTCCTGTTTGTCGCCGGTCAAGGTGAAGCCGTCGTCGGTGATCTGGGATAGTCTGCCGCTGATTTCGCGGGGGCCTTTTTCGCCGGGGACGCGGATTTTCAGGAGCCGACCGAGGTTCTTTTCAAATTGCCAGCGTTCGCGCAGCGGGAAGTCCAGGCCGGGCGAGCTGACTTCGAGTTTGTAATTTTCGGAGATGATTCGTTTTTCCGCGACGAGAAATTGAATTTGACGCGCGAGATTCACACAATCATCAATCGTGAGTCCACCGACTTTGCGATCGGCGATCACGCGGATCTGGGTCGTTCCGCCGGATACCCGAGCGGAGAATTCGAGCGTGGTGACGCCTTCCGTATCCAGCAAATCGCGGATTTCTGATTCCAGTCTGGTCATGCGAGGTGCGGAGCGTCACGCCTTGGCGATCGCGACGGTGGGCGGTCGGGTTCAGATTTCGTTCAAAGAAAAAGTGGGCTCAGGCCCACTTCAATTGCTGTACCAATATACGGATAATATCGAAGAATCGCAAATTCGGTCCGATGGGACTCATTGCAGGTTGTCCAGTTCCTTCTTGGCCTGCTGCGCCAGCGAACTTTCGGGGTACTTTTCGCGCAGGGTTTGCAGGAGGTCGATTGCCTTATCTTTTTGATTTAACTTAAGATAGTTGCGTTCGGCATCCAGCAGACTTTGGGGAGCATAGGGCAAATCGGCGTGGGACTTCGCGAGTTGTTCGTAGAGCTTGGCGGCTTCCTCGTATTGTCCGAGGGCTTCCTTGGTGGCCGCCAGCCCGGACATGGCGGACGCATCGACGAACTTATCGACCGCATAGTCCTTCAAATACGCTTGAAAGTTCGCTTCCGCAGTTGAAAAGTCATTTTGTTCGAAGGCGATCCGGCCCAGGAAATACTTAGCCTCTCCGGCGGCAGCACCCGTGTACTTGCCAACAACTTTGTCAAACTCTTCCTTGGCCTGCGCGAGGTTGCCGGTGCCATAGGCGGTCTTCGCAATCGTAAGCTCATAGCTTTCTTCAAGCTTAGCACTGGACATCATCCGGGACACGACGACGGCGCCAGCGACAACGACGAGAATGGCCACGGCGGCGCCAAGGACGAGGTTCTTGTGGGCGGTATAATAGTGTTCGAGCTTGTAGGTCAGGTCAACAAGCTTGTCTTGCTTGAGTTCGTGGCGGGTCAGTCGGCCTTTGGTCGCAGCCTTGGTTGCCATCGGTTTCGGGGTTGGATTAAGAACTGAAGCGGAGTCGGACGTGGTTGCGGCGCGTGGGCGAGTAGTACCCCCGAGAGGACTCGAACCTCCGACGCAGAGTTTAGGAAACTCTCGCTCTATCCATACTGAGCTACGGGGGCGGGTTTCCGTAAGCTTAAAAGATACAAAGATCCGGGCGCAAAGTCAAGGGAATGTAAGGTGTTGAGTTTGTATTAACATAGCCAGTATTCGCCCCGGACCGTTCCGGTTGAAGCGGAAAGACCCCGACTTCGGCGGGGTGAGGGCACCCTGCTCGGCGGAGAACCCGCCTATTCCGGCAACAGCTTTCCAGGGTTGAAGATGTTGAGCGGGTCAAGGGCGCGTTTGAGGGAACGCTGGAATTCGATCTCGGCGGGGGACATGGCGAGATGCAGGTAGCGACGCTGCACATGCCCGATGCCGTGCTCACCGGAGACCGTGCCGCCGAGACTGACGGTCAGACGGAAGATCTCGTGGACGGCGTCGTGCAGCTCGTGTTCCCAGACGTGATCGCTGACACCGAATTTCAGGATATTGCAGTGGACATTGCCATCGCCGGCGTGACCGTAGCAGATGACGCGCAGGCCCCAGCGATCACAGATTTCGTGAACGCCTTTGACGAGCGCGGGCAGCTTTGAGCGGGGAACGACGGTATCCTCTTCTTTGTACGGACAAATGGACTTGACGGCTTCACCCGCAGCGCGGCGGATGGCCCAGATTTCCGTTTGTTGGGCCGGGGAGCCCGCCAAGAAGATATCGGCCGCGCCCGCGGCGTCGAGCACGGCACTGATCGTCTCCATTTCGGAGTCGAGAACCGCTTCGGAATTGCCGTCCACTTCGATCAACAACACGGCGGCCCGATCGGAAAACGGGATCTTTTCGCCGCGATGATTCTGAATCGCCAGCAGGCAGGCCTGCTCCATGAATTCCATCGCGCAGGGGACGACGCCGGTACGCATGACGGCCGGGACGGCGGCCGCGGCCGCGACGAGCTCATCAAAGGGTACGAGCAAGGTGCGGCGGAATTTGGGCAGCGCGATCAGCTTGAGCGTGATCTCGGTAACGATGCCGAGCGTGCCCTCGCTGCCGACGAAGAGCTGGGCCATGTTGTAACCCGTCACGTCTTTGTAGCGCTTGCCGCCGAAGGTCAGCAACTCGCCGCCGTGCGTGACCACCTTCACGCCATAGACATAGTCGCGGGTGACGCCGTACTTGAGGGCGCGTGGGCCCCCGGCGCCTTCCGCGACGTTGCCGCCGATGGTGCAGGAGCCGCGGCTGGCCGGATCGGGGGGATAGAACAGGCCGCGCGCTTCGACAGCCTCCTGAAGCTGCTGCGTGATGACACCCGGCTCGCAGACGACGAAGAAGTTTTCTTCGTCAATCTCCCGAATCCGATTCATGCGATCGAGACTGAGAACGATTCCGCCGCGTGTCGCAAGTGCACCGCCGGATAGTCCCGTGCCGCCGCCGCGGGCAACGAGGGGCAGCGCGCGTCGCTCGGCCAGCCGGACGACCTCCTGAATTTCAGTCGCGGTATCTGGCCGAACCACGAATTGCGGCGGGAAGACCAGGTCCTCGGTCTCATCGTGTTCGTACTTGCCGAAATCGTCGTGGCCAGGCCGCAGCAGATAGCGCTCACCGACTATTCCGGAGAGATCGCGCGCTATGTGTTCCGATGCCATCTCAGCGGACGCGAAAAACAGTGCGGCCGGTCGGAGCGCCGGGCAAGATCTCGACAGCATCGACGCGCGATTGCGGCGGGCCTTTGTGCAACAGCCGGACCAACTCGTCCACCTGCTCCGGCGGGCCTTCGATCAAGGCCTCCACCCTGCCGTCGGCGAGATTGGTGACGTAGCCGCCCAGCCCGAGTTTTTCGGCCTGTTCGATGACGAAGAACCGATAGCCGACACCCTGCACTCGTCCGGAGACGACGGCGTTGACACAGACGATCTCACTCACGGGGTCACGGCCCGCACATGGTAGATGAGCAGATTGCCCGCGCCCGGGGCGGTGAGGTCGGTGTAGCTATTTGTCGGCGAGTTGCCGATCAGCAAACCATCCGCGCCGTCGGCCAGCAGACCGCGGTAAATGTTGTACCCACTGACGGTCACGGGATTGCCATTGACATCTTGCGTGACGGGAGACCAATTCAGCAGAATATGTCCGGCGGATTGGATTGCCGTCAGGTTCAGTGGGACTTGCGGAGCCGCGGGAACCGTGAATACGGCGTTGAAGACAATCGGACCGGCCGACCCGGCGGCGGGATGGAAACCGGTGTTAAAGAAGCCGGAGTTGTCCACCGCTTCGAGATAATAGCGGATAATCGTGGTGGAACTGATCCCCGGAATCGTGAAGTGGTAGGCGCTCCCCGTGTTACTGTCCGAGGGCGCCTCCTGCCACGCGCCGCCGCCGAATTTGTAATGAATAGAGGCGAACAGAATGCCGTTGTCATCGGTGATGGTGGCATGGACGGGATAGGGCCCGTTGAAATTCGTCGGCGAGGGCCAGACGGTTACGGACGAGAATGCCGGAGGAATGTTGTCATTGATCCAGTTAAACGAGTAGTTGGTTCCCGGCGCACCGGCCGGTGACACGGCGGTATTGGCGTTGGTTGCCGCATCACGCGCCCAGACATAATAGCGGACGTTCTGGACCGGGCTGCCGGACATCTGCGGAATCTGGAAGCTGAACACATCGCCGATTACACTCTGCGGACCGACAGCTATCCACGGCCCGGCGGCGATGGAATAGAAGAGGGCCGCGGAGTCGATCCCGCTGGCATCGGTAATGGTCGCGTTCACGGCGTAGGGCCCGGGGAAAGGCGTGTCCGTCAACACGGTAACGCCGGCGATGGTGGGATCGAGCAGGTCGCCGCCGAGGTTGCTGGCGCTCAGGCGGTAGTAGCCCGCGGCCGTGGTAAAGTTCCAGTTTGCTTCCATGCTAACGGACTGGATCGTGCAAACGCTGCCGATGCCGGGGACCACCCATTCGTAGATGCGATAGTTTTCGTCGGAATAGGGGATGCCAAGAATATCGATGTGATCCGTCGAGTACGTGCGGATTACCAGACAACTGAGCGGGCCGCCGAAGGGGACCGTCACGGTTCCCCAACCCACGACGCTATTGACTCGGCTGGAGGTGATGTCCATGCCCTCGGTCGGGGACCAAGTCCAGGCGGACGTCCAGGCGCTGCCCATGGTCATCGGATAGTGATAGATGTTCCATTGGGGCGCGTTGTAGGTATAGACACTTCCATTTTGCGAGATTCCGCGCCCCCAGGTGCCGTCCGCCAGTTCATCTTCGTACACCCATTGCGCACTGCCGCCCATCGTCTGATACTCGGTGTAGGAGGTATTGGCCGGAGCCGGAGCCGGCGCATCGCCGGTGGCATGGATTTCGGAGGTGGCGGTGGAAGTGGTAGGGCCGTTCGTGAAGTCCCAGTTGCCGCCCTGCGCGGAGGGATTGAGGGCGGCGATGTTGACGGGGGTGTTTGAGGCGGTATTGAAGTAGTCCCAGTAGTTTCCGATCTGATCCGCGCCGTAGGGCCAGTTCGTGGCATCGATGGTCACTTGGGCGAATACGGAGCAGGCAGAGAGCAGAGCAAAGACCAAACTGATCGTGGTTTTCATCATCCGGTTCTCCATTTACATTGAGCGGGGCGTATGGAGGCCCTGCTCAGGGTTTCAGGCGCGACATCATCCGCGGGAAAGGAATCGTTTCACGAACGTGCGGGAGGGCGCAGATCCAGGCGACCGTGCGCTCGAGTCCCAGGCCGAATCCGGCGTGGGGTACGCTGCCGAATCGGCGCAGATCAAGATACCAATCGTAGGCATCTTGCGGGAGGTTTTCATGTTTGATGCGGGCGATCAGCGTATCGCAGCTATCTTCACGGACACCGCCGCCGATGATCTCGCCTTTGCCCTCGCTGGCGAGCATGTCGAAGCCGAGCGCCAGTTTGTCATCCTGCGGATCGCGCTTCATGTAGAAGGCTTTGATCGCCGACGGGAAGTGGTGCATCATGACGGGGCGATCGAACTGATTGGAAATTGTGGTCTCTTCGTCCGCGCCGATGTCTCCACCCCACTCGATTTCGTGACCGTTCCGGCGCAGGATTTCGATTCCTTCGGAATAGGTGATCCGCGGGAACGGACGGCGGATCTTTTCGAGGATGGCCGTATCGCGCTCGATAACCTTCAGCTCTTCCGGCCGGGTTTCGAGTACGCGCGCCACGATGAACTCGATCATCTCCTCGGCGAGGGACATATCGCCGTCGAGATCCAGATAGGCGACTTCCGGCTCGATCATCCAGAATTCGGTGAGGTGGCGGCGCGTCTTGGATTTTTCGGCGCGGAAGGTTGGGCCGAACGTGTAAATTTTGCCGAAGGCCATGGCGCCGGCTTCGCCGTAGAGCTGTCCGGATTGCGTCAGGTAAGCGGGTTCGCCGAAGTAGTCGGTCTCGAAGAGGGTTGACGTACCCTCGCAGGCGGCCGGAGTGAAGATGGGCGGATCGAAGAGCGTAAAGCCGCGCGCATCGAAGAAGTCGCGGATCGCCTTGACGATGGTATGGCGGATGCGGAGAATGGCATGCTGACGTTTGCTGCGAATCCACAGGTGGCGATGATCCATCAGGAAGGCCGTGCCGTGCTCTTTGGGCGTGATCGGGTATTCCTCGGCGAGGGCGACAACGATCAGGCTCGCGATGGTGAGTTCGTGTCCGCCGGGCGCTCGCGCATCGGCGCGGACGGAACCGGTGACCAGCAGCGAAGATTCCTGGGTGAGCGCATCGATCTCGGCGAGCACCTGTTCGCCGACATCGGCCAGCGACGCGACGCACTGGACGATGCCGGTGCCGTCGCGCAGCACGACGAAGCGGATCTTGCCGGACGAGCGCATGTGATAGAGCCAGCCCTTGACCGTGACGATCTGGCCGACGTGGTGAGACAGGTCCTCAACATAGACCTGCGGGAGCTTGGTAATAGCCGGATCAGCGTTCATGATATGTAGATTCGAGGGTGAGTCAAGTCAATTTTCGCTCTTCAGGGACCGCATCATGAGTTCACGAAGGGCGAGACGCGCATCTTTGCCCGCAAAGAGGATTTCGGAAACCGCGGTAGTGATGGGCATTTCGATGCGGTGTTGGGCGGCCAATTCGAGGGCGGCGCGGGCGGTCCAAACGCCCTCGGCGACCTGTGTCATGGAGGCGAGCACCTGGTCGAGGGATTCGCCGCGGCCGATGCGCTCGCCGACGGTCCGATTGCGGCTCAGCGGTGAGGAGCAGGTCGTAACCAGATCCCCCATCCCGGCCAGCCCGGCGAAGGTGGCGCGTTTGCCGCCCAGCGTCTCGCCGAGGCGAGTCATTTCGGCAAGGCCGCGCGTGATCAACGCGCCGATGGCGTTTTGGCCGAGGCCGAGTCCGGAGGAGACGCCGGCCGCGAGGGCAATCACGTTTTTTAGTGCTCCGGCGAGTTCGACGCCGATCAGGTCGTCGCTGGAATAGAGCCTGAATTGCGGTCCGGAGCATTCCGCTTGGACGCGTTCGGCGGTGGCCGGGTTTGTCGAAGCGACGACGGCAGTCGCGGGCATGCCCGCGGCGATTTCTCCGGCAAGAGTCGGGCCAGAGAGCGCCGCGAAATGTTCCAGCGAAAAGCCTTCCCACGCCTGCTCGATAATCTGCGAGACCCGGGCGAGGGTTTTCTGCTCGATGCCCTTTGACAACGAGATCGCGGACCGGGGATATCGCGCCGGGCGTAGCTGACCCAGTGCGCCGCGTAGGTGTTGAACCGGAACGGCGAGGAAGCAGAGCTCCACGGATGCGAGGCAATCCCGGTCCGAGGTCGCGCGGACTCCGGAAGGAATTTCGACGTCGGGGAGGTAGCGCGCATTGACGCGGTTCGTGGTGACGTCGCGCACGACGGACGGCTCGTTGGAATAGAGCGTGATCTCGTGACCCTGCCGCGCGAAGAGGACGGCGAGGGTGGTCCCCCAATTTCCGGCTCCGAGAATCGTCGCTTTCATGCGCGGCTACACAATCGGGCGCTCTTTGCGCGCCAGCAATCGTTGGATGTTTCCGCGATGGGTGAAGATGATGAACAAACCCAGCGCGGCGGAAAACAGAATCACGACGGGCGACGCGTCGCCGGCGAACCAGATGATCAGCGGGAGCGAAATAACCGCTGCCAGCGAGGCGACGGAGACGATGCGCATCGCGGCGAAGAAGACGGCCCAGACGAGTGCGGCGAGGCCGAGCGACGTGGGGTCGATCGCGAGCATCACGCCGGCACTCGTGGCCACACCTTTACCTCCGCGAAAACCGGCGAAGGGGGTGAACACATGGCCCAGCACGGCGGCGGCGCCCACGATGACACCCGCCAGGGGTTGATCGGTTGCGGGAAAGAACTGGGTGACAGCCAGCGTCGGCACAAGTCCTTTGAGCGTGTCGAGTACGAGCACGATGACGGCCCATTTGCGGCCCAGTACACGGGAGACATTGGTGGCTCCCGAACCGCCGGAGCCGGCGGCTCGCGGATCCATACCCTTGACGGCCCGAGTGATCCAGATCCCGGTGGGAATTCCGCCGACAACGTATCCGATCAGCGCCGCCCAGATAAGATTCAATGCTCGATTCGCCCCATGGTGTAAACGCGCTCACCGGCATTTTCGAGCATCGCGGCCAGCTCCGGCGCGGCCGCGACATCGACGATGGCGATGGCGCCGATTCCGAGATTGAAGACCTGTCGCATTTCCGGCTCCGGGACCTGCCCGTGAGATTGAATGAGTTCAAATAGTTCCGGCCGGGGCCAACTGCTCCAGTCAACATGCAGGTGCAGGGACTTGGGAATCACGCGCTCGGTATTTTCGACGATACCGCCGCCGGTGATATGACTCAGGGCATGCAGTTCGGGATGGCCGATGAGCTTGCCCAGCGACGGCAGGTAACAGCGGTGTGGCTCCATCAGGGCCGCGGCGAGGAAGCGGGAATCGTTGAGTCGGTATTGCTGTAATTCTCCGCTCGCGATCCAGTCGGCGAAGACCTTGCGAATCAGCGAATAGCCATTCGTGTGCGGGCCGTTTGCGGCCAGACCGAGCAGCACATCGCCCGCTTTGACATTTCGGCCATCGAGCATCTGATCGCGGCGCACGCGGCCGACGATGGTTCCGGCGAGGTCAAAGTCCCCGGGGGCGTACAATCCGGGCATCTCGGCGGTTTCGCCACCGATCAGGGCGAGGCCGTGATCGCGGCAGGCCGCGGCCAGACTTTCAGCGAGGGTCGCGGCGGTGTCGGGGTCCATCCGTCCGAAGGCGAGGTAGTCGAGAAAGAAGAGTGGCCGCGCGCCGCACATGAGGATATCGTTGACGCTGTGCTGAACGAGATCGCGACCAAGTCCGTTGATCATTCCGAGCTTTACGCCGAGCAGGAGTTTTGTACCGACGCCGTCGGTGGATGCAACGAGCACATCGGCATCGGGTCCGTCGGCGAGGGCAAAGCAGCCGCCGAAATGGCCAACGTCGCTGACGACTCCGGGAGTGAACGTGGTGCGGGCCGCGGCGGCGATCCGGGCCTTGGCGGATTGGGCTCGATGGAGATCGACTCCGGCGGACAAATAGCTTTCCATATCAGTGCAGTTTAAGCAATTACGGGCGAAAAGTCAAGGGATCCGGAGATGAAGCCGATCAAACCCGCAGGAGTGAGGAACCGCTTGAGCGCCGAGAGACTTGACATTGTGAATAGAATCACTTAATTGCGATAGCGCAATTTGAGGAGTTCGTCTATTGTACTATCCGATTTGGGATTTGCCGGTGGCTGGCGGCGCCTTGGCGATTGCCGGGATCGCCATTGTGCACGTGATCATCGCGCATTTTGCGGTGGGCGCGGGGATCTTCAACGTGCTGACGGAGCGCCGGGCTCGAGTGACGGCGGACGCGACCTTGTTGGGGTTCGTGCGCGAGAACTCGCGATTCCTGATCTACCTCTCGTTTGTGGCGGGCGCGATCACCGGGGTCGGGATCTGGTTCACGATCGGTCTGGTGTCACCGGAGGCGACGACCTACTTGATTCGCGTGTTCTTCTGGATCTGGGCGATCGAATGGGTGTTCTTTGTCGTCGAGTTGGCCAGCGGCTACGTTTACTACTATACATGGGATCGACTATCGCCGGTCCTGCACGAAGCGGTGGGCTGGATCTACGCGGGCAGTGCGTTTATGTCGCTCGTGATGATCAATGGAATCTTGACGTTCATGCTGACGCCGGGCGATTGGTTGCAGACCGGGGCCGTATTCGACGCGTGGCTGAATCCGTCGTTCTGGCCGTCGCTGTTCCTGCGTCTGGTTTCGGCACTGTCCTTGGCGGGGATCTTTGTGGCCCTGGTGGCGGCGCGCACGAAGCGGTATGCCGCGGCGGAGCGCACGCGGATCGTGAAGTGGGGCGCGTATTTCCTGCTCAGCATGGCGTTCATGCCGCTGTTGGCCGTCTGGTATTTTTCGACGATCCCCGCGGCGTCGCGCGATCTGGCGCTGGGCGGCGCGATCGCGATGAGCTTTATCTTCGTGTTCGGCGCAATTTTATCGTTTTTGGCCGGCGTGTACGCGTATTTCGGGGTGTTGCGAAAGGCGCGGGATATTAATTTTGAGACGGCGGTTCTACTCGCCGTGATCGCGTTCATGGCCACGGCGTCGATGGAATTTGTGCGGGAGGGGATTCGCAAGCCGTATGTGATCCGGGACATCATATACTCGAACGGTATTCTGCTGGCGGACGTGGCGAAGTTCAATCAGGAGGGGATATTGGCCAACTCGCGCTGGGTGCAACCGGACTCCGCACTGGGCGGAAGCGAGTCGGCGCGGGGGGAAGCGATCTACAAGCTGCAATGCTTACGGTGTCATCAGATCGAGGGTTACAACGCGATGGTCCCGCTCATCAAGACCTGGAACCGACCGTTGGTGATGTCGGCGCTGGACCATCTCGACTTGCTGAAGGGGTTCATGCCGCCGTTTATCGGCACGGAATCCGAGCAGTTGGCGCTCGCGACGTACTTGATGACACTCACCGACCGACAAGGGTGTGCCGTAGCGACCGACAGTCTCGAACTTGAATTGGACAGCGTGGACACGGAGGAAACTCCATGACCGGATTCCCGGCGGTACCGGCTTCTGCGTTCCTGCTCGATCATTTGCTCGGGCTGCTGTTTATCCTGCACGTGTTGTTCATGAACTACGTGTTGATCGCGCCGTTTGTGATCGCCTGGTTTCTGATTGCGAAGGGCAACCGGGGCCGCTTGCGGGCGCGTTGGATGTCGGCGGCGTTGCCCGTCGCGTACACCTTCGCGATCAATCTCGGAGTGGCCTGTCTGCTATTTGTGCAGGTGCTGTTTCCCGGCAAGTTCTTCACGGCGAACATCTTGATCGGTTCGGCCTGGTTGGGCGTCATCGGATTGTTGTTGGCGAGCTTCTATGGCGTGTATCTCGTCAAGCTGTGGATTGAGAATGAGCGGGTGCATGCGATTTGGCCCGGGCTGCTCTCATTGGCGGTCGGGTTGCTCGTCGTTGGCATCGGACTGACGATGATCGCGAACTACTTTGTGACGACGACGGAGGCGAGTTGGCCGGATTATCAGACGAACGCGTCGCTGGTGCTCAAGGCCAGAACGTTGCTGCCCCGCTCGCTGCACTATCTACTCGGAGCCATGGCCATCACCGGGTTCTGGATGGTCTGGATCGCGGGATGGCGCTCGCGGCTCGTTGCGGATGCCGGTGAACTCGACAAGCTGCGGCGGCAGGGGTTGCTGATCGCCGCCGGAGCCACGGCCGGTCAGGTGGTGATCGGAATCTGGTACTTACTCTCGCTGGAGCCGGTGTATTGGGACAAGTTGTTTAGCGGCGGATTCGCCAGCATCGTTTGGATCAGCGGCGTAGCGGCCGGGCTGATTTTGCTCGTGGTCCTGATCGTTGCCAATTTTATTCCGCAGCAACGGCAGTGGCAGCGAATCGCGTCCGTGCTCTTGGCCTGGACGCTGGTGGGCATGGTTTCTGGTCGGGAGCTGATCCGAATCACATCGTTCGGGGCGGACTTTGACCTGCGCGGACTGCCGAGCCAGACTCAGCAAGGTCCGATGTTGATGTTCAGTTGGCTGCTGCTTGGCGCCCTGGCGATCCTGGCAGGGTTGTTGTTCGTCGTGCTGCGGGCCGTCCGGCAGACTGCGGCGAACGCGGGAACGTCAACCGGAGCAGACATCCCCGCCTCACCTGAGAATTGAGGCGGAGGCAACGGCGAACCGGAACCCGGCCTGGAGGGGGCGTGGAAAGCTTCAGAACACGAGACAGCCTCGCATCGATGCGAGGCTGTACGCTGTTGGACGGTGCCGAGGGCCGGAATCGAACCGGCACGGAGCCAAAGCTCCGGCAGATTTTGAGTCTGCTGCGTCTACCAGTTCCACCACCCCGGCGATTGAAGCGATCCGACAGAAAAATAAACCACTGGCCAAGCGGAGCTTGATAAACGTGGGGGGCCATTTACCAAAGCTACAACGCAGCCAGTGGTAATCCACAGTGACCGAATTGAAGTGGTCTCTCGACCGTTAGGAGTCTAAATATAGCAGGTTCAGGTCAAAAACGCAACTCTTGCCCGATTAGTTCCTTACGGCGGCTCGGGCGGAGGGCTGAATTATCAGGGTTCCCCGCTTGAGAATGCCGGGAATTTGCTATATTACAGGTTCTACTTGAAATGGCGGGATTCTTCCGACTGGCAGATGAATCTCATTAAGGAATCATAACTTACCGACCGATGGCACTGTTCGTAAGACTGGCAGGATTCAACATAGATGCTGACCTGTTGGCTGATGTTGTAGAAACCATACAGCAGGTTATCCGTGAGGCGCCGTCACCGGGTTCAGGCTCAGGAGGCGACCCCCGGGCGCTCGTGGAGCAGCTGGGGGCGATGGCTCGCGAGCGGTTGTCGGTAGATTCGTTCACGCCGGAGACGATTTCGGCGGCTTATGCGAGGATCAGTCGCGACCCCAGCCACGTTAGCGAGCTCCGGCAGTCAGCGCGGTTCGGGGTGGCTCGTGCCCGGAAATCGAATGAGACCATAATCTTCGGGCTTGGACATGCCTCTGTGGCGGAGCACGCTTGCTTCAATTTCGACGTTTCGGGGATCTCCCGGTTGGCCTCGGAGGAGTTGCAATCGCATCGGCTGGCGAGTTTTACGGAGAAGTCGCAGCGCTATATTACGATCGGCAGCGAGTACGTGCTGCCGCCGGAAGCCGTGGACAGCGATGTGGCGCGCGAATTCATCGCCGCAATGCCGGAGTTGTTCCGCACGTATGACCGGCTGACCACGACGCTATCCGAGCGCTACGTTTCGCAGGCGGCACCGGACGCGAGTCGGGGCCAGATTCGAGATCTGGAGACGCGGGCAAAGGAAGACACGCGCTATCTGTTGCCGCTGGCGTGCGCGACGCAAATGGGAATGACCATGAATGCGCGCAACGTTGAGCATGTGGTCTGCGAGCTTTCGGATCATCCATTGCAGGAGTTGCGTGACTTGGGAAGGGCGATCGCAAATGCGGTGGGGCCGTTGGCTCCGTCACTGGTCAAATACACGGTGCGGGGTGACTACCCGCGCCGGAACCGGGAACGGCTGAGCCAAAGTTCGCGCGGCACGGCTGCGAAGCAGAGTGGTCCACTCGACGTGTTCAGCGGACCGCGAGTTCGGATCATCTCACATACACCGGACGCGGAGAGCCGGATCCTGGCGGGCATCCGGTTTACGAGTGGCCATGGGGCCTGGCCGCATGAATTGCCCGATGCAGCCGACGCGGCGGTTTGGCTTGAGGTATTTCGCTCGATGGGAGCGCACGATCCGGCGCTCCGGGAGTTTGAGTTGGCGAGTATCACATTTGAAGCTGAGGTCAGCGCATCGTGCTTCGCACAACTCAAGCGACATCGCATGATGACGCTGCTGCACCAAGCCTACGAGCTGGACGCCGGGATCGTCTTGCCGCCGAGCATCCGCGAAGCCAGATTGGACGCGGAATTCCTCGGCGCCGCAGGACAGGCCTTGCAGGCGGCACGTCGCGTCGCGGCGCATGCCCCGCTCCTGGCTTCATACTTGCTGACCAATGCTCACCGCAAACGCGTTGTGATGCAGGCAAACGCCCGGGAGCTCTATCATTTTTCGCGTCTGCGTTGCGATGCCCATGCGCAGTGGGAGATTCGGGAATTGGGGCAGCAGATGATGGATCAAGCATCGCGCCTGTGGCCGAGGGTGTTCCTGCTCGCTTGCGGGAAGGATAAGTATCAGGAGACGTACGAGCGAGTATTCGGGGCGGAGTGAGAGATTGCGGCGGCGCGGGGACGCACCGTTTGGCGGATTTGAGAAAAAGACCCGCGGCGAGATTCGCCGCGGGTCTTGCTCACGCTGGAACCGGCGGGTAATCAGCCGCCGATTACTTTGTATGACTGCTGGGTGTGCGCGAGCGTGTCACCGCTGCCGGTCTGAATCGCCCACGCATTGATGGTCTCGTGGTTATCGGCATCGCCGTCGCCCCAATAGAAAACCGCCGGCGTGGAGCCCCACCAGGCGAAGTTGGTATCGAGGCGAGTGGTCACGTTCGGGGTGACGAAGGGTCCGGTTGCCGCCACACACGCGACGAGGATTCCGCTCTTGGCCGCGCCGTCGGTGCCATAGACGCGTACCGTGATCGTGTCGTTGGTCCCGCGCACCAGGGCCTGGCCGTGAATCAGTCGAATCGACCATTCGCCGATGGGGACACCGGTCGAGTCGTCGTTGCCCGTGCTTTTCTTGCGACAGGAGTTGCCGGTAAGAGCGAGCACCACAAGTCCCAACCACAGCAGCCGCGACAGCCACAGCAAGCGCGCGGAGGGGCCAACAAGAAGCCGTGCCATGACAGATCCCTTCATCGAGTGAGCAGCATTCGTACGAGGATACCCAATAGAATCCAGACCGGAATCGAAATCAACAAGGCCGTATTAATTCCGCGAACGGTGGTCAGGTTGCTGCGCAGTTCCAGCGTCGCCAGCGCGCGATTCATGACCATGGCAAGCTGGTGCATCTCGACGGGTTTGATGAGAAAGTCGTAGGCCCCGTCGCGGATGGCCTGTTTGGCGGTGTCCAGGGCGGGGTAGCCGGTGACCATGACAAACAGGACTTTTGGATTGACGCGCTTTAGCTCATGCAAGAGGTCCATGCCGGTCTTGACGGGCATCATCAGGTCGGAGATGACGAGATCGATTTTCTCATGGAGGAAGACGTTCATACCGACATCGACTCCGTCCGCCTCGAGCACCGTGTGGCCCTTGTCCTCGATAAACCCACGCAAGACCGCGCGGTAGGCGGGGTCGTCATCGATTACGAGAATTCTGGCCATGGCTATCCTCCGAGTTGAAGCGGATGTGATCCGGGATTAGAGCGGGATATTGCCGTGTTTTTTGCGCGGGTTGGCATCGACCTTGTGCTCGAGTAGTTGCAATCCGGCGATCAGGCGCGAACGCGTGTCGGCCGGGTCGATCACTTCATCGACGTAGCCGCGCGCGGCGGCGGAGTAGGGATTCGCGAATTTCTCGGTGTATTCGGCGACCTTTTCATCCTTGGTCTTGCCGGGGTCGGCGGCGGCCTTGATTTCGCGGGCAAAGATGATCTCGACGGCACCGGCGGCACCCATGACGGCGATTTCCGCGGACGGCCAGGCGAAGTTGAGGTCGCCGCGGATGTGCTTGGAATTCATGACGTCATACGCACCCCCGTAGGCTTTACGGGTGATGACGGTGATTTTGGGGACGGTGGATTCACAAAACGCGTAGAGCAGTTTGGCGCCATTGCTGATGATGCCGCGCCACTCCTGGTCGGTCCCGGGCAGGAAGCCGGGCACATCTTCAAAGACGATGAGCGGGATGTTAAACGCGTCGCAGAAGCGCACGAAGCGCGCGCCCTTGCGTGAGGAGTCGATGTCGAGGCAACCGGCCAGCACCGCGGGCTGATTCGCGACGATGCCAACGGAGTAGCCGCCGATGCGGGCGAAGCCCACGACGATATTCTGCGCCCAATCGCGATGCACTTCGAGGAAGGAATCCGCGTCCACCACGCGCGTGATGACGTCCTTGATGTCATAGGGCTTGTTGGCATTGTCCGGGATCAGCATGCGCAAGGACTCGTCCTGGATCGGCTGATCGGGCGCGGGCAGCCGCGGTGGATCTTCGAGGTTGTTCTGCGGCATGTACGAGACCAGGCGGCGAATCGTCATCAGACAGTCGGCCTCATCCTCGTTGGCGAAGTGCGCGACGCCGGAGCGTCCCGCGTGGGTATCCGCGCCGCCGAGGTCCTCGCTCGAAATATCCTCGTGGGTGACGGTCTTCACGACTTTGGGTCCGGTGACAAACATGTAGCTTGTTTTGCGGACCATGAGGGTAAAGTCCGTGATCGCGGGACTGTACACGGCACCTCCGGCGCAGGGTCCGAGTACCGCGGAGATTTGCGGGACGACGCCGGACGCCAGCGTGTTGCGGAGGAAGATCTCGGCATAGGCGCCGAGCGAAACGACGCCTTCCTGCACGCGGGCGCCGCCGGAGTCGTTCAGGCCGATCACGGGCGCGCCCGTCTTCATGGCCATATCCATGATCTTGCAGATCTTTTCGCCATGCGCTTCGGAGAGCGAACCGCCGAACGCGGTGAAGTCCTGCGAAAACAAATAAACATTCCGGCCGTCAATGCGTCCGAAACCGGTCACGACGCCGTCGCCGAGGATTTGCTGTTCGTCGAGGCCGAAATCGTGGGAGTGATGCATGACCAGCGCATCCAATTCAACGAACGAGCCGGGATCGAGCAGGATATGGATCCGCTCCCGCGCGGTCAGCTTGCCTTTGGCGTGTTGGGCCAGAATGCGGTCTTCGCCGCCGCCCAACTGCGCCTGAGCCCGCCGCTCATTCAGAATTTGCAGTTTGTCCAGCATAGATGATATGAGTTTACAGCATTCCGCTGCGCTTGCGGAGCATCCATTCGGCGGCGAGCAGAGCGATGACGATCCAGAGCATGGTTGACTTGTTCCACAAGGGGATTTCGCGCTTGCTGGTCACGACGCGGGATTCCGGCTGAATTGCATTGAGCAGAGCCGCGGCACCGGACGCCGGCGCAAATGAGCCGTTGGAGAGTTCCGCTACTCTTGTTAGTATATCAAACCGCGCGCGCGGGTCAACGAGCTCGATATTGAATGCTTCGACGCCGAAGATCCCGCCATCCGAACCGAGCGTGTCCGTTCCGGCGAGCGCCCGCCCGCTGAACCGATACTCGCCTTCCGCCCAGGGGACCAAGTCGCCCTCGTAGCGGCCATTGCCGCGGCTTCGCATAGGAACGCGCTCGGCGCGATCGCCTGACGTCGCGGTAAGGTCGATGGTGGCGTCGTCGCGCGGCTGGAGGTCCGAGCCATAGACCTGCGCGATGAATCGCGCGCGTTCTCCACCGGAATAGAGTTTTTTGGCGGTCTTGATGATGACCCGTCGTTCTTCGGCGGGGGCAATCAGCCACTTGACGGTTCGCGACATCAGTTCATCATAGAACGTCGCCGCGTTTCCGCCGGACGCGAGCTGCAGCCTCCAGCGTTGGGTACCCCAGCAGAAGATCGCGGCTCCGCGGCGACCGGGAAAACACCAGTAAGCCACGGCCGGCTCGTCTTCGGGGATTCCCAGCGCCGCGCGGGACAAGCGGGCGACGACTTGCACTCCGGCGTCCACGCGGTAGTTGCCGTTCCCGCCGAAGGCGGGCGGAAGCGCGGACCATTCCGCGGGCAGTGGATTCTTGCTGGCGAGAGCGGGATGAGTGCCGGACTCGCGCAGCGTGACGCGCTCCGCGGAGGGCAACTGCTTGGTCAGCTCAAACGGCAGCAGCTCTCTGAGCTGGGCCAAACGGCCGGAGGCGACTTGGCCGCCCGCGAGAAATAGTACGGGGATGCGCTGGTCCGTTGCCGCTCGGAGCAGGGTGTTGAGCGTGGATTCGGAGGTGAACCGGGTCGGGAAATTGGCGAGGATGATCAGCTTGGCCGCTTCCAGTTCGGAGGCGGTGGGCGCGTCGTTGCGGTCGATGAATTTGCCCTGTCCGGCCTCGACGAACGCAGTCAGCTCGATGGTGGAGTCCATTTCGAGGGACTGGCGAAGCATCGTCAGGTCGGGCGCGGGCGGACCGGACAGGATTACGACCCGTGATTTGTTTTCGAGCACGGTGATGATGACCGAGCGTCGGTTATTGTCGGCTGTGACTTCGCCGGGAACGCTATCGAGCACCGCGGTAACCCGGAGATCGCCGACGGAAGCGGCTTCGAACTCCATGCTGACGGTCAGCTCGGTTTGGTCCTCGGTGAACCGCAGATTCTCCTCCCCGAGCGGCGCACCCTGCGGTCCGAGTAGCCGCAGGCGCGCGGACCGGGACTTGAGCCCTTTGGCGCGCACACGCAAGTCCACGGGAACACGCGAATGGAGGTAGGTGAGTTCGTTGGTCAGGATGTCGGCGATGACCGCGTCGTTTCGTGAACTCGTATCGCCGAGACCGATCGTGTGAATCGGTATGGCCGCCGAGCTGGCTTCACGTTCCGGACTTGCGCCCAGATTGTAAGAGCCATCGGTGAGCATGATCATGCCAACCAGGTTTTCGGCGGCGAGGGCCTTCCGCGCTGTGCGCCAAGCACCCGCCAGGTCGGTTCCCACGCCCGCCGCAGGCAAGCGCTGGAGCGAATCGAACGGGCACTCAGTGGCGGTATCGGCGAAGCTGAACGTTCGAAGCTGCACACGCTCGGCCAGGTGTTTCAACTCTGGTGAGCGCAGCAGGGCGTTGGTGGTCGCCAAGCGGTTGTCGCCGAGCGCGGACACGTCCATCGAAGCAGACTTGTCAACCAGCAGGGCCACGGTCGGCCGCTGGCGCTCCGAGCGGAAGAAGCTCAAGACCGGTTCGAAGAGCATCAACAAGATCAGGATGAGGGCGAGGCTGCGCAGGAGCCAAAGCACGGTGCGGCGCACGGCAGCGACCGGCGGGAGCGTGTAGCGATAGACCACGACGGCCAGCGCGACGGCGGCGATCGCGAGCAGGACATAGAACCAGACGCTGGACCCGAATGTCAGCCGAAAATTGGAGAGCAAGAGGGGTGGAATTGAGGGGGCTGACACTTATTGGATGGTGGTCACGTTGACGGCGTCAAGCGGCCAGCGCGGCAGCGCGGCGTCGTTCGCATCCGGCATGGCGGCGCGTTCGAGTTTGTAGGCCAAGTACCCGATCATGGCGGCGTTATCCCCGCAGTATTGCAGAGCGGGGTAGTAGAATGGAATCGCGGAGGCGCTGGCGCTCGACGATAGCCGGGTTCGCAAGAGGGAGTTCGCGGCTACTCCGCCGGCGCAGAGGAGCGCGCGCGGTTGGAGCGTCGATATGGCGCGCCGGGTCTTGAGAACGATGGACTGCACGGCGGCTTCGCGGAAGGCGGCGAACAAGTCGCGGAAGTCCGACTCGCTCGGCGATCCACCGAGATCGCGCAGGGCATAGAGGAACGCGGTCTTCAGACCGGAGAAGCTGAAATCGTATGAGTTATCCTGCATCGGAACGGCGAACTTGAAGCGTCGAGGATTGCCTTGTTCGGCCAATGAATCAAGCGACGCGCCGGCGGGAAACGGCAGGCCGCCGAGCTTTCCGACCTTGTCGAACGCTTCCCCAACGGCATCGTCGATGGTGGAACCGAGCAGGCGATATTCCCGCAGTCCAAGTACTTCGACCAGCAGCGTGTGACCGCCACTGGCAACGAGTCCGAGGAACGGCAACGGCAGTTGACCGTGTTCGATTTCAGGCGACCAGAGATGCGCTTCGATATGATGGATTCCGCGAAACGGCTTGTTCGCCGCGAGGGCCAGACCCCGGCAGAAGTTCGTACCGACGAGCAGTGAGCCGACCAACCCGGGCCCGCGTGTAGCGGCGAACAGATCTACGGAAATTGGATTGACGCCGGCCGCGCATAGTGCTTCGTGAGCGAGCACGGGAAGCAACTCCAGATGGGACCGTCCCGCGAGCTCGGGGACCACTCCGCCATACTGGGCGTGCACGGACTGGGTCTCCGTTCGTGTCGCCAGGACATCGGTATCCGATAGAATGGAGCAGGAGCTCTCGTCGCAGCTCGACTCGATTGCAAGCGTAATCATGAAGGCGGCGAGGCCTTCGCGCTACCCGGCCCCGGGGAAGCAGTCCGCAGCTCGGCAAGCTGGGTCTCTGTGAGCGGCATGGTCCGGCCAAGGATTGTCGCCTGAATCTCGGCGACGGCGAGGAATTCGGCGCGTTCCATCCGGTGCAGCGCTTCCGTGATCGTGCCGCCGACCGTGACCGAACCGTGATTAGCGAGGATGTAAACGCCGGCATCACGGTCCGTGGCGATCAGTGTCTCGCCGAGCGCTGCGGTGCCCGGGCTGACAAATGGCACCAGCGCCACACGACCGAGCAGTAACGCGGATTCCGCGAGCAGGCTTGCGTCCGGTACGCGACGCGCCACCGCGAACGCGGTCAGGCCGGGCGCATGCGCATGCAGTACACAGGCGATTTCGGGACGAGCGCGATACAGGGTCTGGTGCAACCGCCATTCGCTCGATCCGCCCTCAGGCGCGGGATCGTCGACTCCACTGACCACAAAGTCGTCCTGCCGCAGCTCCCGTTTTTCGATCGCTTTGCGGGTCAAGACGACTCGGGTCGCATCGAGGCGGGCGGAGAAATTGCCGTCCGTGGCGGGGAGACAGTGGGCGGCGGCGAGCACCCTCGCGACATGCTGCAATTCGCGGATGACGGCTGCGAGGTGCCCCTCCACCCTATTGCACCCCACCAGGCGTAATCAATCCGAATCCGGTATATTTCTTCAATGCGGCCGGAACGGTGAAGGTTCCGTCGTCATTTTGACAGGATTCAAGCATGGCGACGATGACGCGGGATGTGGCGAGGCCGGAGCCGTTTAGCGTATGCACGTATTCCGGTTTGCCGGACTCCTTGCGACGGAAGCGGATGTTAGCGCGCCGTGCCTGAAAGGACTCGAAATTGGAGCAGGAGGAGACCTCGAGCCAGCGTTTTTCGGCGGGAGCCCAGACCTCGAGATCGTAACACTTCGCGGCGCCGAACGAAAGGTCGCCGGTGCACAGCAGCAGGACGCGATAGCGTAGGTTCAGCGCTTCGAGCAACGCCGTTGCGTCGGTTACCATGGATTCCAGTTCATCGTAGGACGTCTCCGGAACGACGAACTTTACCATCTCGACTTTGTTGAATTGATGGACGCGGAGGAATCCGCGCGTGTCCTTGCCGTAGGATCCCGCTTCACGCCGGAAGCAGGGTGAATATCCGCAATAACGAATCGGGAGTTGCGCTTCGGGCAGCAACTCATCGCGATGGAAGTTCGTAATCGGGACTTCAGCCGTGGGAATCAGGAACAAGTCGTCGATTTCGCAGTGGTAGAGCTGGTCCTCAAATTTCGGCAGTTGCGCGGTGCCTTCGAGGCTGGTGCGATTGACGACAAACGGAGTTGAGATTTCGGTGTACTTGCCGGCCGTGCGGTGCGAATCGAGGAAGAAGTTGATCAGCGCGCGTTCGAGAATAGCGCCGGGACCGACGTAAACCGGGAAGCCCGGTTCGGTAATCTTGGTGCCGCGGGGGAAGTCGAGCATCTTCAGCGACTCGGCGAGCGCAAGGTGATCCTTGGGCGCGAAATCAAACTTGACCTCGCTTCCCCAGTCGCGGACCACGACGTTCTGTTCGGCGGACTCGCCGGCAGGGACCGATTCGTGCGGCAGGTTGGGGATGCGCATCGCGAGAGCCTGGAGCTCGGATTCTATGGCACGCAGACCATCGTCGCCGTTGGCGATCCGCTCGCCGATTTCGCGGCTTTCGGACTTCAAGGCGTCAATGAGCTCGCCGGCCTTGGCTTTCAGAGCAATGTCACGGGTGACCGCGTTGCGGCGCTCTTTCAGGGCGTCGGTTTCGGCCACGAGGGCGCGACGACGGCTGTCTGCTTCGAGGAGCTTTGGGACGATTTCGCGCTCGCCTTTGAGCGCAAGGCGGGCGGCGACGAAATCGGGGTTTTCACGCACAAGGCGAATGTCAAGCATGGATAGCGAGTCTCTTGCTCAGACGCCCTCACCGCGCAGCATGACGAATAGCGTCATGAAGAGGATCTTTGCGTCCAGCGGCAGGGACATGTTTTCGATGTAGTAAAAGTCGTACGTCAGCTTCAGCGGGATTTGCTCCGTCCCCGAGTCATACTTGAGATGCACCTGTGACCAACCGGTCAGTCCGGGTTTCACATTGAGGCGTCGTTCGTAAAGCGGGATCTCGCGGAGGAACCGGCGCACGAATTCAATTCGCTCGGGCCGCGGTCCAACGAGACTCATCTGTCCGACCAGTACATTCAGGAGTTGCGGCAGTTCGTCGAGCCGCGTGGCGCGAATAAACCGGCCTACCGCGGTGATGCGGGGATCGCGCTCGACGGCGAGCACTGCGCCGGTCCGGGCTTCGGCATTCTGGAACATGGAGCGGAACTTGAGCAGCGGGAAGACTCGTCCGTTGAGTCCGACGCGTTGCTGCACAAAGAAGACGGGGCCCCGCGAATTGAGCGGGATCGCCACGAGCAGCAGCAGCCACACGGGCAGGCTGAGGATCAAGAGGCAAGCGGAGGCGGCGATATCGAAGAGCCGCTTGAATCGCTGCTCGGTCCACGAGAGCAGTTCCGGCCGCAACTCGATCAGGGGATGGCCGTGCAACGCGGCGGGCCGCACTTCACCGATGAGCAGCGGATACAGATTCGGGGAGATGAAAGAGCGGACCCGGGCACCGCGGAGGATTCGCATGAGGCGGAAGAGCGCCTGCGCTTCCGTCGGTTCCGTGGCGAACAGCACAGTCTGAATTCGATCGGCGGCAACTCGTCGTCTGAAGTCCGCGAAGTTGCCGATGATGGGCACCGGCGCGGCGCCGGAGTCGGCAGCGCCGAGACAGCCCGCAATCCGGAAACCGAGTTCCGGATGCGCCCGGACATAGCGTGCCACGGCGATTGCTTCGTTCCGCGATCCGACGAGCAAGGTACGCCACGTGCCGATGCCGCGGATGCGGAGATCGCGCAGGATCGTGGACAGGGCGACCCGGTTTCCCGTGACAATCAGGATCAGACCGGCGGCATACGTGGCGAGGATAACGCGGCTGGACGGGAGCGGATCCTGCGGATTAAACGTCAGGATGAACAGAATAAGCGCACCGAATCCTGCGGCGCGCAGCGCATCGTGGAGAATTCGCCGCCGCTGTCGGAGCGGATCATAGCGATAGAGTCCGAAGACGGAAAAGATCAGCAACCAATAGCACAGCACAATCGCGCTGGGCAGGACGAGTTCGGCGGCGCTAAATGGAACCGGATTCGTGAACAGGCCTGACTTGAATCTGGCCGCATAGGTCGCGTAGAACAGGCCTTCGATCAGGGCGACATCGGCCACCAGGAGTAGTGAGCGCAACACCCAGAGTCGCGTCATGGCAGGGGCCCCGGCGCAAGCATCGGCTCACGCAGTGGCAGGCTCCGGATCGGCGAAAACCATGGGGAAGATGCTGATCATCGTAAAGACGATCCAGTAGGACGCCCACGGGATAACGTACTCGGCGGTGAAGCAGATGAGCATGCCGACCCGAAGTTCGTATTGGCAGCAAGGGCTTTGATCACGTCTTCAATCGGCCCGCTTTCAATCTTGTACACATGCTGCAGATCAAACTTCTCAATCACTCGTTCACTCATCCAGCGGCTGCGGAGAATCGAGAGCGCGACCTCGCCGTAACTATCCCCAAAGCCTGCCACGTTTCCTGCCAGGCCGGCGAGCGCGCCGAGCTTAGACGCGACCAGCGACCCGATCCCCTGTTCTTCGCTTTCCTGAGAACGGACAACAGCGATGACGCGATAGCGCTGCGGGACGATGAATGTGATCACGGCAACCACCAGCGCGACACCGAAGGAGGCGGTCAAGATGAGTTTGCGCCAGCGGAGCAGGAACGCAAGGAAATCCAGGAGGTTAACCTGGTATTTGATCTGGTCGGGCATATTGGGGTCCGAAGGGCGGGATTATCTGAGCTAAAGTAGGTATTTTCAGCCAATAAGTCAACAAGTTGCCGTGAGAAAAGACGACCGAACCCTGCGGATTCGGTCGTGAAGTCATCGGACGTACTTGCCGAAAGGCCGCCTTAGTAGTCCGTGTAGTACAGATGCCGGTTATCGACCACTCCGATCTCCTTTTCAGCCGTGGCGAGCCAGTCGGAGTACACACTATTCTGCTTGGTCTGCCTCAGGCGGTCGCTGATTTCCTTCTGTTTAGCGGCAAAGGCGGCGGAGTCGGCCTCGGCCTTCGCGAGGAGCACGGCGACGTAGCCACCTCGCGTGTTGCTAAGCGCATCGCTGAGCTGACCTGGCCGCAAGTTAAGCAGGGACTTGGCGATCGCCTCGTCGGAACCAAAGCCCTTGAAGAAATCGCGCTGGAGGTGATCGCCGGTGGTATCGACTTTGAGGCTTTCGCGTGCGGCGGCATTCAAGAACGCTTCGGGCGTATTCACGCGCGCCCGGAACTTCTTGGCGGCTTCCAGGGCGAGCGCTTCCTGTTTGTCACGCAGGAGTTGGCCGCGGATCAGGTGTTCCACTTCGGTGAGCGGAGTCACGCCCTCCGGTGAAACATCTTTGACCGCGCAGACAATGTAGGCGTCGTCAGACTTGATTTTGGTGCGATAGACATAGCTGATCGTGCTGATCTTTGACGAGAAGGCGAAATCCATGGCGGGTTGCAGTGCGCCGAGGCCGGGGATTGAGCCCTGCGGGCTTTTCAGGAACCAGTCCGTTTCCTTGATTTCGAGATTAGCCTTGGCGGCCGAAGCATCGAAGCCGTCGGTTTTGGCGGCATCGGTGAAGTCCTTGGCCTTCTGGGCGGCGCGTTCATCGGTATCCTGGCCGACTTTCCACTTGACGAGAATGTGCTGGGCTTTCGCGGAGTCCGTGGGAGATTCTCCGGCGCGGGCTTCGACCTTGATGACGTGGACACCGAAGCGCGTCGGGATCGGGCCGACCACCTTGCCGATTTCGGCGGCAAAACAGGTGGAATCGAACTCCTTGACCATCCGCCCGCGACCGAACCAGCCGAGCTCTCCGCCCTGCTTGGCGCTACCCGGATCTTCCGAGAATTCCTTGGCGAGCTCGGCGAAGCTCTCACCCGCCGTCGCGCGCTGGACCATTTCCTGGGCGAGTTCGATGACTTGCAGGCTGTCTTCGCGCGTCGCCACCACGGGCACGGCGATATAGGACAGCTTGCGGCGTTCTTTCCGCTGATAATCGACTTTGTGTCCGACGTAGTACCGTTCGACTTCCGCCGCCGTAATCGACGTGGAATCGACCGGATAATTTCGCGCGGGGAACGAGACGATCGCGGCATTGAGCTTGCGCGACGTGATGACGTACTCATCCCAGACTTCCGTCGGCGTCACAAAGATCGGCGCGATGATACGGTCGATCACCTTCTGGTTGCCCATCGATTCCCGATAGTCGGCTTCGAGCGAGACCAGAATATCGGCGGATTGCGGGTTGCGCAGAAACTCGTCGTATTTCGAGCGATCGAACTGGCCGTCAGTCAAGAAGGCTTGATTGGTGCGCAGCCAGCTTGGCGGGTTATTCTTGACCGCGAACGCGACCTCCGCATCGGACGTCACGAGGCCGAGCTTATCACGGTACGCAGCCATGAGTTCGCTACGAACGAGATCATCCCAGACCTGTTTGCGGAGTTGCTTGACTTTGGCGTCGTCCATGGTCGCGGTGGTGTCCCGCTGGCGCTCGGACTGCACACGGTCCTGGACGAGGCGGTTGTAGCGGTCATAGAGGATTTCGCGGTCGCCGACTTTTCCGACGACACCGTCTAACTGTTGCCCGCTATTGAAGCCACCCATGCCCCACGAAAAGACAATCGTTCCGAGAAAAGCTGCCACCAAGATCCACATGATCAGGGGCATGTTTTCCCGCATCTGCGTCATCATCAGCCGTGTCTCCCGATATCCATATGATTTTGTTAAACGTGTAATATACAAACTCCATTTGGGAAATGCAATAGCCCGGCACCTCTGAGTTTAGACCGTCAAATTGGTAGTCGGAATCGGAAGTCCTTATGATTATAGCTTTAGGGAGTTCCTCAGTCTGCCACCGGACTTGCAGTTTTGGCAGTCAAACGCTAAATTACGGACATGAAGAAGTTCGAGCTCATCTCGGAGTTAAGACCTCAGGGGGATCAGGCGCAGGCGATCGGGGAGCTTGTGACGGGGATTCGCCGGGGGGACAAGTTTCAGACTCTGCTGGGGATCACGGGGTCCGGGAAGACGTTTACGGTGGCCAATGTGATTCAGCAGGTTCAACGTCCGACGCTGATCATGTCGCATAATAAGACCTTGGCAGCGCAGTTGTACGGTGAGTTTCACAGTTTTTTTCCCAATAACGCGGTCGAGTTCTTCATTTCCTACTACGACTACTATCAGCCGGAGGCGTACTTGCCGACGACCGATACGTATATCGAGAAGGAGACGGATATCAACGAGGAGATCGATCGACTCCGGTTACGGGCGACGTCGTCGCTGATGCAGCGGGAAGACGTGATCATCGTGGCCTCGGTCAGCTCGATCTACGGTCTGGGATCGCCCAAGGACTACAAGGAGCTCCTGCTGTTTGTATCGATGGGCGAAGAGGTCGATCGTCGAGAGCTGCTGCGACGCCTGGTGGATATGCACTACACGCGGAATGACATTGAGTTCCCGCGCGGTACGTTCAGGGTCCGGGGGGACGTGGTGGAGATTCACCCGGCGTACGAAGAGACCGCGTACAGAATCGAGTTCTTCGGCGACACCGTCGAGGCGATCAAGCAAATCAAGATATTGACCGGGGACGTCCTGGAGGCCCCGGAGTCGGTGGCGATCTATCCGGCCAAGCACTTTGTGACGTCGGTACCGAATCTCAAGCGGGCGATGACTTCGATCGCGGCCGAACTCGACGAGCGCGTGACCGAGCTGCGCGGCCAGAACAAGCTGTTGGAAGCTCAGCGGATCGAGCAGCGAACGCGGTTCGATCTGGAAATGATGCGGGAGGTCGGTTATTGCAGCGGAATCGAGAATTATTCGCGCCACCTCTCCGGTCGGCCGACCGGCGAACGGCCGGATACCCTGTTTGACTATTTCCCCAGGGATTTCCTGTTGATCGTCGATGAGTCGCATGTGAGCGTGCCGCAGATTCGCGGGATGTACCGCGGCGACCGCCAGCGCAAGGAGACACTGGTCGAGTACGGCTTCCGGCTGCCGTCGGCGTTGGACAATCGGCCGATGCTGTTTGAGGAATGGGAGCGGATGGTTCAACAGTGCATCTTCGTCAGCGCGACGCCGAGCGAGTATGAGCTGGAGCAGAGCAAAGGCGTGTTAGTCGAGCAGATCATCCGGCCCACGGGGTTGATTGACCCGGAGATCAGTGTCCGTCCCGTGAAGGGACAGATCGATGACCTGTTAGGCGAACTGCGCGCAATTGTGGAGTGCAAGGAGCGGGCCCTGGTCATTACGCTGACCAAGCGGATGTCCGAGGACTTAACCGAATACCTGAAGAACCTGAACATCAAGGTGCGTTGGCTGCACAGCGAAGTTGACGCACTGGAGCGCGTGGAGATTTTGCGCGATTTGCGGCTTGCGCAATTTGACGTGCTGGTCGGCATCAATCTATTGCGGGAGGGCCTGGACCTTCCGGAGGTCTCCTTAGTGGCGATTTTGGATGCGGACAAGGAAGGGTTTCTGCGCAGTGAGCGCAGTCTGATGCAGATCTCGGGACGGGCGGCGCGGAACGTGAATGGCCGGGTAATTTTTTATGCCGACAAAGTCACGGATTCCATGCGGAAGGTGATCGACGAGACGGAGCGCCGGCGGCGCATTCAGCGTGACTACAATGAGGCACATGGCGTCACGCCGCGATCCGTGGTCAAGTCCATCGAGGACGTACTCATTTCGACGACGGTCGCGGATGCGCGGATCAAGGAGATCGTTCAGGAGGCGCAGCACGATTTCCTGACCGTGGCCGGGTTCGAGGAGTTGATCGCGCGGCTGGAGAAGGAGATGAAGGCGTCGGCGAAACGTCAAGAGTACGAGCAAGCAGCTCAGCTGCGGGACGAGATCGAGCGATTGAAAGCGAAACTGAAATGAAGCAACGGTTGGCGGTGGTCGCTGTGCTCATTGCCTTCAGTGTGTGGGTCGGGCTGTCGTGCAAGAAGTACCCGACGGATCCTGAGCATCCGATCGAAGCGACGGTAGCGGGGGGGTACGTGGGTGTGGCGGCATTGGGCGAGCCGGTTGCCAATGTGCGGATCGAAGTCACTCAAGCGGACTCGGCCGATTTCAGCGGGGCGATAGCCTATCGCGGAGCAACGCTTGCACTCAGTAATATCTACACGGACTCGGCTGAAGACACGCTGTGGTTCAATTTTCACCGGGACGGAACGCTTTATCGCGCGCAGGCGGAGATCCAGGATATCGGCCTGGTCGTGCATGTGCAGGAGCCCTCCGGGGTCAGCGATTTCCGCGTAAATCGAGAGTTTAGCGGGTACAATCTCACGGGTTACTGGAGCGGCCAATTGTCCAGCACGCAGTGGAGCACGGTGAACGACGCGCAGTTTTCGATGGATCAGCGGGGCGCCCTGTTCGCGGGAATCGTGACGACCTCCTTCGTGCAGGCCTATCAATTCCAATTGACCAGTGGCGGCGTCAACGCCGGATCATTTCAGTTACAGGGCGTGCTGGTACTCGGGGGGACGTCCTATCCGACATTGTGGTCCGGCACTTACACCGGACGAGATACGGTGAGCGGAGTGTGGGACGGCGGGGATCAAGGCAGCGTTGACAGCGGCCAGTTCATCTTCTATCGGAGCTACCGGTGAGAATCGCGGTTGTCGGATCGGGCGGACGGGAACATGCCATTCTGCGCAAACTGGCACAGAGTCCAGGGCAGCATGTCCTGTTCGCACTTCCGGGAAACGGCGGAACACCGCCGCTGGCCAGCAACATTTCCGTCGATGTCTCAGATGTTAGGGGACTGTATTCAGCGCTGGTCGGTGTGCAGCCTGATCTGGTCATCGTTGGTCCGGAGCAGCCGCTGGCGGCAGGCCTCGCCGATCTTCTTCAGGCCGGTCGCATTCCTTGCTTCGGTCCGAGTGCGGCCGCGGCCCGAATCGAGTCGTCCAAGGTATTTGCCAAGGAACTGATGCGAGCGCTGGGCGTACCCACCGCACGGTTCGAAGTGTTTTCTGAGTTTGAGCAGCTCGCGGCCTACTTGATTTCCGCCGGGCCGGGAAATTGGGTAGTGAAGGCCGACGGCCTGGCGGCGGGCAAGGGCGCATTTGTTTGTGACGACAATGCGCAGACGCTGACCGCGGCACGCGCCCTGCTGGTCGATGGCGTGCTCGGAGTCGCCGGGAGTCGCGTCGTACTTGAAGAGCGGCTTCACGGTCCTGAAGTGTCGTGCATGTTCTGGAGTGACGGCACGGACTTTCGCGCGCTGCCGGCGGCGCGGGACTACAAACGGGCGTTGGACGGTGACGCCGGACCGAATACGGGAGGGATGGGTTCGGTTTGCCCGGCGCCGGGGTGGAACGATTTGCTGCTATCCGCGGTTGAACAAGACATCGTGAGGCCGGTATTGCGCGGGCTTGCGGATCAGGGAACTCCGTTTGTGGGAGTCTTGTATGCCGGTCTGATCCTGACCGACGCCGGGGCACAGGTGATCGAGTTCAATTGTCGCTTGGGCGATCCCGAAACACAGTCGGTTCTCGCGGTTTGGGATGGGGATTTCGCGGAGCATGCCCGGGCGTGCGCTCACGGGAAGCTCGCCGCGCTTCCGCCTGTTGCTCAGGTGAACACGGCGGCGGTGAGCATTGTGTTAGCGGCATCCGGCTATCCGGCGAGTCATGCGAAGAACATCAGCCTGCGGCAGATTCCGGATGGCCCGGCAGCTTACACGCTTCATTCAGGAACGTCGCTGCAGGGCGCGGAGCCAGTGAGCAGCGGCGGCCGGGTGCTGAACGCCGTGGGTATTGGAACGGGGGTTTCCGCGGCATCGCGCCACGCATACGAACTGGCTGCCAAGCTTGCGGTTCCCGGGTTGCGCTATCGAACGGACATCGGTCAGGGATGAGTGCGGCCTCTGCAGCCATGCGCTCGCTATTAGGCGAGAGCGTCGCGATGAAGAGCTTGCGATCGCTGATCCTGCAGGTCGCGCCGACGGATATCTCTGTCTTGATTATCGGCGAAAGCGGAACCGGCAAGGAGCTGGTGGCCCGCGCGATCCATGAGAAATCTCAGCGGTCAGCGAAACCCGTCCTGATCGTCAATTGCGGCGCCATTCCCGAGGGGATTTTCGAAAGCGAGATCTTCGGCCATGAGCGCGGCAGCTTCACCAGCGCAGACCGGCAGCGCTTAGGCTATTTTGAACAAGTTGACGGCGGGACGCTGGTGTTGGACGAGATTGGGGAAATGCCGTTACCGGTTCAGGTGAAGCTTCTGCGGGTGCTCGAAACCGGGGAATTCATGCGGGTGGGGTCGAGTCGCACGCAGCGGGTGAATGTGCGGATGATTGCGGCGACAAATGTCGATCTGGCGGCGGCGGTTTCGCGCAATGAGTTCCGGCAGGACCTGTATTACCGACTCAAAGCGGTCACGATTTCGGTACCGCCCTTGCGCGACCACGCGCCGGACATTCCGCTGTTGGTTGAGGAATTCGCGCGGAGATTCTGCGAGCGGAATCATCTGCCGATCCCGCGAATTGGCGACGAGGCCAAGCGGTTGTTGATGGGACAGTACTGGTCGGGCAACATCCGCGAGCTGCGCAACACCGTCGAATCCGCGCTGACGCTGTCGCGGGAGCGCGGCGAGTTGACTGTCGAAGATTTCCGATCGCACTTGCCGCAGAGCGGTTCCCCGCACCTGTTGCCGGTTCCGCTGCATCGTCAGCCGGAAGCTTTGGAACGCGAATTGGTGTTACGGGCACTGCTTGATTTGCGGCGCGAAGTCGGCGAGGTCAAGCACTTGTTGTTGGCCGCCATCGCGCGGGTCGAGGCGACGGCGGACCCCGCGGGGGCGAGTTCCAAGTTAGAGGATTTGGAGCGCGACCAGATCATGAAGACGCTTGAGCAGAACGGCGGCAATCGCCGGCGAACGGCGCGGGACCTGGGAATCGGCGAACGCACGCTTTACCGGAAGCTCAAGGACTATGAAATCGGTTAGCGCGTTGCTCGCGGTGGCCCTGCTTGTCGCGGGCTGCAGCTACTCGTTTCGGGGCCAGAGTGCTGGTGCGATCAAGTCCATTTCGATTCCGACCTTTGAGAATCTTTCGACGGAATTCGGCATCGCGGACTTGGTCACGCAGACGCTGACGCGTGGTTTTCAGCGCGACGGCACGTTGCGCGTGACGTCGGAGTCCCAGGCGGACGCCATTTTGCGCGGCCGGATCGTGCGCGTCGAGGATCAACCCTATACGGCCCGGGCGAATCAAGTGGTTGAAGAATATCGGTTCGCGATGAGCTGCGAGATTGAGCTGATCGACAATGCGACGCAGAATCCGCTGTGGACGCAGGTTTACCCCGCCTGGGCCATCTATCCGTACACGGGATCGCTGGAGAATCGCAATGCCGCGATTGAAGAAGCGGTCGGTAAGCTGCAACTGGATATACTGAATAAGATCGTCGGTAGCTGGTAATGATCCTGCGTGACCTATCCGGTGCGAATTTCGTCGCGGTGGTCGCCGACACCGTGGAAGCGATTCGCCGCGGCGACCTGGTGCTCTTTCCGACGGATACGGTGTACGGGATCGGCGGTTTGGCGTTCAGCCAGACCGTTTTCGAGAAACTGCAGCGCGTCAAGCCGGAACGCGGCGCGAAACCGACCGCGGTTTTGATCGACAGCATCATCCGCATGAGCCAGTGCGCGGGGGACGTGCCGTCGCCGCGAATTGTCGCGCTCGCCGAGCGCTTCTGGCCGGGTCCGCTCACGCTGGTCTGGAAGACGTCGGGCGCGATCCCCGAGGAGTTTCAGACCCCGGATCGCTCGTTGGGTTATCGTGTGCCGAAATCTGATTTTCTGCTACAGGTGTTGAGCGCAATTGAGGCTCCGTTGTGGGCAACCAGTGCAAACTTGCCGGGGCATAAGCCTCCCGGTTTCTTCGGGGAAGTCAGCCCGGCCGTGACGGGAGCCTGTGACTTTGTGGTGAAAACCGGAGAATTACTGCAAGGTCGGGCGTCCACGGTGGTGGACGTTCGAGGCAAGGAGCCGGTCGTCGTTCGCGAACTATCGGTGAAGGAGTCGGAGATTATGTCGGTGTGGAAGCATGCCTGACCGGGGAACGAAATTTGCACAGCTTGGAGAAATGCTGACTTTGCACGTGAGACCGCCGACCCATCTGCTGACGTTGATTGCGCTGGCCTTGCTGCTTCGCGGGTTCGCGCCTGCTCCGGGCGTGGCCGAGGAACGACCGGACCTGGTGAGTGTGGATCCGTTGGGCCGCGCCGATTCCGCCATGCGCGACTTGCCAACCATCATCACGCCGGAATACTGGCTGGGCGAGGAGATGGAGTACAAGGTCGTGTTCGGCTTTGTACCGGCGGGCAAGGCAAAACTCGCCGTGCTTGACACGACCCGCCTGAACGGTGAGCTGGTAATGCGCGCGATGTCCAGTGCGCGCAGCGCGAAAGCCTATGACTTGATTTTCAAGGTACGTGATACGATCGAAACGTGGATCGACGCCGATTCGGTGTACACGCATCAATTCCGCAAGCGACTTCACGAGGGCACATACAACGACGACAAGTTAGTGAAGTTCGACCTGGCGGAGTGGTTGGTGCATTGGTGGGACGACGGCAAGGCCAAGCCGGTGATCGCGGTGCCGCCGCGAGTGCAGGACGTGCTCTCCGCGGGCTTCAAGGCGCGCCTGTTGCCGTTGGCCGTCGGTGACACGATGTATATCACGACTCATGACGTGAACAAGACGTATGACTTGATGGTCATTACGCACGCGCGCGAGACCGTGGAGTGTGAGCTTGGATCATTTGATTGTTTGAAGGTCGAGCCCGTGTTCCGCAGCGGAGGACTGTTCAAGAAGGAGCGCGGGGCGCGCGTTTATGTCTGGGTAACCAACGATCAATACCGGATCCCGATCCGAATGCAGTCGCGGGTCTCGTTTGGCTCCTTCATGGCCGTGCTCGACAACTATCGTCCTCCCTACTCCCGCTCCGGAATCCAAACGATTGGACCATAGCGAGACCGTTGAACATGCATTCAGGTGCGTGGCGGCGCGGCGATACCGCGCCGTTTCTGCATCGCCGGATGACGGAGATTTCTGCGAACCGCCGAAATCGCTTGACATCATGCACAAATCTGCTTTATTAGGCGTAGTCCCTGTCAGTCGCGTGACCTCATTCGCTGCCATCGCGCGCGTCTTGAGCAGCAGCTGCGCTGCAGGGCCGCCAGCGACCGTTCCACTCCCTTAACTCTCAACTGACAATTTCTCACGACCGGCTCATGCCCAGACTGTTGCGCCTCTTTGCATGGTGGATGGCCGTTACGGCGTCCATCGCGCTGGCCCAGGACATCCTCGTAACAGCGCAGGGTCCGGCGCCTCGTGACGTTGCAATTGCCGACGTGCCCAATGATGACGGCACGTCGATGGTTGTCACGTGGCAGCCGAGCCCCTTGCCGGGATTCCAGATCTTCGGGTACGAAGTGCGATTGTCGGAGAATGACCGGGACGGATTCGTGGTCGTCGGAGCGGCGCCCGCGCTGGCGCGCGATCTGACGGTGAGTTCCGGGGAGAATTTCCGGATCAGCCACCGCGGGCAATATTTCGCGCAAGTCGTCGCGCTCGATTCAACCTTGGTCGCGGTGCCGGACTCGTTTCGCGCGGATTCGGTGGTGTATCGCACGGCCAAGCGGTTGCGCCGGAGCGAGTCGCCGGTGAGCGCGATGTTTCGCCCACAAGTCTCGTGGTTCAATACGAACCGGGTGAACATCTTGTTGATGATCCTGGTCTTTTTTGCGCTGGTGCTCTACTGGGTTAAGCGGGCGAAGCGCGGCGAAACGCTGAAGTTTCGCCGTTTGGCGGGAATCGACGCGATCGACGAAGCGATCGGACGGGCGACGGAATTAGGGAAACCCGTGCTTTATGTACCGGGCACTCAGAACATCGAGAATATTCAGACGATCGCGTCGATTCAGTTATTGACATCGGTAGCATCGAAGTGCGCAAACTACGACACCCCGATCATCGTACCGCTGAACCGCGCGTTTATGGTGGGAGTCGCCGAAGAGGCGGTGAAGCAGGGCTATCTCAACGCGGCACGACCGGACAGCTACAACCGGGACAATATTCGCTATCTCTCGGATGAGCAGTTCGCGTTTACGAGCGGAGTCGCGGGGATCATGATGCGCGAAAAGACCGCGGCTCACCTGTATCTCGGAGCCTTCTTCGCGGAGTCCTTGATCCTCTCGGAGACCGGATTCGCCAGCGGGTCGATCCAGATCGCAGGGACGGCGAACGTGCATCAGCTGCCGTTTTTCGTAGTCGCCTGTGACTACACATTGATCGGCGAGGAGTATTTTGCGGCGAGCGCGCTCGTGACACAAAACGCGGACATGCTGGGGACGGTCAAGGCCACGGACTGGTTCAAGCTCGGGTTGATCGTGCTGCTGGTGGCCGCCATGATTCTCGAACTGTTTGGCGTTCACGTTATCGCCAGCTGGTTCTCCGTAAGCTAACCCGGACCCGAATTCAGGCATGAGAAGAGAGATTCCGCTGCTGATTACGTTGGTATTTGGGCTGTTTATGATTGTCCAATACTTCATTCCGCACCCGACGGTGAACTTGCTTGCCGGTCAGTTGCAGGGTTGGGCGATCATCGTGATCGCATTTTCTTATGTGCTGGGGTCGGCGAATATCCTGCGGATCAATGGCGAGTTGGTCTATCGCAAGGCGCCGCATTGGCCGTACAAACTGGTATTGGTGCTGGGCTTCTTTCTGATGGTGATCCCGGGTCTGGTGGGCGGCATCAAGGAAGGAGACTTTGCCAACGATCGGTTGTTCAACAATATCTACACGCCGATGTCGGCGACGATGTATGCTTCGCTCGCGTTCTTCATCGCCTCCGCGGCCTTTCGCGCATTTCGAATTCGGACGTGGCAGGCCGCGGTGCTGGCGATCACCGCGGTACTCGTGATGCTCGGGCGGATTCCGCTCAGCGCGTCGATTTGGAAAGACCTGCCGCCGGTCGTGGACTGGATCATGAATGTGCCGAATACCGCCGCGCAGCGCGGAATTCTGATCGGGGCGGCGCTGGGCGCGATTGCCACCGGGCTCAAGGTTATCCTGGGCATTGAACGCAGTTATCTGGGTCGGGAATGAGCGAACAAGGAAATACATGAGCCATCTCTTTCTGTCGAAACTTGAGAAGCTCGACCGGCGTTGGATCTACCTGTTCATTGCGCTCAGTGTCGCGCTGCCATTGTTTCTGAAATTCGGCATCGCGCCCGCGGTGACGCCGCCGGTTCGCGCATTTTACAACGCGATCGAGGAGCTGCCGGCCGGTTCGTTAGTGCTGCTATCCGCGGATTACGATCCGGGCGGCAAAGCCGAATTGAATCCGATGATGCAGGCCACCCTGCGCCACCTATGTGAAAGGCGCCTGCGCTTTGTGGTGATCACGCTGTGGTCCACCGGGCCGGCGCTGGTCGAGCAGCAGGTGAATTTGATCTGTCGCGATGAGTACGGGCTGAAGTACGGCGAAGATTACTGCTACCTCGGCCAGAAAGAGGGGCGGGAGGCGGTGATTGTGGAAATGGGCCGCTCGCTGCGCAGCGCATTTCCGTTGGACTACTATCACACGCCGATTGAGCGGATTCCGCTCATGCGGACCGTGGAAAATTATGCGAGTTTCGCTTTGCTCGTCAACATCTCGGCCGGCTATCCCGGCACCAAGGAGTACGTGCAGTATGTTCAGGCGCGCTTCGGGATCCCGATTGTCAGCGGCGCGTCAGCGGTTTCGGTTCCTGAATACTCCGCTTACCTGCAGAGCGGGCAATTGCGCGGATTGTTGACCGGGATCAGCGGGGCGGCAGAGTATGAATCACTCCTGAAGAAACCGGGGTTGGCGCTGATTACGATGGGCGGTCAGACGACCGGGCATTTGATTATCATCTTTTTCATCGTCGTCGGCAACGTGATCTTCTTCATCAACCGTCGGTCAAGGAGCGCTTGATGGATTTTCTGTGGAGCAGCGTTGCGGCCTTCTGTACGGTAGCGGTGCTGAGTTTCCTGTATAAGGACAATCCGTTCTACAAGTTTGCCGAGCACCTCTTTGTCGGAGTCGCGGCAGGCTATGTGGTTTGCACCGAGTTCTACAATGTGATTCTGCCGAACTTGTGGCGTCCGCTTTCCACCGGACAGAACTACTTTCTGCTCATTCCGCTCTTGATGGGGGCGGCCTTGTTTACGCGCTTCTCGTCCGGGCTGTCCTGGATCTCGCGGTACCCGATGTCGTTGATTATCGGCGTCTATGCGGGGCTGGCGGTCATTGGCTTTGCCTCCGGCGATCTGGTGCTGCAGGTGCAGGCGAGCTTGATCCCGGTGATTTCGGTGCCATCGATTGAGCATTTCGCCGGCAATCCCGGGGCGTTGACCTTCCTCGGCATGCTGGACAATCCGACATTTACCATCGGTCTGGTGTGCGTGCTGTTTTACTTCTTCTTTTCGATCGAGCAGCGGGGTCCGTTGCGATACGCGGCGATTGGCGGGACCGCGCTGCTCATGGTGGGCTTTGGGGCCGGCTACGGCTACACCGTGATGAACCGGATCGCATTGCTGTTCGATCGACTGTATTTTCTGATGGTCGAGTATCTCAAAGTCGCGACGGTGTAAGACTGCTGGCCGAACAGGTGCCGATTCACAAGATGCGAAACGCCGCGGTTGATTCCGCGGCGTTTTCCGTTGGCAAAACCTGACGACGAGCCCGGGATCAGTGGATCATGGTGCCGATCCGCCCCCAGCGAATGATGTCATACCAGTGGCTGAGATCGACGTACTTGTTGTAGCTGAAGTATATAACGAGCGCCTGACCGACGATATTGTCCTGCGGCACGAATCCCCAGAATCGCGAGTCCTCAGAGTTATCGCGGTTATCACCCATCATGAAGTAGTGTCCGGCAGGGACGGTGATCGGTCCGTAGTTATCACGATTCCAGGGGATCCCGGGCGGCTGGCCGAACATCCCGCGTTCGGCGATACCCAGCGGGGCCATTTCGCGCGTATGCTTGGAGAACGCCGGGTTTTCGAAGAGCTGACCATCGACAAACACTTGTCGCAGTCGAATCTCGACCGTCTGCCCCGGTCCGGCAACACAACGCTTGATGTAATTCAATTCAGGATTTCGCGGATAGCGGAAGACGACGATGTCACCGGACTGCACGCTGCGCGGACCGTCGAACTTGTAACTCGGAATGCTGAAGCCGAACTTGGTGAACGGAACGCCCAGCCAGTCGGGGGTGCGCACTCCGTACACGAATTTGTTCACCAGCAGGAAATCCCCGACCAGCAGCGTGTCTTCCATCGAACCCGTGGGAATTCGGAATGCTTCGACGGTAGTGACGCGGATAAAGAACACCATGACGATGAGCGTCACGATGAAGTCCGTCCACTCGCGAACGGTGCTGCGCGGGCGATCGCCGCTGTGGCCGGCTGCCGTCTTCAGCGTGTTTTCAGCGGGCATCTGCAATCAACTGATCTCCATGAATAGTATCGGGGTAAATCACGGAAACGTCACTCCGCTTTCAGGATTGCGAGAAACGCCTCCTGCGGAATCTCGACGTTACCGATGGATTTCATACGCTTCTTCCCCGCCTTCTGTTTCTCCAGTAGCTTCTTCTTGCGCGTGATATCGCCGCCGTAGCATTTCGCCAGCACGTTCTTGCGCAGCGCCTTGACCGTGGAACGCGCGATGATTCGCGAGCCGAGACTCGCCTGGATCGCGACATCGAACATCTGTCGCGGGATCAAGTTGGCCAACCGGTCGCACACCCGCCGACCCCAGCTATAGGCTTTCTCGGTGTGCACGATCACCGACAGGGCATCGACAACTTCGCCGTTGACCAGGATGTCCAGTTTGGTCAACTCGCTGCGTCGATAGTCGAGCAGTTCATAGTCGAAGGACGCGTAACCGCGGCTGATGCTCTTGAGCTTATCGTAAAAGTCGAAGATGATCTCCGCGAGGGGAAATTGGTAGTGCAGGTTGGCGCGCGTAGCATCAAGGTACACGGTATCTTGATGAATCCCGCGGTGTTCGATCGCGAGTTGCATGATCGCGCCGATATACTCCTCGGGCGTGATGATCGACGCCTGAATATACGGTTCCTCGAGGTGATCGGTGGCGGTGGCCGCCGGCAGCATCACGGGATTGTCCACGAGCTTGGTTTCGCCGTCAGTCATGATCGCCCGGTACTCGACGGACGGCACGGTGCAGACGAGATTCAGGTTGTACTCGCGCTCGAGTCGCTCCTGAATGATCTCAAGATGCAGCAGGCCCAGGAAGCCCACGCGGAAACCGAAGCCCAGTGCGATGGACGTTTCCGGTTCATAAATCAGCGCGGAGTCATTCAGGCGCAATTTGCCCATCGAGTCGCGCAACAGCTCATAATCGTTTGTGTCCGCGGGATAGATCCCGGCGAATACCATGGGTTTGACTTCGCGATAACCGGGCAGCGGTTCCGCATACGGATTGGCGACATCCAGCACCGTATCGCCGACCTTGAGATCGCGCACGTCACGGCAGCCGGAAACGACGTAGCCGACGCTTCCCGCCTGCAACTCGTCCTGTCTAATCTGCGCCAGGCGAAGAATGCCGACCTCGCTGACCTCGTACTCCTTCAGTGTAGCCGCGAACCGCAGCTTCATTCCGGGTCGCACGGCGCCGTCAACCACGCGGACATGGGCAATGGCGCCGCGATAGCTTTCGTACATGGAGTCGAAGATCAGCGCGCGCAGCGGCGCGCCCGGGTTTCCCTTGGGCGGGGGCACACGTGCGACCACCGCCGCGAGGACCGCTTCGCAGCCGGCGCCGGTCTTGGCGCTGACTCTCAGGATATCGTCTTCGTCGCAGCCGAGCAGATCGACGATGGAATGCGATACTTCATCGACCCGGGCGATCGGCAGGTCGATCTTATTCAGAACCGGGATGATCTCCAGTCCGGCATCGAGCGCAAGATAGAGGTTGGAGAGCGTCTGCGCCTCCAGCCCCTGACTCGCATCCACGACCAGCAAGGCTCCTTCGCACGCCTTCAAGCTGCGGGAGACTTCATAAGTAAAATCGACATGCCCGGGGGTGTCGATCAGATTCAGCGTGTATTCACGGCCGTCGCTGTGGACGAGGTTCATGGTGATCGGGTGCATCTTGATGGTGATGCCCCGCTCCTGTTCCAGGTCCATGGAGTCCAGCACCTGCTTGCGCATTTGGCGCGGGTCCAGCGTGTGGGTCAGCTCAAGCAGGCGATCGGCGAGCGTTGACTTGCCGTGGTCAATGTGGGCGACAATACAAAAATTTCGGGTACGATCCTGCATCAGGTAGAGCTTGGGGTCGTCGAAGATGGGGGAGGCGGTCCGGCGCCGTGCACGTTAAGCGGGTTTTCCGCCTCGAGCGGCATGGCGATCCAGCAGATAATATACAGAAGCAGGCCCGTACCTGCAATCAGGAGCAGGGCCAGCCAGACCAGTCGGATGATGGTCGGATCGACATTGAAATAAGCGCCGAAGCCCGTACAGACGCCGGCGATTTTTCGACCCTCACGAACGCGCACGAGCCGGCGGACCCGCGATCCGCCCTGAGTAGTGGAACCCTGCATGGCCGTAGCTCCGGTAGATAGTTCGTCGCCGACGAGTGCTTGTTGTTGGTCGTCACCCGCGGCTTGGTTTCGTTGCCAGATAATCATGGCGAGACCGGCGATAACGAGGACCGCCGGGCCAGCCCAGCGCACATCGGAGATCTCCCAGAAGCTGGGAAACCAAGAGGTCGAGAGTGCGATCAGGCCGGACAGGATCAGAAAGGCGCCCACCAGGACCAGGGCGGCCTTGGGACGGTTGGCAGCCGACGGAATATACGGTTCGGCGGCGGCTTCGCGTTCGAGGGGAACAATGAACCAGGCCAGCAGATAGACAACGACGCCGATGCCATTCGAAAGCATCGTCAGCGCGACAAACAGCACACGGACGAGCACAGGATCAAGGCCGAGATAGACTGCCATCCCGCCGCAGATACCGGCGAAGACGCGTTCCTTTCGTGACCGGGTAAGTTGTCTGACTGCTCGTTCCATGAAGCACCTCTATTGCTGGTACGGCATGATCGCGACGATTTTCCAGGAGACGGTGCCCGACGGCACCTGGATATCCACGGACTCACCGACCTTGGCTCCGATCAACCCCTTGCCAACGGGAGATTGGTGGTTGATTTTGCCTTCGGCGGGGTTCGCTTCCGTGGGGGAAACCAACGAGTACTCCCGCTCCTGATTCTTCGACAGGTCGAGCACACGGACGCGGGTGTACAGCCGGACCTGATCGGTGTTGACGTTGGTCTCGTCGATCAAAACCGCGGTATGCAGCGCGCTCTCGAGTTGAAAGATCTTGTGATCGATGCGAGCCAGGTCTTCCTTGGCGGCATGATACTCGGCGTTTTCCGAGAGGTCGCCATGCGAGCGAGCGGTCGCCAGCTGATTGACCATCGCGGGTCGCTTGACATTTTTCCACTCGGCAAGCTCGATCACGATCTTCTCGTAGCCTGATTTCGTAATGTAGTGTTTTTCCAACCGTCGGTCTCCGCCTATTTCTCCGCTTTCTCCGCCTGAAAATAGGCCGCCAGACCGCGCACAACTCCGCGGGACAGGCGGCGTAAGTAGTCATCCGATAGCAATAGCTGTTCCTCGGCCGGGTGAATCAGATAGGCTGATTCGATCAAGACAGCCGGGAATTCAGTCGGCCTTACGACCGCCAGATTCGCATCATACACTCCGTCGTCACGGAGTCCGCCGGTATCAAGAATCTCGCGTTGGATAGTCTCGGCCAGTCGGCGCGATTCCGACTGGTAGTAATACGTGCCGCTACCGTGTTTCCGCCACGGGTTTTGCCCGTCGGGCAGCGCGTTGACATGCAGGCTGACAAAACAATCCGCGTTCAGCGCGCGAGCGGCGTCGATCCGATCGTACAGGCTCAGGTCAACATCCGCCGCGCGGGTTTGCACGACTCGCGCTCCGGTTCGCGCGAGTTCCTCACCGATCAACGCCGACCACCGCAGCGCGACGTCTTTCTCGTTCGTGCCCAGGGGTCCGATCGCGCCGGCGGCTGCTCCGCCATGCCCGGCGTCGATCACGATGGTCTTCCCGCGCAGCTTGCCCCGCTCTCCGGCGAACTGCAGATCCAACATCACCTCAAGCTTGCCGGGCGTCAATGAGACCCGATAGCCGCGTCGGATCGGTTCGCGGGCGCTGAGTCTGAGCTCGACTTCGCCGTCCTGCTGGATGCAGGCAACGTTGAGCAGTCCGGAATCCCAATTCCGGTATTCGATTCGGTCAACGAAGGAGACTGTATTGTCGAGCGTAATCACCACGTCGTGGCGATCCGACGAAAGCTCACTGCGATAGAGCGTCGGACCTGATAGATCGAACGATGCGCTTGCGCTCCGGTCTGAGCCAATGCAAACACCGTTACCGAGCACGACCGGAGCGAGCGTGCTGTCACTGGTGACCGTGACAAACCGCCGATCAACATAGCCAGTCCTCCTGCCGACGGAAAATTCAAAGAACCCATCAATGGACCGAATTGCCAGGAGGTGGGTTTGCAGTGTTGGAAAGAACTCGTATGCTCCGCCGATCGCCGTTCTGGTTTGAGCATTCGGGGTTACCACGACCACTACCCGTGGATAGCTAAGAGTATCGACTACCGCTGTGGTTGGAGTGGTCTCCGAGCGGTATCGATAGGGTAACACCAGCGAGTCCAACACCCTACCCCCCTGCTCTATTAGAGCCAGCCTCCACGCTTTTGTTCCGGCTTCCTCGTGAATCAGAGGCAAGAACGCCAGGAATGCCCCCTGTGGGGTCAGCGCCACGATCGTCCCATTCACTTGAAGCTGGCCTCCGGCGGGCTGCACGTTGCCCAGCACGAAAGTGGAATCGAGGCCGTCCTCATAGACAAACGATTCACCCGGCGCATAGACGCGCGGATAGACCAGCGTAATCCGCTGGGCCGAGGCTGAAACCGTACAGACAAGGAACGCGACAATCAGCGCAATTTGGAGAATCATTGCTGATCGGTGACGATTCGGATGCCATGCAACACGAGGTCGGGTTCGACATGCTGAATCGTTCGGCTCTGCGGCTGCAGTAGGGCGGCGAAACCGCCGGTCCCCACCACGGCGGCGGGCGCTTTCAGGGCATCCCGGATCCGCGAGACCATGCCGTCGATCAGGTCAATCCCGCCGAACAAAACGCCTGAACGAATCGCAGACTCTGTGCTCGTTCCGATCACGCTGGGCGGGAACGACAGTTCAACAGTCGGCAAGAGCGCGGCGGCCGCGTGCAGACTGGAGGCGGCGGTGGAGACCCCCGGCGCGATGGCGCCGCCCAAATAGGTTCCGCCCTCATCGATCACGTCGAATACGGTCGCGGTGCCCAAGTCCACGACGATGAGCGGCGTTCCGTACTTGTCCGCGCCCGCCACGGCTCCGCACAGTCGATCGGATCCAACGGCGCTCGGTGGCTGGTAGGAAATTCGGAGCGACTTGACGCTCTCCGCGCTGATGAAAAATGGCTCGATCGCGAAGCGGCGTCGCACCATTCGCGCATAGTTCTGACTAAGCTCCGGCACGACCGATGAGATGGAAATCCGGACCACGCGGTCTTGCCGGATTTCCGCGACTTGCAGGCATTGATTCACGAAGAACCAGAGTTCATCTCCGGTTCGCGGAACTCGCGTGGCATGACGCCATGAGTCCACGAGCTGAGTTCCCCGAAACAGCCCTACCGTTGTGTGTGTATTTCCGACATCGACGGCGAGCAGGTGGTCACTCATGCCTGAACGTCTCCGCTGAACAGTTCCTGGATTCGGCCTTGGCCGTCACGCAGCCGCAATTGACCGCGCGGCCCCAGTCCGGCATATTGGCCGACAACGGTCGCGCCTCCTTCCGTTCGCGTGAGTGCAGTGCCTCGCGGGGGGCCAAATGACTCCCATTCGGCGCAGAGGGCGTCAAATTGACATTCGGTCCACCGATCGAACTCTGCCTCGAGATGTTGAAGGAACTCGGCCAGCAGGACTTCGCGCGGGATTTCGGTACCCGTCTCATCAAGAATCGATGTCGCATGCTCGCGGAACTCGGCGGGCAATTCGCCGCGCAGCAAACTCACATTGCATCCCACACCGAGGATCGCGAGACGCTGTCCGGCTTGAATGGATGATTGACCGAGGATCCCGGCAACTTTGCGGCCATTGAGCAGCACGTCGTTGGGCCATTTCAGCGAGACCTTGGCCTGCTGGCTGACACGATCCCTCAGGGTCCGGGCCAGCGCGATGGCCGGCAGCAGACTCAGCAGTTCGGCGCCGTCTGAAATTGCGGGGCTTCGGAGCAGCACACTGAACAGCAACGAGCGCTCCGGGAGATCGAGCCAGGAGCGCTCCTGCCGACCCCGGCCTTTGGTCTGGTGATCCGCGACGACCACCGCGCCGGTCACGATGAAGTCATCGTGGTTTTCGGCCAGCCAGGCATTCGTCGAGTCGATTTCCTCGAAATGGCGCAGTTCGCGACCGAATCTTCGCGTTAACAGATGCCGGGCGAACAGCTTGCCGTCCCAGGTCAAGGCGTATCCTCGAACTCGCCCCACGTTTCGCGCAGCGTATTGGAGATTTCACCTAGCGTGACATGGGCTTCGACGGCACCGATCAATTCCGGCATCAGATTCTGATTTGAGTTTGCCCGACGTCGCAAGGAACTCAGTGCATTGCCCACTCGGGCGGCGTCACGTTTCTTCCGCAGCTCGGCCAGTCGGACCTTTTGCTTGTCTTCCAGCGCCGGATCAACTTTGGTCACCGCGGGCGCGATCTCCCTGGTCTCCTGGAACCGATTGACGCCGACAATCACGCGTTCATTCGTCTCGATCTCGCGCTGATAGCGGTAGGCTTCCGCCGCGATTTCACGCTGGAAGAAGTGGTTTTCGATGGCCGGAATCGCGCCGCCCATGGCGTCGATGCGGTCGAGATAGTTCCACACGCGGGCTTCGAGCTGGTCGGTCAGGGCTTCAACATAATAACTGCCGCCTAAGGGATCCACGGTATCCGCGACGCCGGACTCATACGCGATAATCTGCTGGGTGCGCAGAGCGAGGCGCGCGGCAGCGGCGGACGGCAGAGCGAGCGCTTCATCCATGGCGTTGGTATGCAAACTCTGAGTCCCGCCAAGCACGGCTGCCAGTGCCTGCAACCCCACGCGCACCGAATTATTCTCCGGCTGTTGCGCGGTTAACGTGCAGCCCGCGGTTTGCGTGTGAAACCGGAGCATCATGGACTGCGGGTGCTTCGCACCGAATCGCTCGTTCATGATTCGCGCCCAGATTCTGCGCGAAGCACGGAATTTCGCCACCTCCTCGAGCACGTTATTGTGACAGCCCCAGAAAAAGGCCAGTCGTGGCGCGAACTGGTCAACGTGCTGCCCGGCCCGGAGCGCGGCTTCCACATAGGCAATCGCGTTCGCAAACGTAAACGCCAGCTCCTGCACGGCGTTGGCGCCGGCTTCACGAATGTGATAGCCGGAAATCGACATCGTATTCCACTGCGGAATGTGGTCGTGGCAATACGAGATGATATCGGTGACGAGCCGCATGGACGGTCGTGGCGGATAGATATAGGTGCCGCGCGCCACGTACTCCTTCAAGATGTCATTTTGCACGGTGCCCGCGAGCCGGTTCAGCTCAATGCCGCGCGCCCTGGCCACGGCGATGTACAGCGCCAGGAGCGTCGCGGCCGTCGCATTGATCGTCATCGATGTGCTGATTCGCTCCAGCGGGATGCCGTCGAACAACGCCTGCATGTCGTCGAGGCTGCACACGGCAACCCCGACGCGGCCGACTTCACCGCCGGCGTGCGGATCATCGCTGTCATAGCCGATCTGTGTCGGTAAGTCAAACGCAACCGAGAGCCCGGTCGTGCCCTGACTCAACAGGTACTTGTAGCGGGCGTTTGATTCTTCGGCGGTCCCGAACCCGGCATACTGGCGCATCGTCCAGAGTTTGCCGCGATAGAGATTCGGATGTACTCCGCGCGTGAACGGATAAAGTCCGGGATAGCCGAGTTTCTGTTCGACCTCGAAGGTACGGTCCGGCTCATAAAGCCGCTCGATGTCGATGTGGCTGTCGGTCTCGAAGCGCGGCTTCCGTTCGGGATGCGCGGCCGTTAGCTGCTCGACGGCTCTGAGCCATTCACTCCGCGCGCCAGCGCGAACCGGAGCGTCGCGTTCAGGCAATCCTGCATCATCCATGATCGCTACTCGAGCACCAGCAGGAGATCGCCCTTTTCCACCGCCTGCCCCTGGGCGACCTTGATCTGGCTGATCACTCCGTCGCCGGGTGCGCGAATCTCGTTTTCCATCTTCATCGCTTCGAGGATCAGTACGGGTTCGCCTTTCTTGACCGGCTGACCAATGCTTCCGAGTACGCGGATCACCAGACCGGGCATCGACGCTTTGATCTCGGCACGTCCGCCCGCGGCTTCCGCAGACTTGGACAGGCTGCGCAGCAGTCGTTCGCGCTCGGTGACCACACTAAGGGCGAATTCGCGGCCCCGGAACCGCACGAACGACTCGTTTTTTCCGCGGTCGATTACCGCCGACATCCTGCGGCCGAGCAACTCGAATTTCAGCCCACCGCGGCTGTCCAGCGCTGCCTCGCTGAGCTGGACTCGCTGGCCGTTGACCGTGGTCTCACCGTTCCGGATTTCGACTTCGTATTCCCGTTCGCCGACGGTCACTTTGACGGCATTGGACATCGTTTGTCTTTTTGCTATTTGCGGAGGGCGGCAAGGCGACCGCTTCGCGTCCAGTTTGAACCGTTGTTGCCGGATGCAGCGCCCGGCGCGGCCAGTTGAACGTGGGGCGCGCGTTCGGCATTGAGCGCGACGTGCGCGATGGCCGCCGCCAGCACGGCCTCGTCGTCAAGGGCTTCATTCAATTCGGCGCGATAGCTGTCGAGGAACTCATGGTCGGCCGAATGCGTCGAGAAGTCGGCCTTCGCAAAGCGCTCCGTGGCCAGGATGTGGCGACAGAAGGAGATATTGGTTCGCACACCAACCACTTCGTAGGCTTCCAGGGCTCGCAGCATCCGCTCAATGGCCGCGGGCCGCGACTCGGCGCGCGCGATCAACTTGGAGATCATCGGATCGTAGAAACGCGAGACTTCGTCGCCTTCGCGCATCCCCGAGTCTTCGCGAATTCCGGGGCCGTTCGGACCGCGCAGGCGCGTGAGCTTTCCGGTTGAGGGCAGAAATCCGTTGGCCACATCTTCGGCATAGATTCGGACCTCAATGGCGTGGCCGCGACGAGTGATCTGTTCTTGGGTGAAGGGCAGTTTCTCCCCGGCGGCCACCATGAGTTGCAGCCGGACCAGATCGTAACCGGTGACCTCCTCCGTAACCGGGTGCTCCACTTGCAGGCGCGTATTCATCTCGAGGAAGTAGAACCTGCCGTCCGCATCGAGCAAGGTCTCGATGGTCCCCGCGTTCACATATCCGCACGCTTTGGCCGCCGCCACCGCGGTCGCGCCCATTTTCGCGCGCAGTTCCGGCGTGACGACCGCCGACGGAGATTCTTCGATGATCTTCTGATGACGACGCTGCAACGTACACTCGCGTTCGCCGAGATAGACCACGTTGCCGTGCTGATCGGCAAACACTTGAATCTCGATGTGACGCGGATTCTTCAGGTACTTCTCAACGTAAACCGAGCCGTCGGCAAACGCCGCGAGCGCTTCGCGCTGCGCCGCCTCGTAGGCGCTCTTCATGTCGTCGGCCCGCTCCACGACGCGCATGCCCTTGCCACCGCCGCCGGAGACCGCTTTCAACAACACGGGATAGCCGACGCGATTGGCAAACGCTTTCGCGTCATCGGCGGAGGCCACGGGACCGTCGCTTCCGGGCACGACCGGCACACCGGCCTTGGTCATCAGCTCCCGCGCTCCGGTTTTGGATCCCATGGAATCGATCGCACGGGGCGGCGGCCCGACCCAAATCAGCCCGGCATCCGTGACCCGCTGCGCGAAGTCGGCTTTTTCGGAGTGGAATCCGTAGCCCGGATGAATCGCGTCTGCTCCGGATTTCCCGGCGGCTTCGAGAATCTTCTCCTGACGCAGATAGCTCTCGGCTGCCGGCGAGGCGCCGATGTCGTGGGCTTCGTCAACGGACTGCACGTGCAAGGCGCTGCGATCCGCATCGGAGTAAATGCCGACGGTCGCGATTCCCATCTCGCGCGCCGTGCGAGCGATTCGAACGGCGATTTCGCCGCGATTTGCAATCAGCAGTTTCTTAATCATCAGGAGACGGACTCCACGGAATCCATGAAGTTCCGCGGATCAAGCCGCAGCGGAATTCTCACCGTTCCAAAGTCCTTTCTCTCATAGAGCACATAGCCGTGTCCGAGCGCGAACAACAGCAGGTCGCGGGTCAATTCGACATCGTGGATGCAGTATTCCGTGACGAGATCGAGGCGCCCTTCCTTGAACCATTCGAGCGATTGCAGACCGTCGGCGGTCTTTTGCGCGCCCAATGTGGCACGCGTGAGCGTATCAAGTTTGAGGCGGTTCCCCAGCGAATCCTGCACTTCCAGCAGCAGGTCGAGCGTCGGCAAGGCCTGCAAGTCCGCGAAGGTGTAACCCCGCAGCACTTCGTAATCGAACCGTTTGAGGTTATATCCCACCACCAGATCGGCGGACTGCAAGTGCGCGATCAGCGCCTCCACCTCCGACTCGCCGTAAGCGGACATCCGGTTGGTTTTGCTATCCCACACCACACCGATGGCCAACCGCATGAACCGGATGGCATTCCAACCGCCGACGTCGTCGGCGGACAACTGAGTTTCGAGATCGAACACCAGCACACGCTTGTCGGCGGGCAGGTTGACAGCCTGCCACGGAACTTCTGCGGTTTCGCTCACGGGTTGGGCCACGCGGACGGCCGCGGCTTCCGGCAGCACGGTTCGCTCCCGGTCCAACAACACGTCAAGCACCCGCACCGCTGCGCGCTTGTCGAGTGGCTTGTTTCCGGAACCGCACTTCGGGGACTGAATGCACGTCGGGCACCCGGCTTCACAGGAGCAGTTCAGGATCAGCTCCCGCGTGCGAACCAGCAAGTCCGCAAGGATCGAAAAGGTAAAGTTCGCGATGCCCGCGCCGCCCGGATAGCCATCGTAGAAGAACACGGCACCTTCCGGCAACTGCGGGTGCTTCATGAAACTGATGCCGCCGACATCGTTGCGGTCACAGAGTGCGAACAACGGAATCAGCGAGATCGCCGCGTGCTCGCAAGCATGAATCCCACCCATGAAATGCAGTTCTTCGGCAGCGAGTATGCTCTCCAGATCGGCCGGCAGCTGCAGCCAGAGGCTGTCGGTGACATAACTCTGCGGCGGCAGGTCGAGCGGCTCGACGGAAAGCAATTCCTGTGTGTAGATACGGCGGCGCTCGAAGCTGTGGTAGGTTTCAGTGACCTTGACCTTGCCGCGATGGGCGACGAAACCGTGCACGACCTTCTGTTCGCGGTCGTCGAGGATTTCCGTCTGCTTGTCGGAGCGCGCCATCGTGTAGATCGTGCTCGTCGTGGGTCTCACGACCACCCGTCTGCGCTCGATGTCTAGTTCCTCGACCAAATACGGCTCGCCGCGATGCAGATAGACGGCGCCGGTATGGCATTCCCGAAAGACCGCGCCGCCGCTGATATCTCCAACGGGTCGCTTCAATCCGTTTTGCATGATGTCAAACGTGCCGCCGATGTTGCGCAGATTGACCGCGGCGTGCGGCCGGGGACCGCCCGGAAACCACTGCTTTCCGGAGGCGCTTCGCACCAGGGCGCCTTCGCGTTCGAGATCGGCAAGCACGTCTTGGTAGCGCGTGACATCAATGAACGGGTCGTCGGCCATCAGCGGAATCTCCGCGGCCGCCGCGGGCAGATGCGCCCGCAGGATTTCTTCATTGGCATCGTTGACCAGCGCGGCTTCAAACGGTCGATGGAGGAATTGCTCCGGCCGCGAAACCAGATACTGATCGAGTGCATCATACCCGGCGATCATGATCACCGCGCTGTGCTCATCCCGCCTCCCAACTCGACCCGCGCGCTGCCAGAAGGACATCATGCTGCCGGGATAACCGGCGAGAATACAAAGGTCGAGTCCGCCGATGTCGATGCCCAGTTCGAGCGCGCTGGTGGAGATGACGCCCGTGAGCTCGCCCGAGGCGAGTCTGCGCTCGATGTCGCGGCGTTCCTCGCTCAGAAAACCGGCTCGATAAGAGCTAATCCGCGGCGCCAGGTCCGGCCGGGTGTCCAGCACGATCCGGTGCACCACTTCCGTTTGCACGCGGGCTTTCGAGAAGACGAGCGTTTTCAACCCGGCGTCAATGGCTTTGACGAAGAGCTTCGCGACCAGACTCGTTGTGGAGCTTTGCGTGCTCAGCATCACGAAATCCTTCGCGGCCAGCGGCGCGCCGGATTCCGACACCACGGTGAAGTCGCGATGCATTAGCGATTCGGCGAGTGCACGCGGATTCGCGATCGTCGCCGAGAGGCAGATGAACTGCGGCTTTACTCGATGATAGCTAAGCAGCCGTTGCAGCCGCGCCAGCACTTGCAGGATATGCGAGCCGAACACGCCGCGGTAGGTGTGCAGTTCATCGATGACCACGTACCGCAGGCGCTTGAGCAGTTGCTCCCAGCCGGTGTGATAGGCGAGCAACCCCTGATGGAGCATGTCCGGATTCGTGATCAGGAAGTTCGGCGGACTCCGCTTGATCTTCGCGCGCTTTGCCGCGGGCGTGTCGCCATCGTAGATCTCAACCGAGAATGGCAGCGTACCGGCCAACGCCGCTTGCCAATGCACGAGTTTGCCACGCTGGTCCTGCTCGAGCGCTTTGAGCGGATAGATCAAGAGCGCGCTCGTCGCGGGCTCGGCCAGCATCGCTTCCAGAATCGGCAGCGAAAAGGTCAGCGTCTTGCCGCTCGCCGTCGGCGTCACCACGACCACGGATTCTCCGCGCCGGACCGCTTCCACCGCCGCCACCTGATGCGTGAAGAGCCGGCGGATGCCGTCGCGCTGTAGCGCGTTCAGAATCGCCTGCGGAAGCGGCGGATCGAGTTCGGCAAAGGCGGCGTCGCGCTCCGGCAGCGCTTCGCGATAGCGAAACGACCGCGCGATTTCCGCATCGTCCTCGATGGCGGCGAGAAAGTTGTCAATCCGCGACATTCAGATGAGATCGTCAGCGACGTAACTCTCGTACGTCTCGCGCAACAGCGCATCCAATTCGTATTCGCAGCGAAATCCCCAGGCGCGCTCAATCGCGGAGGCATCGCAGACCCAGCCATCCGCCAGTATCTCGCGCAGTTTGTCCCGACTCAATAGTGCCGGTTTTCCGGTGAGTCTGCATACAAGCTCGGAGATTGGCGCCGCGGCATGAATCACAGGACGCGGAATCGGCAACGCCCGAACCCGGCGACCAGCGATCCGGGCCAGCCGGAAACTCACGTCGCTCCACGTCACAGAATCGCGCGCGGCGGCAAAGTACACGGCCTTCAACCCGCGATCGGATTCTCCCGCGAGCAGTAGCGCTCGCGCCAGATCTTTCACATAGATCAAGCTGTAACGTTGCGAGCCGGAGCCCCACCGCGGATAAAGCCCGAAGGCCTTGATCGCGCGAAACAGCGGAACAAATTGCAGGTCACGCGGTCCGATCACCGCGGACGGGCGGAGGATCACCCACTCCATTTCACCTGCATTCGCCACTATCTCGCGCTCGCCTTCCAGCTTGCTTCGGCCATAGGCCGAGATCGGGGTCGGCGGCTCGTCTTCTCGCTTCGCACCCGCGCCGGTCGAAGGCCCGGCCGCAGCTTGCGAAGAGCAGAGCACGAAGCGTTTACACCCGGCGTCCCGCGCGACTTTCGTGAATTCGGCCACACCCCGCACGTTCACGCGGAACAAATCAACTTCATGAACGGCTTTCGTCAAGCCCGCGCAGTGAACGACGGTCTCGCATTCCGCGACCGCGGCGCGCAGTGATTCCACATTGGCGACGTCCCCTGTGGCGAACTCAACCGGCAAAGCTCGCAACCAACTCAGCCGATTCGGGTCGCGCACCAGTGCGCGCACGATCCACCCCGCCCGCAAGTAGGACTCAATCGTGTGACTGCCGACGAAACCCGTGCCGCCGGTAATCAGCGCGCGCCGCCTCACGCGTGGACTCGATCCAGCAATTCCTGCGGAATCCGGATGGGCTTGCCGATCGCCGACACGAAACAGTGGTCGGTGTGGCCAGTGGCAATCGTCGCGTTGTCGGTCGCTCTCGTCAACCGATACTGGAAGCGGATTCGGAATGCCGAAGGCAGAATCAGGGCGGTCTCGACGCGCACGATATCATCGTACCGCGCCCCCTCGTGGTATCGACAGCGGGCCTCCACCACCGGCAGCCGCATGCCCCGTTCCTCGAGCGCGCGATACGATGTCCAGATCGCGCGAATCAATTCCGTTCGCCCGACTTCAAAATACGTGAGGTAGGTGCCATAGTACACCCACCCCATTGCATCCGTGTCCCCATAGCGTACGCGCAACTCCGTTGTCGCGCTGCACACCGGTCGGTCAGCCTTCGAGGAAGAAGCCGATCTTCTCATACTTCGCGTGGCGCGCCGCGATCAGCTCGGTCTGCGACAAGTGAGCGAGCTGGTCGAGCGCTTCAAGAATCTGGCGCTTGAGCGCGTCCGCGCTGAAATCGTAGTCGGTATGCGCGCCGCCCATCGGTTCGTCAATGATACCGTCAATGATCTTGAGCTTGAGCAGGTCGGTCGAAGTCAGCTTCAAGGCCTCGGCGGCTTGCGGCGCCTGTGCGGCATCGCGGTAGAGGATGGACGCGCAGCCTTCCGGCGAGATGACGGAGTAAATCGAATACTCCATCATGTAAATGCGGTCAGCGACGGAGATCGCGAGCGCTCCGCCGGAGCCCCCCTCGCCGATGACGACCGTCACGATGGGAACGGCGATTTGCGCCATTTCATACAGGCTGCGCGCGATCGCCTCGGCCTGCCCGCGCTCCTCGGCGCCCAAGCCGGGGTACGCTCCCGGCGTATCGACGAGCGTGATAATCGGCCGACGAAATTTTGCGGCCAGTTTCATCAGGCGCATCGCTTTCCGGTAGCCTTCGGGATTGGCCATCGCGAAATTGCGATAAAGATTGTCCTTTGTGCCGCGCCCTTTTTGATGGCCGATCAACAGGGCCTGGCGACCGGCGATTTCGGCGAAGCCGCCGACAATCGCGTGATCATCGCTGAACCCGCGGTCGCCGTGCAACTCCAGAAACGAATCGAAGATGCGGCCGACATAATCCAGCGTGTAGGGTCGCCGCGGATGGCGCGCGATCTGCACTTTCTGCCACGCCGAGAGGTTCTGATAGACCTCGGTCCGCAACCGCTCGGCTTTCTTCTCCATGCGGTCGATTTCGACGGCGAGCGACCGCATCGCCGGGCCGGTCGCCAGCGCGCGCATCTCGGCGATTTTGCGCTCCAACTCGACCACCGGCTTTTCAAAGTCCATGACGAAGCTATCGGCGAAACTCGTCTTCACGGCGGCGGACGCTCGTTCGCTACTGCTCATCGTTTACCTCACATCTCTTGAAATGTTCAAGACCGCCATCGCCCTTCGCTGACGGCTCAGCGGCGGGACAGAAGTTTCCAAATTGCGATACCGGCATGCATGCACCGCACCGCTGTCACCGAGTACTCTGCGGACAACCGCTTATCGACAAAGATATTCATCGCCCGGAAGAACTCCCGTCGCGCGCGATCGGTCGCGAACTTCATGCTGGCGCCCTTCACGTGCAGCACGCGAGCGGTCGGCACATACCAGCGTTCGAGACCTACCGCCGCCAGTTTCCAGCAGAGGTCAATGTCCTCGCCGTACAGAAAATAGTCTTCGTCAAATCCGCCGATCTGCTCGAACGCCGCACGTCTCACGAGCATGCAGCAGCCGGAGAGTGAATCAGTCATCACTTCGCGCTCGGGCGATACGCCCGGCATCTGGTAGGCGGCGAGCGTGGGCGATCTGGGGAACACGCGGTCGAGGCGGGCGGCGTAGGCCAGCGCGGCCAGCGGTCTCGGGAACCCGCGGCGCGCGGAGTAGTCGAACTTGCCGCTGCCGTTCACGATTCGCGGCCCGACCGCTCCGGCGAGCGGACGACTGTCGAGCAGGGCAACCAGTTCGCCGATCGTCATGGCGTCGATTTCCGTATCCGGATTCAGGATCAGCAGAAACTCTGATTCCGCGCGCATCGCCCCGCGGTTCACTCCGGTGCCGAACCCGACATTTTCCGGATTGGCGATCACAACAACGTCGGGGTAATTCTGGCGGCACCAGTCCGCGGTGCCGTCCTGCGACGCGTTGTCCACCACGACGATTCCTGACAACCATGGTCCGCCGAACTCGCGCAGGGATTTCAGGCACGCGCCGACGTGGTCTTTGGAATGATAAGTAACCAGGATCACCGTCACGCAGGGCCGCGCGGACATGCTCAGAGGGTTCCGAACATCGAGCGCAGCCGCAGCTTCCACACCATCATCACCGCCTCGCGAATGATCGCTTTGGACATCTTGGACTGGCCGACGCGGCGATCGACGAAGATGATCGGGATCTCCTTCCAGCGAAAACCTTTGCGCCAGGCCTTGAAGTTCATTTCAATCTGGAAGCTGTAGCCGCCTGATTTCACGCGGTCGAGATCAATCGCCTGCAGCACGGTGGTGCGAAAACACTTGAAGCCTCCGGTCGGATCCTTGATCGGCATTCCCGTGATCGCGCGCGTATAATAGGAGGCGAAATAGCTGAGCATCAACCTGCTCAGCGGCCAGTTCACGACCGAGATTCCGTTGACATAGCGCGAGCCGAGCACGAAGTCGTGCGTTTCGATCGCCTTCAGGAAGTTCGGCAGTTCGAGCGGATCGTGGGAGAAATCCGCATCCATCTCAAACACAATCTCATAGCGGTTTTCGATGGCGTATTTGAAACCCGCGACGTAAGCGGTGCCGAGGCCGAGCTTTCCGGTGCGAACAATCAGCTTCAAATGCGGATCAGCCTGCGCGCGCTCACGGACGCGTGCGGCCGTCCCGTCCGGCGAATTGTCATCGACCACGAGCACGTCGAGCTCGAGGTGCTGGCCGAGCACGGCGTCAAGAATGTGGTCGATCGTATCCCGCTCGTTGTAGGTCGGGATCACCACAAGTCCTTTCATGCCCATGTCCGCTCCGCGGTAGCGAACCGGATCGCGCCAGTGAATTCGTACGTCCGGAACGGACTAAGGGTGTCGGGAAACAAGTGCGATGGACACTCCGGCGGTTGGGAGTTTTGGCGGGTCAGGAAAAGAGCATCACCCGACGTTCCGGCGGGTGATGGTCCGAGCATATTCGAAGTTGACGCTGCTCACGCAGACCGATCGGCCATTAACGGCCGAAGTCCACGGGCTGTGTGGTCTTGCTGAAGTAGAAACGGAGGCCCAGACTGGCGTAGCCGCCGCTTAGATTGACCTCCATCGGACGGGTCCCCCCCAGAACATTGAGCCCCGTACGGACTCCCGGGGAGCTTTCCTGCGAAAAGTCCGATGCATTCGCGAGGCGTCCTCCGCCGGCCAAGTTCAGAGCGACGTGTTGGCTGAGCAGGAACTCAAGGTTCAGCCCACCGATCACGCCGAACCCGCGGCCATCGGCGTCATAGTTGTATCGCTTGTTGAAGTCGTCCTGAATTTGAAGTTCGGTATTGTAGTAAGCGATCCCGGCGCCCAGACCGAGTTGGATCGAGTTCGTGAGATAGGTGATGACGCTGCCCTTCAGGAAGAACTCATTGGAATGGGTCAGAATCTGACCTTGCGAATCGGGAATCGTGCTTTCGACCAGATTCTCGACATCCATCAAGGCATTGTACCCGACTTCCCATGCGACCTGCTTTGAGGGGCGGAAGATGCCGGACAGGCCGGCCACGCCGCCACCGCTGCCTTCGGTGAGCGAGTTCCCGACTCGCTGTCGCTTCAGATAGTCGGCGCCGGCGGTGACATCTCCCATGTCATAGACGCCAAAACCGCCGCGGAGTTCAACGCCGTACTTCTGCGGAGAGTCATAGGCCAGGGCCGGCCCGGATTGAAGGCTCAAGCAGAGCAGTGCCACAACAACGCCCGTACCAAGAAAGCGGAACATGATCAAACCTCCGTAGAAGAAGTGCTCGGCAGAATCAAGTTAGTGGTTGACTATTTGGTCGGCGCAGCGGCGATCGAATCCACCGCTCCGCGATTGTCCAGTTGGTCGAGCCGGCGTTTGGCCCCGGCGTCGGTTGGATGCTTGGCGATCCAGTCGTTGAGCACCCGTTTGGCGCGTGGCGTGTCTCCGAGCGCCTCGAGCGCTTGCATCAACGCCCCGACGGCCTGACCATCGTTGGCATCGAGCTTGAGGGCCTGCTCGAACATATCCGCCGCGATCGAAAAGGCCTGGGATTGGTAGAGTTGACCGCCCGCCTGATAGTACATCTCGCCGGTCGGATTCGCGCCCAGCGCACTGCGCAGGATCTTGTGCGCCTGCGCGGTGTCGCCGAAACTGGAGATCCACATGGCCGCCAGCCGGCATTGTGAGTCAAAGCGCAAGTCCTCGCGGGAGGTTGCCATCTCGAGCCGGCGTCGCAACTCCTCCGGTTTCCCAAGATCCGCGTACATCCGGCCCAGCTGAACCGAGAGATCGGGATTGCCAATCGGTCGGATCGCCTCCGGAATCGCGCTGTCCATCTGTTCGAGCAGCGTCAAAGCCTTCTGTCGATTCGGCAGACGATTGAAATTCTCGAGTCGATCCGCCAGCGCGGCCGGAGCGGCGGCCGTAGCCCCGGTGTCCGGCAAGTTCGAATAATAGTAGGCCAGTTGCAGAAAGGCGGAGCGATAGTTCTGCAGGAGCTTCGAGACGTTGTCATCGAAATGCACGCCCGGATCGTCGATCCCGCGGAAATGTCCCTGAAACGTCTTGAACAGATGCTCCTGAATCCGGACCGGATCGATCTGCTGGTCTTTCTTGGGATTCACTTTGAAGACGAGACCTTCCATGGTCAGCCAGTCACGCAATCCGATCATGTTGCTGTTGGCGACCGTCACGGCGAAATAGATCGGTCGTGGCACGGGCGTCTTGCTCGGATCATAGTTCGTCTTCAGCATGTCGAGGATCATCATGTCCTGAACGCGCAGGAAGTTCGGCGTGCGGCTGGTCTCGCCTTCCTTGAACGGGATGTACATGGCGGCCGGCATGGTCCAGGCCATCTTACCGACGGAAGTGTTGAGCTCGATCTTCTGCTTGTCCGGCGGCCAGTAACGCGCCATAATTGCCTGCGCGTCGTTCTCCTCGAGGTAGCGATCGATGTACTGATCCGTGTAGGAAATCGGCACCATCGGCTCGCGATGCTTGAGCTGTTTGATGTACCAGCCGGTATTGAGCAGACTCAGGTTGACCAGGCGCACGTCCTTGCGAACGCCGGCCACTTCTTGCAGGTACCAGACGGGGAAAGTGTCGTTATCGCCGTTCGTGAACAACAGTCCGTTCGGCTCGCAGGACATCAGCATGTTGTAGCTGTAATCCCAGGCCACGTAGTTGTTGTCCCGGTCGTTCATCTCGTAGTTGTTCGCCAACAGCATCACGGGTGACAACAGCAGCAGCAACACGGTCGTCGCAATCGCCGCCGCCGGCCGCGAGGACTCCTGTTGGATCCGTTTCGCCACCCATTCGATGACCGCGGCCGCACCGATCCCGATCCAGAGTGCATAAGCGAAGAAAGCACCCACATAGGAGTAGTCACGTTCGCGCGGCTGCGGGTCATCCTGATTCAGGTACAGGATGACCGCGTATCCGGTCATAAAGAAGAGCGCGGCGACGAACAGCCAGCCGGTCTTGTCCTTGGCGAACTGGTGGAAGATACCGATCAGGCCGAGCGTGAACGGAACGCAAGTCAGGATCGCCAGCCAGCGGAGAATGCCCTGCGGATTCTGGGTGATCGCACTCAGGATCGAGTAGTTCGGTGACACGCCGGCGTCCTGGAATTCTTCCTGCGGCGCGCCTTCGCGTCCGATGAATTGCCAGAACAAATAGCGGTTGAACATCTTGTTAACCTGATAGCGCCAGAAGAAATCGGATTCGCTGCGATACTCCGGGTTCTTGTTCCACATTCTGGGGAACATCTTACGATCGCCGTACTGCTCGCGATTCAGGTATGAGAGATAACGCGCCGGCGTGTCCGGGTCGTTTTCGTCGATCGACGGATTCAGACCCGAACGGATGTAAATCATGGAATACGACGAATAGCCGATGGTGATCAGCAACAGGCTGCCCATGGCGACGCCGATAATCCCGTGTTGATTCTTGACCGCCCACCAGAAGATCAGGCCGATCACCGCCACGACGGCAGCCACCGCCCAGAACGAGCCGAATCTTGTCGCCAAACCGGGCAGCCATTTGACCACGCCGGGATAGATCATGACAAAAGCCACCGCGGTCCCGGCCGCCATCGCCGCAAATGAAGCCAATTGGAACGACCGGCGGCGGAAGTACATCACCAGCGCCAGCGCAGGCAGCGCGAGCACCATGAGCAAATGCACGCCGGTGGATAGCCCGATCGTGTAACCGATCATCATCAGCCAGCGTTCGTTGCCCGCTTCATCCGCCTTCTCATGCCAGACCAGAATAAGCCACACCACGAGGTGTGTGAACAGTTGGCTCATGGCATAAACTTCCGATTCCACGGCATTGAACCACATGGAATAGGACCACGACAGGCTGAGCGCGCCGACCACGCCGCCGCCGTAAGTAATCCACTGATCGAGCCCGCTTTCTTCGCGACCGCGAATGTGACGGATCAACCGCACGATGATCAGGTAGGCCAACAGGATCGAAAAGGCGCTCGCCAGCACCGACATCCACGTCGCCCGGACCCCGATATCGGCGGAAATGGGCAGGATGGTAAACACTCGACCGATCAGCAGGAATAACGGCGAGCCCGGCGGATGGGGAACGCCCATGGTATAGGAACACGCGGCGAACTCACCGCAATCCCAGAACGAGCACGTATCCGCCATTGTCAACGCATACACCACCAGCGAAGCCAGGAAGACGCCGGTCGCCACCCAGCGGTGCGTATCGAATTTCACCATCTATTCAGGAGTTGAGAGCAGAGTTTCTGGTTATGAAAATAATACCGCCAAATCACGGAATGGGGGAAGATCACGTGCTGCAGGTCGTGATCGGCAACCTTCCTCAACCGCTGCACCGCCCTGCGCTTGCGGAACACATTGCGCAAATTCCGCAAGACGTAGAAATGCGCGGCCAGCACAGCGAGCGAGCGCTTGGGTTCCCGCTTCACGGGCGACGCCACGACGGTCACCCAGTCCAACATCCAGCGCACAGTCAGATTCCGCCAGAGGCCCGGCGCGCCAAGATTCTTCAACATCATCACCAGACTATTCCGGTGGTTGTAATACATCTTGTGGTAGCGTTCCGCGGATAGCGCCGCTCCGGCCCAATGGTAAACGACTCCCCGTGGAGCAACTTTCACGGTCCAACCCGCCAGCCACAAGCGCCAGCACAGATCAAGTTCTTCCATATGCAGGAAGAAATCGCTGTCCAGTCCGCCCACGTCATAGTAGGCGTCGCGACGAATAATCAGCGCGGCACCGGTCGCCCAGTGAATCGGAATGACGTCGTCATACTGATGTTCGTCGCGCTCGACCGTGTCAAAGACCCGCCCGCGCACAAACGGATACCCGTATCGATCGATGAACCCACCGCTTCCGCCGGAATACTCCAGCATTTCGCGATTCTGAAATGACTTCAGTTTCGGCTGTACCGCGGCGAGCGTGGGCTCAGCTTCGAGCAGTGCAATAGCCTGATCAAGCCACGCTGGCTCAACTTCGACATCGAAATTGAGCAGGACCGCGTACTTCCCCGTGGTCCGGTCCAGCACTGCATTATATGCGCCGCTGTAGCCTAAGTTATGATCGAGGGGGAAGAGCTGGACGGAGGGATGATGTCGGCGCAGGTATTCGAGACTGCCGTCATTGGAGCAGTTGTCAACAACAGCAACTTCAATGGGCTGATAGTTCGACCGGGCGAGGCTCTCGAGGCAACCCGGAAGGAACTTTAAACCATTGTAATTCAGTATGATAACAGAAACGAGTGGCTGCTGTGACAGTCCGCACTCCTTAGGTACGCAAGTCAAAGAAGGTAATGAATCTACCCCGGATTGTCAAGGGTATTTGCACATTCCCCGTGCCGATCCAGAGTGGGATACGCAGTTTTTGCACGTTCATATCTTCTCCAAGTCGGCTGCGCTGATCCACCCCTGCCGGCCATCGACGAGCGCGATGCGAGTCCAGCCTGTCAGGGTTTCGCCGATTTTGACTGAAGTACCGTTGTGCAGGGCAAACAACTGTTTGCTGCCGTCATCGGGGGCGGAGTAGACGTCGGTCTTTTCGGCCATAATGACACCGCGCGGCTGCAGCTCAACCACCGCCCGCCAGCCGTACCAGGCACCCGCCAGTATGAACAGTCCCAAGGATGCGACCATCACTCGCTGGACGATCCGCCGGGCCCACCACGGCTGCAGCAGACGAAGCGCGGCAACCAGGGCTGCAATCACGCCCAGCGCCTGCAGCGCCGCGGCCAACTCCCGCAGCGTGAGCGTGTCCCGCAGCGCATCGACCCAATTCCAGATCGCCAGCCGGATCGGGGGGTCGATCCGATCCACAATCCGTCGTCTTGCTTCCTCGAGATTCGCCTGCAGATCCCGCTCTCGCGGCAGGTCGGCTCGCGCCCGTTCGTAGTAGAGAATTGACCGGCCATAGTCGCCCTTGCGGAAATAGGCGTTCCCGAGATTGAAATACGTCGGACCGCTGGCCTCCCCGGATTGGAGGATGCTTTCCCACGCGCTGACCGCACCGTCGATCTTGTTTTCGCGATACAGGCGCAGCCCTTCGTCGAATCTCGCGAGCGGATCGGACTGCGCAACAAGGGATAGTCCCAACACCAGGAATGCGATCGAGCACGGTAGCCTCATGCCGCGGACTCCTTCGCCTTTGCGCCGCGACTGAACTCCGCGATCACCTGCTTCGCGCGTTCCGTTAACTGCCCGGCGGTCGTTAAGTCCGCCGAGCCCACGGCAAACCGGACGAGATTGCAGTCGCGCTGCAAATCGAGAATCTGACTCAGGAGTTCAGGAGACTCGCCTTTGTCGAGCCAGGCATCGCGCAACAAGATCGGACTGCCCGATTCCGTGATGTCGGCTCCCGAATGCGCGAGAATGGCATCCAGACACGCGGACACATCGCGGCAGGCGTCCAGCGGCTGCTTGGCGGAGATCGCTTTCAGGGCGAGATTGAGTTGCTTCTGGGCGGCCTGTATCTGGCGGACTCGCGACGGCCTGGCTTGCAGAGCGGCGGCGCGCCGGGTCAAGACCAGATGCAATGCGGCCAACCCCATCCATGGTGCTCCGGTCAACAGCCAGAAATTGTATTCCCGATGCGGCCGGGAACCGCGCGCATGAAAGGAACCGGGTTTGGTCTTCGCGAACGCGATATCCGTATCGACGGAGGTGACGTCACGCCGCTGGACTTGCGCGGGCGTTCCGCTCCCGGGAGCATCCCCGCGATCCACAGTCAACACAATCGCGGCGGTCGCGATCGTCGCGTACTTCTCCGTCGCGGGGTCGAAATACGAATATGCAATTTCCGGGATCCGCTGCACTCCCGGCGCGCGCGGAATCAGCACATACTCGAAGATCTTGGCCCCGCCGATTCTGCCGCCGCTGCGATTGATCTGTTCACTCTGTTTCGGATCGTACCGGTCGAAATCCGGCGGAAAACTAATCAGCGGTTCCGGCAGCATCTTAATGTTACCCGTACCTTCCAGCCGGACCGTCAATGTCACCGCGTCGTTCGTGCGGGTCGCCGGACGGTCCACCGTGGCGCTGATTCGGAGCGAGCCGACGGCGCCATTGAAGCCGGGCGGCGCGCCGTCCGGCAGCGGTGCGACTTTCAGTTTCACGGGCGGAGATTGCACCTTGACTTCCTCGCGCGGCGACCCCAGCCGGAAGAACGGATCATTAAAGATATCGAACGGATCCCGGCCACGACTGCGCGAGCGTTCGACCTGCGTGGTGACGATCATCGGCTCGATTTCAAGCTCGCCCGACCCCGTCGCGAACATGGCGAATTTCCGAATCACCGCGGCCTTGTAGGACTTGCCCCCGATCATCTCGTCGGTCAACGTGAGTTGATTCGGCATCGGAATCTCTTCCACCCAGAACCCCGCCGCCCGCGGCAACTGCGTGATCTCCGGACTCGTCATCTGCACGTTGAAGAAGATCTTGTAGGAGACGGTCACCTGTTCACCCTGCACCAACGACGTCTTATCCGGAATCGCCCGAATGAATACGTTATCGGCGGCGCCCGGCGCGTCCGCGCCACCTCCGCCGGCCGGCGGCGTGGCCGCGCCCGCCGCCAGAATCTTTACCGAAATCGGGTTGGTCGTAAACGTCTTTCCCTGATACACCAGCGAAACCGGACCGATTTCACCGTGTCCTTCCGCCGTCGCACGCAACCGGTAGGTATAGATGATCGAAGAACTCGTCCGGCCGTTGACCATCGAGAAGTTCGTGCTCGAGAACGGCCCCCCCGTCACCTGCAGTTTGCCGAGCGTGGGAAGCGCGGGTGACGGTACGCCCGACGAGGCACCTTCAAAGGTGACCGTGAGCGACAGCGCGTCGCCGACGCGCACGGGATTTCGGTCCACGCTCGCGGCCAACCTGTATTGTGCAAAAGCGCCGGCAGCGGTCAGCAGCAGCGCGAAGACGATCGCTCTCACCAGTCCTTCTCGCGTTTCTTCCGCGCCGCCACCTTAATCTTCTTTACGTCTTTCAGCGCCTGTTGTTCGTTAGACAGCAACGCGTTCAGCAGCCGCTCGGCTTCTTGCTTGGACATCTGCTTGCCGGCTTGTGGTTGGGCCTGTTCCGCTGGTTCCTGCTCCTGCTGCTGATCTTGCTGCTGCTGCTGATCCTGCTGCTGCTGTTGATCTTGATCCTGCTTCTGATCTTGATTCTGCTGCTGCTGGGTCGAGTCCTGCTTTTGCTGCGGTTTATCCTGCTGCTTGTCTTGCTGCTTCTGCTGTTGCTGTTGTTGCAGCATGCGCCGCGCCAATTCAAGGTTGTAGCGCGCCTCGTCATCGGCCGGGTTGCGCTTGAGCGACTCGACATAAGCCGCGATGGCTTTATCGTATTTCTGACTCTCGAAATAGGAGTTCCCCAGATTGTAAAGCGTGTGGCTTTGCTCGTCCGGCAGTTGGTCGGGACCGAGCGATCCGATGTAGGCCTGCTCCGCTTTGTCGAACTGCTGCTGCTGGTACATGACGTTGCCGAGGTCGTACATCACGACGGACGTGTCGGCTCCCTGTTCGAGCGCGGTCTTGTAATGCAGCAAGGCGGCGTCATTCAGGCTGTCTTGCGCGGCTCGATTGCCGCGCTTGACCTCCTGCCGCGGGTTAGCACAGACCGTCACCGCGCAACAGATCAAAGCGATCAGCACCGCTCGACTCATGCGTCCCCCGCCAGCTTCCGGCCGCGGCGGAATTTCGGCAGCACGACCCGCCATCGTTCCTCTCGCTTCCGCTCGGACACGAAAAATTCTCCCAGCAGCAGCAACAGTGCCGGGAGTACGAGGTAGGCGAAACGATCCTCGAACGACGTGAATTGCTTCTTCCCGAATTCGGTCTTTTCCATCTGGGCAATATCATCCCAAATCGTTTGCAGCTCCTGCGCGCTCTGACTGCCGCGCAAATAGCGGCCGTCGCCCGCGTCGGCAACGCGTTCGAGCAGCGGCTCGTTCAGGCGCGTCACGATGACTTCGCCCTGGGGATTGCGCTTGAAACCCGCGGGCAGTCCGCGCTCGTCGCGCAGTGGAATGGGCGCGCCCTGCGGAGTGCCCAGCCCGATCGCATACACGCGAATTCCCGCTTCCGCGGCTTTCCGCGCCGCCTCGACGGCTTCTTCCTCCTGGTCCTCGCCGTCCGTGATGACCACGACAACGCGACTCTTGGCTTCCTCCTCATCAAACGCGCGCGTCGCCTGTTCCAGCGCTTCGGTGATGACCGTTCCCTGTTCCGGAATGATCTCCGTGTTCATGATTCGCACGAGCATCTTGACCGCGCCATAGTCCATCGTGAGCGGGCAATGCGTGATGGCGCTTCCGGCAAACGCCACGAGCCCGACCCGGTCCCCCTTCAGCCCGCTGACGAACTTCAGAATCTCGTTACGCGCGCTCTCGAGTCGCGAGGGCCGGATATCCTCGCAGAGCATGCTGGTCGAGATATCCAGCGCGATCACGATATCGATGCCCTGCCGCTTGACCTCTTCCAACTTCGTGCCGACCTGCGGATTCGCCAGCCCGATCACGCTCAGGGCCCACGCGGCGGCCCACATCCCCGCCTTGATTCGGAGCCGTGCCGGACTGAAGGCATAGGCGATCTTCGCCAACAAGCCATCCGCGACAAACAACTCCGAGGCCTTGCGCCGTTGTCGCAGTCCGTACCAGATCAGGCCGAGCCAGAGCGGTAAGAGCAGGAGCATCCATAACAGCCACGGGTACTCGAACTTGATCATGGCAGCTTACGCAATCCCCAGATCGAGAGCAAGAACTCAAGCGTGACCGCGGCCAGCGCGGCCCACAGCCACGGGTGGAAGACTTCGGCGACGCGCCGGTATTCCTCGACATTCACCTTGGTCCGTTCGAGCCGGTCGATTTCCTCGTAGATCTTTGCGAGCTTCTTCTCGTCGGTCGCGCGGAAATACTTGGCTCCGGTCATCGCCGCAATCTCCTTCATCATTTCTTCGTCGATGGTGACCGGCACCTGCTGATAGCGTTTGCCGAATACGGTCTCGACCGGATACGGCGCCATGCCCTGCGTTCCGACGGCCACCGTGTACACCCGGATTCCCAGCGCGGCGGCCGCCTGTGCCGCCGTGACCGGGTCGATCTCCCCGCGATTATTCTGGCCGTCGGTGAGCAAAATCACGACCTTGCTCTTGGCTTCGGACTCGCGCAGCCGGTTCAGCGACGTGGCCATCGCCATTCCGATCGCCGTCCCGTCCTCCACCATGCCGGTTTTCAGGTCTTTCAATAGACTGACCACGACCTCGTAGTCCGTCGTGAGCGGACACTGAGTAAAGCTGACGGCGGCGAACGGGACCACACCGATTCGGTCCGACTCGCGTCCGGTCACGAAGTCCTCGGCGACCTTTTTCGCGGCCTCGACACGGTTGGGTTTCAGGTCCTCGGCCAGCATGGACGTCGAGGTATCGATGCAAAGCATGATATCGATACCCTCCACGCTCTTCTTGACTTCTTTGTCAAATACCTGCGGTCGTGCGAGGACGACGATCATGAATCCGATTGCCAGTTGCCGGAGCACGAACGGCAAGTGCCGCAGTCGCACGCGCCACGTCTTGTTCGCGCCCGTCAACGCCGCGAGGGAGGGGAAGCGGAAGTCGGTCCACCTCCTCCCTTCCCGCCAGAAATGGAAATAAGCCAAAACCGGCAGGACCAACAGCGCCCACAGCAGTTCGGGATGGGCGAATTTCACGCGGCGGCGGCCTCTTCCGGTCTCACGGCTTCGCTTTCGACCTTTGTCAGTACCAGCATCTCATAACCCAATTCGATGCACTGCCCGGCCCGGTTGGGCGACGGAATCAACTTGGCGAACTTCACCAGATCAGACTCTTGCAAGACCGGCAACAGCCGTTGCCGGAGCTGCGGATGGAATCGCGCGTCGTCGAGTTCGTATTCGAGTTCAAACGTCGTCATCTCCAGGGCCGGAAAGCCGAACCGTCGCTCGAGATAATTGCGCATGATATGGCTGTAGTCAACATAGAACTCTTTCATCATGCCGCGTTCGGGATACTTGCGATCTTTCAGCAGCAACAAATCCCGGACGGCCTGCTCATAGGGGGGTAATTCGGGTTCCAGCGCCGCGATCTCGGCCGCGGTCTGCTTGCGAAAGTAGCGCCGCCAAATCCACCACGCACCGAGGGCCAGCGCAATCGCCGTTGGGATCCACCAGTAGGCATACAACTCTCGCCAGCGGAACTTCTGCTCACGATATGGCTTCAAACCGCGAATTGCCGCCGCGGTATCCGGCAATGACGAGACGATGACGACGTGCTGCGGCTGCGTGTAAAGCGTGTCCGCCCCGCCCGCTTTGCCCACGACTACCGGCAACGGCGGCAGCTCGAAGCGGCCCGTATCATAGACGGCGAGCACATAGGCCAGCGCGCCCGTCTTCGCGTAAGCGGCGGTATCGATGTGCAGCAACTCGAACGGCGTGTCTTCAGGCAGCTGCACGGATACCGGCCTGCCATCGGCGCCGCTCACCGTCACGGAGAGCACCAACTCCTCGCCGATTCTGGCTTGCCGGGGACTGAGCTCGGTAACGACGGTCGCGGCGCCGGCGACGGAGCACAGTACGGCGATAACTTGAACGGCGAATACCAGCAGTTTCACCGCCGCCGTTCCCTCCGCTGGAAGAACTGAATCAGCGGTCGCACATAGTCCTTATCGGTCGTGAGCGGCAGGTAATCAACGCCGGAGCGTTGCGTTTCCGATTTGACCGCCGCCTGCCTGCGCCGGAAATTGGCATCAAGCAATTGCCGGACCTTTCGTGACGATGTGTCCACCCACATCGGCTCGCCGGATTCGGCGTCATGCAGTCGGATCAGACCGACATTGGGCAGCGTCTGCTCGCGCGGATCGGTCAGGTGTACGGCCACGAGGTCGTGCTTCTTGCCGACGATCCGCAGCGCGCGTTCATAACCTTCGTTCATGAAATCCGAAATCAGAAACACAATCGCTTTCTTCTTGACTACGTGATTGAGATGTTCGAGCGCGGCCTTGATATCCGTCCCGCTGCGTTCCGGCTCAAAGGTGAGCAATTCGCGCAGGATGCGCAGGATGTGCGTCTTGCCCTTGCGCGGGGGAACGAACTTCTCAATCTTATCCGTGAATAGAATCAGTCCGACCTTGTCGTTGTTCTTGATCGCGGAGAATGCGAGTACCGCGGCGAGTTCGGCCGCGACTTCGCTTTTCAGGCTCTGTTGCGACCCGAACATGGCCGAGCTGGACATGTCGCAGAGCAACATCACCAGCAGTTCCCGTTCTTCTTCGAACAGCTTGATGAACGGGTGTCCCATGCGCGCGGACACGTTCCAATCGATCGCGCGCACGTCATCGCCGATCTGATATTCTCTGACTTCGGCGAAGTTCATGCCCCGCCCCTTGAACACGGCATGATACTCGCCCGAGAGAATCTCGTTCACGACGCCGCGCGTCTTGAGTTCGATCTGGCGCACCTTACGCAGAATTTCGCGGGTGTCCATCATAAGATCGGCCGTGAAACCAAAGGAAACAGCCTCATGCTTTCATGCTAACCAGAATCCAATCACTGTGCCACCAGCATTCGCGGACGTGTGGGCGACCATCGCCGCGATTACACTGCCGCTGCGTTCCCGCAGCGTGCCCGCCAGTCCGCCGAGGATCGCCGCGAACAGCGCGACCACCGCGACAGCCGCGCCGCTCATTCCCAGGCTCAAGAGTCCAAGGTGCATCAGACCAAAGAAGACGGCGCCAAACAAGACCGGCAGCGTGATCCGGTACGTGCCAACGCGGAATCCGACCTGACCGAGGCTGCCGAGCAAGCCCTGCAACAACCCGCGCACCAGCAGTTCCTCACAGGCGCTTGCCCAGATCCAAACAAAGAGCACGATTTGCCAGAAAGTGAACCGCTCGGTACCCGAAACCTCTTCGTCCGTGAACAGACTGAGCACAAGCGTGGACACAACACCTATACCCAAGCCACCCCACATTGCCGGTCCCCATACGCGTCCCACCGGCACGGTAAATCCGAACTGTGACCACTGCCCCCTGCCGATCAAGGCCATCAAAGCCAGAGCCACAGCCGCCATGGCACTATGTGTCACGGCGGGAATCAACCACGGCCGTGCTTCGAAATCGACTCCGCCCCCACCGATGGCCAAGCCGACCGCGGAACTTGCTGCGAGCACACCCACGCCCATTAGAAACACCAGCACCAGTCGCTGCATGATCTCCTCCGGTGAAGTGCGGGGCACCACGCTTACGCCTTACGGCACCTCGACGGTGTTGAAAATCTTGTTGATGATATCCTCGCTCGTCATTTCTTCGGCTTCGGCCTCATAGGTAACCGTGACGCGATGCCGCAGCACATCGAGCCCGACCGCGCGGATATCTTCGGGAATGACGTAGCCGCGCCTCCGCAGAAATGCGTGGGCCCGCGCGGCTTTCATCAGGTAGATCGACGCCCGCGGGGACGCACCGTACTGAATCAACGGCTTCAGGTCGGGCAACTTGTGTTCTTCCGGCTTGCGGCTGGCAAACACAATATCCAACACGTATTGCTCAATCTTGGGGTCAACGTAGATCGACTCGATCAACGCTCGCGAGTCCAGGATTTCCTGCGGCGACACGACCGCCATCACCGGTGTGGACTCGGACTTCGCATAGGTGCGCATGATCCTGACCTCTTCGTCGCGCTTGGGGTAGTCGATCTTCACCTTGAGCATGAAGCGATCCACCTGCGCTTCGGGCAACGGATAGGTCCCTTCCTGCTCAATCGGGTTTTGCGTCGCCAGCACGAGAAACGGCTCCGGCAGCGGATAGGTTGCATCGCTGATCGTGACCTGCCGCTCCTGCATCGCTTCCAGCAGCGCGGACTGCACTTTCGCCGGAGCGCGGTTGATTTCGTCCGCCAACACAAAGTTGGCGAATACCGGCCCCTTGCGGGTGGTGAATTGCCCATCCTTCTGGTTATAGATCAGGGTGCCGATCAGGTCCGCCGGCAGCAGATCCGGTGTGAACTGAATGCGCTGGAACTTCGCCTGCATGGTTTGAGCAAGTGTCTTGATCGCCAGCGTCTTCGCCAGACCGGGCACGCCTTCGAGCAGGATGTGCCCGCCCGCGAACAATCCAATCAGCAAGCGGTCAAGCATATATCTCTGGCCATAGACGACCTTACCGGCTTCAAGGGTAATCCGGTCGGCGATTTCCGAGGCCAATTTGATCCGTTCGGTGAGTTCCTGAATGTTCTGATCCATGATCCCTTATGATTTATTTCACCACAAAGCCGCAGTCATGCCGCGGCTCGTAGGTTTAGACACGGCGGGCCGTGTCAAAGTTCCTGTGAAAAAAAGAATCCCCAACCACGTGGGGACCTTTCCAAATACTCTGGAGACACCACCCCACCGGCCTATTTCGCCTTAGCCGCCGTGTCCACCTTGGCCCCTGCACCGCCGTCCTTGGCGAGGATCTTGTTCAGTTCCTCGATCTCGTTGACGTCTTGTCCGAGATGGTCCAGCTCCCACTGAGCATCTTTGACCAGCTGGTGCTCGGGATACAGCTTGATAAAGTCTCGGTAGGCGCCCTTAGCCATATCCATATTTTTCAAATGGTTGGCGTAGAGATACCCGATCATGAATTGGCACTGCGGAGCCTGCGGCGACTTCGGATGATCCTTGACGATCTGCTGGTATGCCGCGATCGCGCCCTGGAAGTCATTGGACTCTTGAAGCTGCTTGGCTTTCTCGAAGAGTTCGGATTCGGATGGTCCTTTCTTGCAACCGACGACAGCGACCATCACGATCAACAACAAAACGGCCCATTTATTACCGTTCAGCATGCTTGCCAACCTCTGTTCATGGGATAGATTATTCAAGGCAAGAATATACGTTAGAAGCAGTTAATAATCAAGAGCCGGTACCGGCGGCGGGCAGGGTCATGATGAAAGTAGCCCCTTCTCCGGGGTTCGAGAATGCCTCCAATCGGCCATTATGATTCCTTACGATCTGCGAACAAATTGACAAACCCAGTCCGGATCCGCTCGGTTTGGTGGTAAAGAATGCGTCAAATATCTTCTCCAGCCGTTCAGGCGGAATCCCCGGGCCGGAGTCGGACACGGCCAGTTTCAGCATCGTTCCCACAAACTCGGATCGGATTCTGAGCTCACCCCCTCCGGGCATTTCCTGCACCGAGTTTCGCATGATATTGAGCAGCACCTGGCGGATCTGGCTGGCATCGGCCCAGGCCGGCGGCAGCGCGGGATCCAGTTCATAGTGGATTTGGATCAGCTGATCATCGATCTCTGCGTCCATGAAATGCACCGTCTGCAGCACGAGGCCGTTCAGGTCTATCTCGGCGAATTTCGGGACGCTTGGGCGAGAGAATTCAAGTATAGAACGAAGAATTTCGTCAAGCCGTGCAGTCTCCTCGATGATGATCCCGACCTTCTGTTTGTTTCGATCCCGTTCGCCGAGCGAGGAGTAAACGCTTCGTGCAAAGCCGCCGATTGCCGCAAGCGGGTTACGAATCTCGTGGGCAACGGACGCGGCGACCTCGCCGATCGCGGACAATCGCTCGGTCTTAATCAGGCGATCGCGGCTCTCTTTCAAGTGCTGGTTCGCCAGAGTCAGCTCATGCAAGCGCTTCTCCAGGCTAACGAGCAATCGGCCGCGTTCAAAGGCCGAGGCCGCGCTATTTGCGAACAGTTTAAGCCTGTGCAAGTCCTCCTCTTCAATCGGCCGCAAGCTGAACAAATTATCAACAAGCAGCACCCCCAGCACTTCGTCACGCGTGCAGAGCGGAACGATGGCAAACTCGCTTGCCTGATACTGCGTCAGGAACTCGCCGGGCAGGTCCGCCAGATCGCTGGCGCGGGTGACCAACACCGCGTCCCGTTCGCGCATTGCGCACGAAAACGGATTGGCCTCGTCGCTCACATCAACGCGCAGCGCGCGCGCGTACTGCGACTGCGCTTCGAAATCGTAGGCCGCACCGCTGACTCGCTGCGCGAACATCTCGCTCAGCGTCATCGCCTTTTGGTTCAGCTCGGACCAGATTCGCCACGCGTCCTCGGCGCTGGCCGGACCGACTCCGGCTTCTCCGTGCAGCATCGCATGGGACTCATCGAAACTCAGAATGTAGGCGCGGTTGAAGCCGAGCCCGGACCCCGCGGTCACACCGGCGAGCACGATGCCCATCACGCTCCGTAGATCGACCGATGATTGGAGCGCGTCGCTGACTTCTGTCAGGACCTGCAACTCGATCACCCGCTTGTTGAGCGCATCGTTCATGGCTCGCTGCGCGGTCACGTCCCGCAGAATCGCCTGGTAGAAACGCTGTCCTTCCAGTTCGAGCGCGCTGGCCGACGTATCGACGTAAACGTATTCGCCGTCATTGCGCAAGATCGGCACGTCTTCAAACCGGCCCTGCCCGCTGCTCATCACGGACTCGATGCGCGCCTGGACTTCCGCTTGTCGCGAGGGCGGCCGGATGTCGAAGGCGGTCATGCGCATCAACTCCTCGCGGGAATAGCCGACGAGCTGCAACATCTGGGGATTCGCGTCCACGATGCGGTGGGATACCGGGTCGATCAAGACGATGGCGTCATTGGCGTTCTCGAGCAGCGCCCGATAGCGGTGCTCGGAGTCCTCGATCTGCCGTTCCAGTCGGCGCTTCTCCGTAACGTCGCGAGCCACCGCCATGATACCGGTGATCGCCCCGTGCTCGGTAACGGGTGTTAGCGAGACAAAGGCGACCATTTCGCGGCCGTCCTGCCGCAGAAACCCGATATCGCGCACATGACTGTGCCCTTCCAGCAAGTACGGCAGCACGACCTGCACATCCGACCGGTCAGACTCGCGCACGTGATCGAAGAAGTTCGTCCCCAACACTTGACGCCAGTGTTGACCCAGCATCCCGATCACCTGCCGGCTGACAAAATTGATCTTGCCGTCGCGTTCAGTGCGGAAGATGACGTCGCCGACATTGTCGATCAGGGAACGGTAGGATGCTTCGCTCTCCTCGAGCTCGCGTTCCAATCGGAATTGTTCAATGGATTGCGACGTCAACGTGAGAAACAACTCGATCAGCGCCAGCGTTTCCGGATGCGGAATACTGACTTCGTCGCCATCTCCCAGCTCGGCCAGGCCGACCAAGTGGCCTTCGTGATCGCGCACGGGGGCGATCAGGACCGGCTGCCCGCCGGAACCGCTGGCCGTATCGGCCGCAATCGTCGTGGAAGGTTGGTCACCGAGCAACACGCGTAGATCCCGATAGCGCTCGATTGACGCGAGCGTGACCAGCGGCACACCTCCCTCGCCGGTCACCATGCCCTTCTGCACATCATCGAGGTATAGCCGCGCCGACCGGAAGAAGTTGGGCCCGCAAAGTGCCGCGGCGGCCTGCGCGAGCTTGTGTTCGATCGTCACGGCCGCCATCACGGCGGGCACACATTGAAACAGGCAGGTCAGCCGCTCTTTGGCAAACAAGACCTCCCGTGTCTTGTCATCAACGAGGTGTTGCGAGGAAGTGCTCAGCCGTTCGATCTCAGAGCGGATCAGCGAGTTTTCCAGCAGCAGGTCGCGCCGCTCTATCGTCAGCCGAATCAAGCCTCGCGCCTGGTCGATCGAGACGATCGGTAAGTGCAGCCACGCGTCCACAAGTTCCGCGCATGCCACTTCTTCGCTGGCCGTACGGTGCGAAGCGGCGACGCCCACCAAGGTTACCGTGGGCAGTTCGCGCCGCGCGGCTTCAATCGCCTCGTGCGTGGCCGTCCCGCAACTGAACAGCAAGAGATCCGCGTGCTGCTGCTCAGCCGCTGCCACCGCCTCAGCAAGCGACCCGAGAATCTGCAGCCGGAACTCGGCGGCAGGGAGCAGTTGACGAATAGAATCCGCAGCCTCGCCGCTGACTCCGCCCGTCACGCACAGTCGCACTAACGGCTTTCTGGCTTGCATCGCCGCGGCTCCCGTTGACGTGTTGCCATCTATCCCGGCGGCCACTGGAAGTCCCGTCCCGAGAGTAGATGAAGGTGGAGATGAAACACACTTTGCCCGGCGCGCTCACCGCTATTGATCACAAGTCTGTAACCGTCGGCCTCCATCCCGGCGAGACGAGCCGCTTCGCCGGCGGCGACAACCAGTCGTCCCACCAGCGGAATGTCCGTCGGATTCAGGTCCGCCAGTTTTTCGATGTGCCGTCGGGGGATGACCAGCAGATGCTTGGGGGCCTGTGGATTGACATCGTGAAATGCGACAATGTCATCAGTTTCCAAGACCTTTTTGGATGGGATCTCGCCCGATGCGATTTTGCAGAAGATACAGGAACTCATCGTCCTCTCTGTTTCTATTCACAGGAATACGGACAAATATAGGGTCGTGTACGCTGGGAAGCAACTCCTCATCCCGGCACGACGTTGTGGCTGGGCGACGACCTCCAAGCGCGATTCCTCACATGAGCCGAAATGCGCTGCCATCGACCCGCGCTCGCTGCCATCACAAGCGCTCAATGCCGTTGGCGACGAGGCTCATGCCACTTGATCACTTCACGAGGTGGATAATGCATATATTAAATATTAACAATCTGTTGGTTAGAATTATGGCTGTCCAAGGTATTGCAATGCCTCCCGCGAACCGGCTGCGTCCGCACGGTGCGCCCTTGACTTTATTTAAGTAGATTTGTACATTTGGAGTCTGCATTCCGGAGTAGCTCAGCGGTAGAGCGGGTGGCTGTTAACCACTAGGCCGGGGGTTCGAATCCCTCCTCCGGAGCAATCACTTAATTGACAAGACACCAGCTCGTGGTCCCCTCCGGGCTGGTGTTTTTTCATTACCGGGTGTCTTGCAGAAACGGAGTACCCATGGAACGATCGACCAACACGATTGGGCTCGTCGCGATCGCGGTTGCCATCGCCTTGTTCGGCTTGCTTGCGCAACGCGGATTTGTCGCCTCTAAGCGCACGGCTGACGTGGTCACGGTCACCGGTTCGGCCAAAAAGGCTATCGTCTCCGATTATGTTACGTGGCGCGCCTCGGTTCGGTCGCAGCGCGCGACGCTCAAAGAGGCGTACGAGGACGTGGAGAAGTATCAGGCGCGCATCCGTGACTACCTGAAGGCCAACAAAGTCCCTGATGAGTCCGTCCGGTTCAGTACGATTAACACGGGCACAATTGACGAACGGAACGACAATTATCAGGAGACCGGCCGCATCCTCGCTTACACCTGCCATCTATCCTTCGAGATTCAAAGCGACAAGGTGAAGGAAGTCACCGACCTCTCCAGCCGAGCGTCTGAGCTGATCAAAGAAGACATACCGCTCGACTCGAACTCCCCCGAGTACATTTATACCAAGCTGTCGGATCTCCGCATCGAAATGCTGGGCGAGGCGTCCAGGGACGCTCGCGCGCGGGCCGAGAAGATCGCCGAGAGCGCGGGGGTCAAGATCGGCGCGTTACGCACGGCTCGGATGGGTGTATTTCAGGTGACCCCGCGCAATTCCACGGATGTCAGCGATTACGGCACTTACGACACATCGTCTCTGGAGAAGGATATCACTTCTGTCGTCTCGCTAAGCTTCGCCGTCGAGTAGTCTTCCTTGTTCCCTGTTCCCTGCTCCTTGTTCCGATAGCCCCTCACCCCCGCCTCCATGAGTAGCCTTGTCACGCAATTGAAGGCCTTCCCGCGAGCATTCTGGATGCTCAACACGATCGAGATGATCGAGCGGCTTGCCTACTACGGCATGCGAACGGTAATTCCGATCTACATTGCCCAGGCAGACAATGTCGGCGGCTTGCACTTCACGCAGTTGCAGAAGGGGCTCATCTTCTTCTATTGGGCGCTCGTGCAATCGCTGGTGCCGATGTTTTCGGGCGGCTTTGCGGACCGCTACGGCTATAAGAAGACGATCGCGCTCAGCGTCGGCTTGACGGCCGGCGGATATTTGCTGATGGCAACCCAGCGCGAGTACTGGCCGTTTCTGTTTTCCTGCTGCGTGCTCGCCCTCGGGACGGCCATCTTCAAGCCCGGGATTCAGGGCACACTGGTCCGCTCGATCAGCAAGGAAAACTCGTCGGTCGGCTGGGGCACATTCTACATGGTGGTGAATGTCGGCGGCTTTCTCGGGCCGCCGCTCGCGCATTTTCTCTACGGTATTTCCTGGCCGGCAGTCTTCATCGGTTGCGCGTGCATTGTCAGCCTGAATTTGCTGATGCTGCTCACCTACCAAGAGGTTCCGGCCGGTGGCGATCCGCGCGGCACGCCGCTGACGATCTTCAAAACGACTTGCGTCAACATGGCGCGTCCGTGGTGGTTGATTCCTGCCGCCGCTGGCCTGATTCTGTTGGCCTTCGTGTTCCCCCTGGCGCAGAATATTCGACTCGGAGTCGTGTTCGTTTCGCTCGGGGCCCTCGTCGTTCGTACGACCCGCGTCGGCGCCTTCATCTGGCTGATGTCCGGCTTCTGGCTGATGTTCATGCAGCTATTTGACATGCTGCCCAACTTTATCGTAGATTGGGTGGACAGTTCGAGCATCGTCAGCGCATTGGGCCTCCCGAGTTGGATGACCAACGCGACGCCCCGCGGCACGATGATCTCGCAGGAGTGGATGATCAACGCCAACTCCGGCCTCATCGTGGTTTGCGTGATCTTTGTCTCCTGGCTCGTCTCGCGGATGCGCCGGCTGACGTCGATCCTGATCGGCATGTCCATCTCCGCTTTCGGCCTCGTATTCGCGGGCTTCACGATGTCCGGCTATCTGTGCATCCTCGGCATCTTCTGCTTCAGTGTCGGCGAAATGCTGGCGAGTCCGAAGATGAACGAGTATCTCGGCATTATCGCGCCGGAGGGGCAGAAGGCGCTCTACATGGGCTACGCCAATATTCCGCTGGCCATCGGCTGGAGCTATGGCTCGCTGATGGGCGGCGAGGTCTATGACCGCATGGGTGACAAGGCCAACCTCTCGCTCAACTATTTGGCGAGCAAGTTCGGTATCACGAGCGACCTCTCGCAGAATGCCATCGTGGCAAAGGTGCAGGCGGCCGGTGCCGATTCGGCCCAGGCTGTGCAGGCGGTCTCCGACGCCTTTGTGCAGGGCGAAGGCATTGCGCGCGCCAAGGCGACCGCATTTCTCGGCACCATTTCCGGCATGGACGCGGTGCAGGTCACGAACACGCTATGGCACACTTATCATCCGTACAAACTCTGGTACCAGTTCGCGGCCATCGGCATCGCGTCCGCCGTCGGCATTGCGATCTACTCGCACTTCGCCCATAAGTGGCAATCGCAGGACGTTTGACCTCGGCCTCCCTCAGACTGCTGAGCGGCCCCACCCTCATCCGGCTATGACGGCTCCCTCCCCAATTGTTCCCGCCCAACGCACCGATCACATCACGTATGCGGTACGTGATGTCGTCGTGCTTGCCAATCAAGTCGCAAAGTCCGGCAAAGAGATGCTCTATCTCAATATCGGCGATCCGAATCAATTTGACTTCGTAACTCCGCGGCACATCGTTGAGGCCACGTATCAGGCGATGCTGGCCAATCAGAATGGGTATTCGCCCTCCTCCGGCATTGCCTCGGCGGTGGCGGCGGTCGAGCGCGAAGCCGCCCGCAAGGGCATTCGCGAAATCCGGGACGTGTTCATGACGACCGGCGCCAGTGAGGCCATCGATCTCTGCCTGACCGCGCTGGTCAACCCCGGTGAGAACGTCCTCCTCCCCACTCCGGGCTATCCGTTGTACAGTGCGATTCTTTGCAAGCTCGGCGCCGTGGAGAATCCGTACTACCTTGATGAGTCGAACGGCTGGCAGCCGAACATCGAAGACATTCGCGGAAGAATCAATGACAAGACGCGCGCAATTGTCATGATCAACCCGAACAATCCGACCGGCTCAGTTTGCAGTCGCGCGACGTTGCAGGGGCTGGTCCAGCTGGCGCTTGAGCATGGCCTGGTGATCTTTGCCGACGAGATTTATGACAAGCTGATCCTTGATGACAACCCGCACGTCTCGATTGCTTCCTTGAGCGCCGATGCGCCCGTGATTACCTTCAACGGGCTTTCCAAGTCCTATGTCGTGCCCGGTTTTCGCATTGGCTGGGGCATCGTGAGCGGGCCAACCAAGAAGCTCGCGCAATACGTCGAAGCCATCAACAAGCTCCTGCGCGCGCGGCTCTGCGCGAATCACCCCGAGCAGCACGCGATTCAGCCCGCGCTCGAGGGAGATCAGTCGCACATCGCGGAAGTCAACGCCCGGTTGCGCCGTCGTCGCGATCTCACCGTCCGGGAGTTGAATGCGATCCCGGGGATCTCCTGCCTGAAGCCTGAGGGCGCGTTCTATGCCTTTCCGCGTCTGCACATTAAGGGCTCCGATCACGATTTCTGCGCGGAACTCTTGCGCGAGACGGGCGTGGTCGTCGTGCCCGGCAGCGGCTTCGGACAGGTTCCCGGCACGCAGCACTTTCGCGTCGTGATCTTGCCGCCAGACGATATTCTGCAAAAGGCGTTCACCGCACTTCGAGAGTTCATGCAGCGGCACGGCAAGAAGTACGGCATCACCGAGTAGCGCCGCACGGGCTTGTTGCCGAAATCGGAATCCGCCGAGCGGGGACTGCGTCCCCGCCGGAATTGACGGCAGCCAAACTCCGTCGTGCTTCAATCGGTATCAAATAGCCTCAGATTCCGGCCGCGCGGAAACGCGCGGCTCGGCCATCGCCTTTCGGCAACAAGCCCGCCCGGCGGTTTTCGCGGATCTCCCGCCACTCCTCACGATCGCGGGCCCCGGCGCTAACCGGATGCCGTTCTGAATTTCTGTCTTGCTGAATTTCTGAGTTTTTGCAACTCACAGGAAAGCCCTCGATCCGCTCGAGGGCTTTCTGCATTATCAACCTGTTGAAAGTGAACAGGGTCTCCTGACTTCACATCCCCCAAGCGGCGTCACCCGTGACGTGACGCGCCGCGCGCGGAGTCTCTCCAATCCCCCGCCGAAATCCGGCAAGCGTTCACGGCACCGCCGCCGTCAGCACATTCAGCAATGGCTCAGGAAAGAGCCCGATGACCAGGATGACAAGCGCCGAAACCGCCAGCGCCGCGCGATAAGGCAGCGGATCGGCTACTGTCAGTTCGCCTTCGGCCTTCGTCATGTAGAGCAAGACGATGATCCGCAGGTAATAGTACGCCGCCACCGCGCTGTTCAGCAAGCCGACGATTGCCAGCATCACGTGTCCCTGCTGAATCGCCGCGGAAAACACATAGAGTTTGCCGAAGAATCCCGCCATCGGCGGAATACCCGTCAGCGACAGCATGAAGACCGTCATGGTGATGCCCAGCAGCGGATGTGCGAATCCCATCCCGCGCAAGTCCTCATATCCGTACTTGCCGTCCGTTTTTCGGTTCAAGAGGATAAGCACGGCGAACGCGCCGAGATTCATGAACGAATAGGCCACGAGGTAATAGGCGGTCGCCGCGAACGCGGCTTTCGTGCCCGCGACGATCCCGACCAGCAGATAACCCGCGTGCGCAATCGACGAATAGGCCAACATCCGTTTGAGACTCGTCTGCTTTAGCGCAACCACGTTACCGACGGTCATCGTAATCATCGCCAGCCACGTCAGGGCATCCACCCAAAGTACCGACGATCCGGCCATCGTGATCCCGAATACGCGGATCAGCGCGACGAATGCCGCCGCCTTGGGCCCCGTGGACATGAACCCGGTGATGGTGGTCGGCGCGCCCTCGTAAACGTCGGGTGACCAGAAGTGGAACGGCACCGCCGCGACCTTGAACGCGAATCCGACCAGCAACAAGGCGATGCCCGCGATGAGCATGGACTCAGGTTGGAATCCCTGCGCAAAGAACGCCTGCATTTCGACATAGTCAACGCTGCCGATCGCGCCGTACAGGAGCGCAATCCCATAGAGCAGGAAGCCGCTCGAGAACGCGCCAAGAATCAGATACTTCATGCTGGCTTCGGTCGAACGCAAGTCACCGCGCTGCAAACCGGCCAGTACATAAAGACCAATCGACATGACCTCGAGACCGAGGAAGAACAGCAGCAGATTGGCCGCGCTGACCATCACCATCATCCCGAACACCGACATCAGCACGAGCGAATAGTACTCGCCGAGCCGGATGCCTCGTTGTTGGATGTAGTGCGGAGAGTACAGTACCGTCAGCACTCCGATGATCGAAAACACGACCTTGAACACGGAACTCATGCCGTCCGAGTAAACCGTTCCGGCAAACGCGAGCGTTCCGTCGCCCCAGGTCGCCAACGCGGCGATTCCGGCCGCAACGAAACCCAGCCCCGCGAGCACCGGCAGCGAGCCCGAGCGCCATCCGCCCTTTACCACATCCGCGACGATCACAACCAGCGTGGTGATCACGAGCACAGTCTCGGGCAGGACGGCCTGCAGGTCTATGATGGAGAGCGAATTCATGACTACGGCAGGAGCATTTGGGTCATGTTCGTGGTCTGAAACTTCGTCAGCACGAGCTCAAGCGATGGGATCATGCGCTCGAGAAACGGCTGCGGATACACGCCGATCCAAACCGCAAGTCCGGCCAGCACGACAATCGGCAGCGCCTCGCGCGCCGATACATCCTTCAATTTCAGATTCTCTTCGTGGACGATCGGTCCGAAGAACATTCGCTGATAGGCCCACAGCAGATACACGGCGGCGAAGATCACTCCTGACGCGCCGATCACCGCATACCACGGGTTGGCCGCAAACGTCCCCAGCAAAATCAGAAACTCGCCGACAAACCCGTTCAGCCCCGGCAATCCGATCGACGAGAGCGCGATAATCGAGAACAGCGCGGCGTACACCGGCATGACTTTCGCAATCCCGCCGTAATCCGCCAACATGCGTGTGTGGCGGCGGTCATAGACAACGCCGACCAGCAGGAACAGGGCCCCGGTGGAGATCCCATGGTTGATCTGTTGCAAGAGCGAACCGCTCAGCCCCTCGATATTCAGCGCGAACGTCCCGAGCATCACAAATCCGAGGTGCGCGACGGAGGAATAAGCGACCAGCTTCTTGACATCTTTCTGTACCATGGCGACCAGCGCGCCATAGGTGATCCCGATCAGCGCGAGCACGCTGATGATCGGCACATATTCAACCGATGTTTGCGGAAACATCGGCAGGCAAAAGCGCAGGAAACCATAGGTCCCCATCTTGAGCAGCACCCCCGCCAGAATCACCGAGCCCGCCGTCGGCGCCTCGGTATGGGCGTCGGGCAGCCAGGTGTGCAGCGGGAACAACGGTACTTTGATCGCGAACGCCAGCGCGAACGACAGGAATAGCCAGGTCTGCACGTCCATCGGGAACTTGGCCTGTTCCGTCGCCAGAATGAGATTGAAGGTATTCAGCCCGGTCGTCGGATCGGTCGTGTGGAAGTAGATGTAGAGGATGCCGACGAGCATCAGGACCGACCCGGCCATCGTGAACAGGAAGAACTTCACGGTGGCATAGACTCGCCGCGCACCGCCCCAGACTCCGATTAGAAAGAACATCGGTACCAGCATCACTTCCCACATCACGTAGAAGACGAACAGATCGAGCGCGCAGAAAACGCCGATCATGCCCGCTTCCAGCAGCAGGAAGAAGAAATGGTACTCCTTGATCCGCTCGTGAATGCTGCCCCACGAACTGATAATGCACAGCACCGACAGCAGCGTCGTCAGCAGCACCAGATACAGACTGATCCCGTCAACCCCGAGGTGCCATTCGGCGCCAATCGTCGAGATCCACGGCCCTCGCTCGACCAGTTGATACGCCGCCTGCCCGGGAACAAAATTCGCATAGACGCCGAGGGAAACGGCGAACGCCGCCAGCGAGCCGCCCAGCGCGATCCACCGCACACTCGCTTCCGCCGAGCGCGGCACCAGCAGCATCAGCAGTGCGGTGATCGCTGGAATGGCAATGCAGAGGGACAGTAACATAATTTAGATCAATACCCACATGAAGACGGTGAGCAACACCAGCACGCCCAGCCCCATGAACAGCGCGTAGTTTTGCACGACACCGGTTTGCACCTGTCTCACCACACCGCCGACGCCCGTGAAGAACGATCCGATTCCGTTCACCAATCCGTCGATGGTCCCCTGATCGAAGTACTTCGCCAGCAGTTCTGAGCCCGCTACGATCGGCTTGGAAATCACCGTATCGTAGATCTGGTCCACCCAGTACTTGTTGAGCAGCAAGTGGTGGCCGCCGCTCTTGCCGAGACTCTCGACCAGCGCGGACTTCTTCATGTACCACGAATAAGCGAGGTAGATCCCGGTCAATGCCACCGCCACGGACAGGATCATCAGCACATATTCCGCCGTCGGCGTATGCATCACGACCAGCTCTTCGATACCCTCACCTTCCGGCTGCATGACCGGCTTCAGCCATTCCTCAAACCGGTTGTGGCCACCGAGGGCATGCGGCAAACCGATGTAGCCGCCGATAATCGACAATCCGGCCAGCACCATCAGCGGCACGGTCATCACCTTGGACGACTCGTGAACATGGTGCTCCGCTGCCTTCGACCCGCGGAACTTGCCGAAAAACGTCAGATAGAGCAGCCGGAACATATAGAAAGCCGTGCAAAATGCGGCGCACAGGGCAACGATCCACAGGACATAGTGCTCGTGCTCAAACGTCTTCCAGAGGATTTCGTCTTTGGAAAAGAACCCTGCCAGCCCCGGCACCCCGGCAATTGCCAGAGTTCCGATGGCAAACGTGAGATAAGTGGCCGGCATCTTCGACTTCAGCCCGCCCATTTGCCGAATATCCTGCTCCCCGGACATCCCGTGAATTACCGAGCCGGAGCCCAGAAACAGCAGACCTTTGAAGAATGCGTGCGTCATCAAGTGAAAAATCGCCGCGACATAAGCCCCCACACCTGCCGCCAGAAACATGAAGCCAAGTTGACTGACCGTCGAATAGGCCAGCACCTTCTTGATATCATTCTGCACCAGACCGATCGTCGCCGCGAAGATCGCCGTCCCCGCGCCCACGATCGCCACGGTTTCGCTGGCCACCGGGGACAGTGAGAAGAAGAAGTTAGAGCGCACCACCATATAGACGCCCGCCGTCACCATCGTCGCGGCGTGGATCAGCGCCGACACCGGCGTCGGACCGGCCATCGCATCGGGCAGCCACACATACAACGGAAATTGCGCCGACTTGCCGACCGCGCCCGTAAACAGCAGCAGACAGATCGTCGTGATCACGCCCGCGCCGACCGGATAAACCTGTGCCATCGGCATCACCTTGGTAAACTGCAAGGTGCCGAACGTGCTCCAAATCAGGAAGATCGCGAGCAGAAACCCGAAGTCGCCGATGCGATTGACAATGAACGCCTTCTTGCCCGCGCTCGCCTTGGCTTCATCCGTGTACCAGAATCCGATCAGCAGATAAGAGCACAACCCCACCCCTTCCCAGCCGACGAACATCAACAGGTAGTTGTTGCCCATCACGAGCAAGAGCATGAAGAAGACGAACAGATTCAGGTAGATAAAGAACTTCCTGAACCCCTCGTCGCCGTGCATGTAGCCGATCGAGTAGATATGGATCAGGAACGACACGCCCGTCACGACCAGCATCATCACGAGCGAGAGCGGATCGATCAGGAAAGCGGCCGCGGCCTCGAATCGTCCGGCGGCGATCCACGTGAACAGCTCCTGTTCAAACCTCCGGTCCGCGGCGGACATTCCCAGCATCTGGAAGAAAGTGCCGACCGTCACCACGAAGCTCGCGCCGATCATCCCGGCCGCCACGACTCCCGGCACCGGCTCCTTGACGTGGCGCAGCACCAGGGTGTTCAGGACCACACCGATCAGCGGAAACAGGGGAACGAGATAGACAAGCTCAAGCATCGTTCACCACTTCATCAGGTTTGCGGAATCGATATCCATCGTTCCGCGCTGCCGCCACAGCGAAATCAGAATCGCGAGACCCACGGCCACTTCCGCCGCGGCCACGCACAGCACAAAGAACACCATTAACTGCCCGTTCAAATCGCCCGTGAATTTGGCAATCGCGATGAACGTCAGGTTGACCGCGTTCAGCATGAGTTCCACCGACATCAGAATCACGATCAGGTTCTTGCGGGTTAGCACGCCCAGCACGCCGATCGCGAACAACACCGCCGAGAGCAGCAGGTAGTGCGAAAGTTCAATCTGCACGGCCAGCCTCCGCGTCATCCGGCTTGCGAATCAGGGCCACCGCGCCGATCACCGCCAGCAGCAATAGCACCGACACGACCTCGAACGCATAGACATACTTGCTGAACAGCAGCACGCCGATCTCGCTCACCGTCCCGTATCCCCCCGGCAGCTCGGCATGGGCGGGGATCCCCACGGCCATGCTCATGATGCTCAGGAAGATCGTCAGCAGTAGCAGGCCGGCCACCGCGATCCCCGCGAATTTCCAGACAGCGGGGATCTGCTCTTGAATCGGCTTCAGATTCAGGAGCATGATTACAAACAACATGAGTACGATTACCGCGCCCGCATAGACGATGATTTGCGTCACCGCCACGAACGGCGCGGACAAGAGCACATAAAACCCGGCCAGCGAGAACATCGTCACGACCAGGTACAGCGCGCTTGCGATGGGAGAGGGAGACGTGATTACCAGCAGCGCGGAAAGAATGGCTGCCAGGCTCAGAACCGTGAAAAGTACGGTTTCCATGAAGTGAAGGTGAGAATCGGCCCCGCGGTCCGTCGCAATCCGACGGAGCCGGAGGCAATATAACGGTTCGCCTGTAGATTGTCAACCGCTTTGTGAAGAATTGCGCGAACCGCTGTTGAGTTTCGCCAGCTCCTCGACAAATTCGTTCACGTTGCCGTAGCGGTTAAACACTGACGCGAAACGGACATAGGCCACTTCGTCGGTCCCCGCCAGCTGACCCAGAATCCACTCGCCAATCTGGCGGCTGCTGACTTCGTTGCCTTCCGCGGCCAGTGCCGCGGCCTCCACGGCGCGCGTCATCTGATCGATCCGCTCGAGGGCGACCGGGCGCTTGTTGCACGCGATGGAAATCCCGCGATAGACTTTGTTGCGATCAAACGGCTCGCGATTGCCGTCGCTCTTGGCCACAAACACAACCTGTTCTTCCGGCGCTTCGTATGTCGTATAGCGGCTGCTGCATGCGGAACACTCGCGTCGTCGCCGCGTCGCCCGCCCTTCCCGGGCCGGCCGCGAATCAATCACACGGTCTTCATCGACTCCGCAATACGGACATTTCATGTTCTTCTCTCCCCCCACCCAGTGGGGGGACCAAGGGGGTCGTATTGACTCGCGGCGGCACGTCTCTGCATCGCCGAGCTGGATTAAGGCTTCGCAACCCGGCCGGAGTCACGCCTTTCTTTCGCCGAGGCACGCGTCCTCGCGTGCCCGGAATCGGAGAGTCCGCCGCACCCGAGCAGGGTCTCCAGACCCTGCCGGAATCACGCTCAGAATTCCAGCATTTCAGCGTTTCAGAGTCTCAGTGTTTACTCTTCCCTGAGCACCAGCGGCTTCGGATAAAGCGGAAAAACCTTCACGAGCTCGGTCACGCTGGACTTGATCTTCGCCAGTTCCGCGTCGTCTTCCTGATGTAGCAACGCGCGATTGATGAGCTTCGCGATGGCTTTCATCTGCGGCTCTTTCATCCCGCGCGTCGTGATCGCCGGAGTACCAATTCGCACGCCCGATGTTGTCATCGGCTTTTGCGGATCAAACGGCACCATATTTTTGTTGACCGTGATCCCGGCCTTTTCGAGTGCCTTCTCCGCCGCCTTGCCCGTCCAGCCACGCGGCGACAAGTCCATCAGGATCAGATGCGTGTCCGTGCCACCCGAGACCAATTTGTACCCCATTGCCACAAGTTCGTGGGCAAGTTCCCGCGCGTTCTGCACAATCTGCTTCGCGTATTGCTTGAATTCATCGGTCAGCGCTTCGCCGAACGCCACGGCCTTGGCCGCGATCACATGTTCCAGCGGCCCGCCCTGCACACCCGGAAAGACCCACGAGTCGAATGCTTCCGTGATCGTCTTCGGCTTGGGCATATTTTCGACCATGATCTCGCCGCCCGCCTCGTCGCTCAGGATCATCCCTCCACGCGGCCCGCGCAGCGTTTTGTGCGTCGTCGTCGTGACCACATGACAATGCGGAAACACCGCCGGATGCACGCCGCCCGCCACGAGTCCGGCGAAGTGCGCCATGTCGCACCATAAATACGCGCCGACTTCGTCCGCGAGTTCACGAAACTTCGCCAGCTCCCAGTGCCGCGGATAGGCCGACGAACCCGTCAGAATCAATTTCGGCTTATGCTCGCGCGCAAGTTTGACAACCGCGTCAAAATCTACGCGCCCGGTCTCGCGCCCGACGCCGTAACCGATGATCTTATAGAACCGACCCGAGAAATTCACCGGCGAGCCGTGCGTCAAATGCCCGCCATGCGCAAGGTCCATTCCCAGCACCGTGTCACCCGGCTTGATCAGCGTGAAATAGACCGCCATGTTCGCCTGCGCGCCCGCATGCGGCTGCACATTGGCCCAGCGGCAATTGAACAGTTTGCACGCGCGCTCAATCGCGATCCGCTCAGTCACATCCACGAACTCGCAGCCGCCGTAGTACCGCTTCCCCGGCAGTCCCTCGGCATACTTGTTCGTCATCACATTGCCCATCGCCTCCAGCACGGCGCTGGACACAAAATTCTCGCTGGCAATGAGTTCCAGTCCGTCGTTCTGCCGCCGCCGTTCGTGGTCGATGGCCGCGAAGACTTCAGGATCCCGTTCGCGCAAGCTCGTGCGCGTTAAGTTGCTGCTCATATCTGTCTATTTGATTCCGCGCGGATTTCTGCGCTGGAACCACTTCTCCGATATTTCAATCTGAATCGACGTGCGGAAGAAGGCCTCTTTGGTATCTGCGCCTATTTTGCCACCGCTTCGTTGTCCAACCTCTACGGCACCGTGAATCAGTCCACCCCCACTGTTCACAAACATTGAGGCGCCTGCTGTCAGCCCAACGTCACGGACAGGGTCAAATGATGATGTCATTATCGCCGGCTGATGCTCATAAGGATTGCGTCCTTCTTTGGCCCAGTAATGGCTGCGATAGAACACCCCACCTCTGAACCCCGCCAATCCGCCCTTTTGATCCGTAATCACCGGAATCAACTTCCGCTCAAACCCTGCCGATAACCACACCGGAGTTTCAGGCGAGGAAGTACTACGACCGAACCTCACCGCTAGGTCTTTCGCATCCCACTGTCCGATTCGCGCGTCGAGAAGCCCCGTCCAGCCCTTGCGGAACTGGTACGCGACCCCCAGACCCAGCTCGCCCGGGTAGCTGCCGTCCTGCTCCGCTTGCAGTGTAGAATCGTCATCGCTCTTTTCGGACTCAATCGTCCAGCGACCCGTTGAGCGCGGCGTATAGAACAGGCCGATTCCGAGTTCCGGCGTCACTTGTCCATGCAGTCCGAGCGTCGCCGACCAACCGCGGTAGTTGAGAATCTGACTGTACCCAACATCGCGATAGCCCGCCGTATCAAAGTCCAGGCGCTGCGTGAGTTCGTTGTGCTCGAGCAAGTAATTCAGACTCAACCCTGCCGCAAACCGGTCGTTGATCTGGTATGCATTGTTGAGCCGCAGCGCAATCGTACTCCCCGCCCACTTCGACCGCTCCTCGTATTCCTGCTCTGTGTACCCCCCGCCCATCGGCCCTTCAAAATAGGCCGTCTTGCGCGTGAACAGATTCAAATCCATTTTCCGCTGCGGCTCAATACATAACCCCGAAACCCAGCGCTTGGCCACAGGAACATACAGCGCGAAGTCCTTCCAGATCGACTCGGCGTCGGCGTCGGTCTCGCCGTTCGACGTCGTGCTCCAGAATCCCACCGTTCCGCCCATCCGGATCATCGTCCGCCGTGCAAACGCGGCCAGCGCCGGATTCGATGTATTGAACGATACCGAGTCACGCAGGCCAAAGAGTCCGCCCCCGACTCCCTCTGCTCTGGCACCGCCCGTCGTCAACTGCTCTCCAACTCCATTCGCCGAGAACACCGACCCACCTGCAAAAGCGCTACTCACCAGAGCAACCATGCACAAGAGCACGCCGAGCCATCTCGTAGGGGCCAGCCGCGCCGCCCGTCTTCGCAACCCGGCCGGAATCGGAAATCGGGTCTCCCCCCAGTTTCTGGGGGGATGAAGGGGGGTCGGAGAATTCGTGCAACCCTTCATTGGCTTGACTCCGTGTACCAGATCACCAGTCGCGGCAGCTTTTCCGCCGGAACCGTTTCGCCCGTGCCGTAGAACACGTGTCGTGCGAGATACCCCGATTCGAGACTGGTCTGAATCTGGAAGCCCGCATTCCGCTCGGGATGGGCAATCCAACTGGCCACACTGCTGGTCACGTTGAACGCGATAATGGTGTTCGTCGAATCGAAGATCGCAGCTTCAATCGCCACCAGATCAAGATGTGTTGAGTCGGGATTGTCGAACCACAACGTATCCGCGAGCGTCCCGTCCTTATAGCTCAGGTTTTGACCCGTGTACAGGAAATTCTCCGGATCACTTTGGTCGGCATGAATAAACAATTGCGCGCGATTCACTTGCCGGTCATACACGCTCGAGATCGAATCCAGCGGAAAGTATAGCGCCGCGCGTTGCGGATACCCCTGACTGATCACGAGCCGTTCCGGCGCGCGATTCTGCGCGTGGTCCGTCGCGACGTACGCGTCCTTGTCCGGCAGCATCTCAAGGGTGTAGGCGGTATCGCTGGCGTCCGTGCGATGCTCGACGATGTAGATAGACAGTTTTGATTGATAGCCCGCCGCGGCCTCGGAGCTGTACAGGTCAATCATCGTGCCGTAATTCACCGGCTCAAACAGCAACCCGTTGTTGAGCGAGTCGATGTCGATCCACTCTTGCCAGACCGGCGGCGGAATCGTAAACGGGTAGATCGTATCCGTCGGTGCGATGCCCATTGTCAACGTCCCCAGGATCGGCAACGTATCGCGGACGGCAAACGAACCGATAAACAGCGAGTCCTCGGTCCAATCCTGCCGCACTTGGCGCACCCGGACTTCCAGCGGGATCGCATCCGCCTCCGGCCACACCCGATTGCGCCGCATCACATACACCATGCTGTCCACGGTGTAGCTGTCGGGCAGGGCCTCCAGCGGATCGAACTGCGCGAGGAAAATCGCCGTGAAAGCCGTGTCACCCACTTGCAACGACGCACCTCGGCCGGTCGTCACTTTCGGATGCCAGACCGCCGATTTCGTGGCCGTACCTTCGACCACCTCGAACGTCTGTTCAGGCTGATTGGTAACCGCGTCGCCGCCGATTCCCGTCTCCCGCTGTGTGCAGCCGGAGATCGCGAACAGGGCAAACAAGAGCCAAATGAGGAGGAATCTCAGGGGGGAACCTTCGGGGGGGAATCTAAGCAAATAATAAACAAGCCTGAAGGCTTGGTCACCTTCAGGCTCAAAATATACAAAAACCCGGCGTAATTGTCAAGAAAATCTATGCTTTAACCCGTCCCGCCCCCGCGACTCGGACATGGTTCGGACATTTCCGCATTTCCGTTTTCCCACATTTCCGACGGGGACTCCTATCCACCTTTCGCCATCGTCTCAAAGAACTCCGAGTTCGACTTCGTGTCCCGCATCTTGTCCAACAGGAACTTCATCGTTTCCGGCGGGTTGTTGTGATCCAGCACACTCCGCAGTGCATACATCCGCGACAAGATCGCCTCCGTCAACAGCAATTCTTCGCGCCGCGTGCCGGACTTGAGCACATCGATCGCCGGGAAGATCCGCATATCCGCCAGCCTGCGATCAAGCACAAGTTCGAGATTACCCGTCCCCTTGAACTCTTCAAAGATCACCTCGTCCGCGCGCGAACCGGTTTCGATCAGCGCCGTCGCAATGATCGTCAGACTTCCGCCCTCCTCGATATTGCGCGCCGCTCCGAAAAAGCGCTTCGGCTCGTACAGCGCATTCGCATCGACACCGCCCGACAGAACACGCCCGGAGTGCGGAATCACGGCATTGTGCGCGCGCGCCAGCCGTGTGATCGAATCGAGCAGAATCACGACGTCCTTCTTCATCTCGACCAGCCGCTTCGCCTTTTCGAGCACCATGTTTGCGACTTGCACATGCCGTTCCGCGCGCTCGTCAAAGGTCGAGGACACGACTTCGCCCTTGACACTCCGCTCCATGTCGGTCACTTCCTCCGGCCGCTCGTCGATCAGCAGCACCATCAGGTGCACGTCGGGATGATTCTTGGCGACGGCGTTCGCGATCATCTGCATGATCACGGTCTTTCCGGTGCGCGGCGGCGCGACAATCAACGCCCGCTGCCCCATGCCGATCGGCGTGAACACGTCGATCACGCGCAGGGTCAGCTCTTTCGGCCCCATCTCCAGTTTGAACTTGCGGTTGGGATAGAGCGGCGTCAAATTGTCAAAGTGAATGATGTCCTTCACGGACTCCGAATCGGCCATATTCACCGACTCGACCTTCAGCAGCGCGAAGAACCGCTCGCCTTCCTTGGGCGGCCGCACCTGTCCCGACACGACATGCCCGGTCCGCAGGCCAAACCGCTTGATCTGGGATGGTGACACATAGACGTCGTCCGGACTCGGCAGATAGGACGCCGCCGCGCTGCGCAGGAACCCGTAGCCATCCGGGAGGATTTCCAGCACTCCGGTAGCCAGCACGACGCCGTCCTTCGCCGCCTGCTTCGCCAGAATCTTGAAGATCAGGTCGTGTTTGGGCAATCCGGCGATTTCGGGCACGTCAAGGTCCTTGCCGAGCTTCATGAGCTCAAGCACGCTAAGTGTTTGAAGTTCTGCGATATCCATGGGAAGAGCGGGGTTGAGGCGAGGCGGGGAAATGCGGCTGGGGTAAAGCCGTGCAAAGAGTGTGTCAGTTCGCCAAGGCGAGTGCCTTATCGGCGTTCTGAAGCGGTCGGGGAGGGAATCTGGACGGCGCGGACCTGTAGGCGTCCGGCCTGAATATCCTTGGCAAATAAGTCAGAGACGACGCGTTGCAGTGCGTCGTTCACATCGGTCGAGCAGATCACGGTGTCCGCCCGTTCGCCGGTGCGCGGCTCCGCGTGCTCACGAACGACCGGCTGAAGATCACGTGCCGTCACTTCGGGCGTGTTGATCAGCGTCACGGCCGGTCCGAACACCTCCTGCAACGTATCGCGAAAATATTCATAATGTGTACACCCGAGCACCAGCGTGTCCACCCCCTCACGCAGGACCGGCTCGGCATAGTGCTCAATGATCCTGCGCGGAATCTCGCCGTCGGTCCACCCTTCCTCAACGAGCGGTACCAGTAACGGACAGCCGTTCGAGAAGACCTGAACGCCCGCGATCAGTTCGGCGAACCGCGTATCGTACGCGCGGCGCTTCACGGTCGATGTGGTCGCGAGCACACCGATCCGCTTGGTCTTGGTCGCTGCGGCAGCCGCGCTCGCCGTCGGCTCGATAACCCCGATCACCGGCACATGGGACCGCGCGCGAATCTCATCGAGACAGACCGCCGACACCGTATTGCACCCGATCACCACCGCCTTCGGGTCGTGCTCGAGCATGAAATCGAGGCACTCCAGCGCGAATCGCGTAATCAGGGCCTGACTGAGCGACGCGTACGGCACGCGCGCACGGTCCGCGAGGAACACGAGGTTTTCCGCGGGGAACTGCCGGCGCAACTCGGCGGCGACCGTCAGCCCGCCCAATCCGGAATCAAAGACCGCGACCGGCCGCGCATCACTCATCGGGAAGCCGACGTCTCCAAGGTCTGTTTCATCTTAACGATCGAACTCGCCAGCGCCTCCGCGAGCTTGATCCGTCCGCGTTCGCTCGCGAGCAGTTTCGCGTCGTCCGGATTCGAGAGATATCCGCACTCGACCAGAATCGCGGGCATCGACGCGCCCATCAACACATAGAATCCGGCCTGATCCACCTGCCGGGATTCCATCGACGTCTTTTCGCTCAACATGCGCAGCGCCGAGGCCGCCCACGTCTCGCTGTCTTTCATGAACTGGCTGGTCGCCATCGACAGCAGGATGTAGTTCTCTTCCGTCAAGTCCTGATACATCGACGTGTCCGACTCCAGCTTCACGACGCTGTTCTCGCGCATCGCCGCTTCCACCGCCCGCTCGCTCTTCGCGGGCTTCAGGAAGTACGTCTCGATCCCGCCGATATTCGGGTCCTTGAAGCTGTTGCAGTGAATGGAGAGAAACATGTCCCCGCGTTGCGCGTTGGCGAATTTCGTTCGTTCATGCAGCTCCAGGAACCGGTCGTCATCGCGCGTCAGGATGACGGTGACGCCGGAATCCTGCAGGAAAGCGCGCAGTCGCTTCGCGACGTCCAGCGCCACAACCTTCTCTTCGAGTCCGTACAGCCCCCGCGCGCCGGGGTCTTTGCCGCCGTGCCCGGCGTCGATGATAATGGTCTTCAGCGCCCACTGGTCTTCGCCGGCTTTGGACGTTGACTTCCCGCCTTTGCCCGGCGCGGCCGCGGGCGGCGGCGACTCGATAACCTGAATCGACAAGGCCCCGGTCAACTTGTCGCGTGCGATCTGATCGCCGAACAGTGCGAACAGATTGGACAGCGGTATCCAGAGTGAACCGTCCCACTCCTCAGGCGCGAAGCTCGTCTGAACATACCGGCCGTCCACAATTACGAATGGATTACCCCGTCGCAGTTGCACTTCGCGCATTCCCGCGCTGATCGAGTACGTCTGGTCATCCATGCTGACCTGCCAGTTGCCCTTGCGCGCCAACATGGCCAGCGGAATCAGACTTTCGTCGCCGCGCATGATGATCGGGAGTCGTCCCATCGGCAGCCCGTTCGCATCCGTGATCATCACGGACTCGGCCGTTGCCGCGGTGCTGATCGCCAGCACGGCGGCCCACCACAACCACTGCTTGAGTCTAAACAAGATCAGTCCTCCTTACGACCTTCGGAAAACTTGATAAGGCCACATCCGATTCGCGGAGGCCGGGTCCCCGCCAGCCCGGAATCGGGAAACAACAGACCTCTCACTTGAGCTTCCCCCGCATCCCCGCCCACAGCACTCGTGGCGGTTCCGTCAGCACAAAGTCCGTCAGGGCCGCGAACCTCGCCGCGGGACTCGGCAGATGCTTATTGACCAGCCTGCGCAGGCTCGCCCATTTCCGTGACAGTTTCTTCTTCGATAGATTTCCGCCCATCGACGCCGAAACCTTGTGCCATACTTTTGCCGCCGGAACATAGTAGCAGGGAAATCCGGCCGCCCTCGCCCGCAGGCTGAAATCCACATCCTCCATATACAGCGCAAACTCGGTATCCAGCATGCCCACCGTCTCAAACAGCCGCCGCGAGCCGAACAGCGCGCAACCTGTAGCCCATCCTGTGCGTTCGAGCTGGTCGTACTGCCCGCGATCAAGTTCGCGAATTCCGCGGTGCGCCAGTCTTGCCCGTCTCAGCGAAATCAATCCCCCCGCATACCAGAGGCGCTGGGGATCCCGCGCGTAATAGATCTTCGGGCAGAGTACAGCATCGCCGGTCTGCGCCTCACCGTCCAACAGCCGTTGCAGCAGGTCGGCGGCCACCGTCGTGTCATTGTTCAACAACAATAGATGCGAGCAACCGTCCGCGAGGGCCCGTGTGATGCCGACGTTATTGCCGCCCGCATAGAGCAGATTCCGCGGATTGGCGATCAGGATAATCGATTCACCGAACTCGCGATGCAGCTCCGTCGCGCTGCCGTCCGTCGAGCCGTTATCAATGACGTAGATCACACGGAGTGCGGGATCCGTGGCGAACAGACTGCGCAGGCACTCGCCGGTGTCGGCCAGCCCGTTCCAGTTCAGTACAATGATCCCGACTTTCGCGCTCACAAGTGCCTGACTAACTTTTCAGCGTCAACGCCAGCGCGGCTTCCCAACCACGGTGCTCGGTTGACTGCAATCGGCTCGATTGATACGCCGTGCGAATGGCGATTTGCCACGCGCCGCAGCGCCGTGCGAGCACGAACGAACTCCGCGAGCCCGTTCCGCTCAACGCCACCAACGGGTATTCCCCCGGCAGGACGGATTCGTACGCGGACGCGGAGACCGCGTCGCTTTCAAAATTGAAACTCGTCACTCGTCCGTTGATCCGCCATGCTCCACGCGCCTGCTTCGCCTGTACATAGACCAGCGATCCCAAGTCGCGGTCACCGCCCTCCGTCTTCGCCGCGCTCCGCAGTTCGCACCTCATGCCGAGCTCCGGAATCGTCCGCCAGTTCAGGTCAATCCGCAGCCTGTCTCTGGTCGTCGCCACCGCGGGAGTCGCCGGGCTCGTCTCCTCACGCCGGGTGCGCGAACCCAGCACCATACCTTCTACGATGTCGCTCAGCCCGGCGTTCCAACTTGCTTCCGCATAACTGCCGATCTTTCGCAGCGGCGACGTCGAAGTCCGGAACGGTGTGGCCTCAGACGCCGCGGCTGCCTGTATCGTATGCCGTCCGCGCATCATCGCGATCCGCACGCCGCTCACCGATTCATTCCCCGGCAGATCGCGGAATCCGTTCCAGGTTTGTCCGTGCACGGAATAAAACCGCGGACTCACGTGCGAGGTATGCGCGAGCAACGCCAGCCGCTCGCCGCGAATCGTAATCGCCGTCTGTACGGCGCCTCGACCCGGACCGGACCGCCCGACTTCCACGATTCCGCTCAAGGTTCGGTAGCCCGTATTAACACAAATCGATCCGGTCGTCAGCGCATCGCCGCTCAGAGCCGGCGGCTCGTCGGAACTCCCGGGTCCTGCCAGTCGCGGAGCGAAGTTCGATTGAAGTGCGACAGCCGAAACCGCCGTCCGCCCCCGGGTAGTAACCACTCGCGCGATGGCGAACTGCTCGCGGAGCCGGCCGCGCCGCGCCATACCGAGTTCGTCGTCCGTGGCGCCGCTGGCGATCAATTTCACGGTTCCGTCTGCTTGTGTCGCCGCATCGAGGGCGTTTTCGCCGGCGCCGAGCAGGATCCGACTCGTCCGTGTCATCGCTTCGACCGCTCCACCTCGCCAACGCGTCATGACCCCCGCGGTCGGTTTGACGATTGGTCCGCGCGCCGTGGACGGCGTCGTGATTTCGCGTTGCCGCAACCAACCCGCCGACCCATAGGCGGAACTCGAAACCAACCCCGTGCCGTGGTCTAACTGAAAGTCACCGGCGATCACTCGCAACGGTATCCGCCGCGCCCGGAACTCAACCCCCGCGCTCACATCTTCCGCCTCCAACGCCCGGCCGTTGGCTTGCCGGGCCAGCGCGAATCCGCGCAGGCCGTCGTCCGTCAGCACCTCATAGCGCGCTCGGGAATGACTGCGCTTGGTGACTCCATCGGCCTGCTGCTCCGTCGCACTGCCGCTCAGCAACAACTTGCTTTTGGGCGCGGGCGACGCGCTGAGCATGCACAATTCGCGCACAACCTCCCGCTGCAACGCGGTGAGCACTACCTCCCGTCCCAGCTCGGTCATGGATCGAATCCCGCCATCCCGCTCCCGCAGTGCGACGATGCGCTGTGCCGTCCCTGCGTCGAAGCCGGGCAATGCCGCAATCGCCTCCACGCTTGAACGGTTCAAGTCAAGTGGTTGGTTCAGCAACCCATCGATGAGTTGTTCTGCATCTTCCGGCTGATCGGAGTTTTCCACCCAGTCCGCTATCGCCTGCGCCAACGTCGCATTGGAAAAGAGCACCACCGCCGCGACCAGTGCGAACACTCGGGTCATCGCCGGAATTCGAGCCCGACCTGGTGACTCGCTCCGAGGTCTGGATGCAGGTCCCCGGCGTAGTGGAACGACCACCGCCGCATACTCACGGTCAACCCGGCCGACGGTCGCACGGGCTCGGTTCGCGCGCCCACGCGCAACGCCAAGTCGCTCAGGGGTGCGATCTCCGCGCCGAATCGCACTTCCGCCGGGAACCCCCGATCCTGAACCACGTCGATCAGTGCTCGCGAGTGCGCGGCGGGCGTTGCACGGATACCCAGGGCCAGCGATTCCGCGAGCCGGTCACGAAATCCGCTGATCCGTCCGCGATTCGCGTTTCGCCACACCGCTGCGATGGCGATCTCTTCGCTCAGCGTCGACAGCACACCCGCGCTGAAGGCGAGTGCACTTCCGCTGCCGTACTGCTCGATTGCCAGAAATCGCCCGCCTGCTTCCACGCCGGCATACAGCCGGTCTCCGAATCGCTGGGCCACGGCCACGCCCAACCCCGACTCGCGGTACACGGCCCAGCCAAACGATGTGGCCTGAAGCGATACCGGGATCGCGACGATTGTCTGTCGAGTCGCTACCGCCCCGCGCGATAATTCCGGCAGCCCAAAGTCCCGCGACCAGGAACAGGCGAAGCCGCCTTGACCGACGGCACACGCCGCCGGATTGCGGAACCCTGCCCAGCCGTCGCTCGTTTCCGCTATACCGGCCCCACCGTAGCCGGCGCTGACGGGCCCTGTCACGTCGGACTCGAACGCGGCCTGAACTTCATGGATTCCGATCGTCGAGCCAACGATGCCGGCACAGGCCAGCCACACGATCAACTTGACTTTCCGCGGCCCCGTCCGTATCTTATCCTGCATGGATCCCCGTCCAGAATCAAGTCAACGACCGTCTTACGTCACTATTCCGGCCATGAACTCCCTTCGACCGCACTTTCTCGCGATGCTCGTCCTGCTGCTGGGCATTGTCGGCAGCGGATCTTCCGCGTTCGCGCAATTGATCGACCCCAAGGTTACGATCGACATGACGAAACTGCCGGAGGAAGCGCACGCAAAATTGACGGGGCTGGATTCGCTGATCAGTGCCTATCTTCGTGCGCAGGAGTGGGCCGGCGACGAATACAATTACGATTTCGCGATTGACATCAACATTTACCTTACGGATTACAATCCCGATCCGCAAGAGGACAAGTACAAGGCCAAGTTGATTGCCACGAATCGCTCCGACGTGCGGTTCGAGGACAACCGCTGGGAATTCGGGTTACGCGCACCGGTCGCCCTCCGCGCGAATCAGTACGACGCCTTCAAGAGCACCATTGAGTTCTACGTCTGGATGCTGATGGGCACGGAATACGACAAGCTGGAGAAGCTCGGCGGTCGTCCGTATTATGACAAAGCGCGACAGATTTACTTGCAGAGTTCCGGCACGATATACTACTTCGGCTGGGACAAGCGCTATGACTTGCTGACACAATACGTGTCCGACGACAACGAGACGGCGCGCGAGCTGGCGTTCTTTTACGATACCGGGATCTTCTACGATGCGGAGGGTGACACGGCATCCGCGAAGAGCTATCTCTACTATGCACTCGTGAAGCTGCAGAAGGTCACGATTGCCGCGCAGGAGAAGTTCCTCGAGCAGAATCACCGGGCGCTGGCCGAAGCGTTGGCGCGGTCGGGCTATGCGAAGGGGGTTCGGTCGTTGGCGGCGATGGACCCGGCACACCGGGAGGTTTATGACGCCATCGTGCCGGAGGAGGGAGCCAAGTAGAATATAGGCAAACTGATAGAGTTTGTCAAGGGAACCTGACCCCGGTTTCCCGCTTATCCAAAAAGGCGAATCCGGCCACACCCATCCGCAGGTGTTCCGGACTCGCCTCTTCTCAGTTCAGGAGAAATCTCTGGGCTCTCCCCGCGCGACGGGTCTTCGGCGGGGGGTCGGTCACATCTTCCGCATCAATCCGATTACTCGGCCGAGAATGCGGAAGCCGGGGGTGCCGCGCTCGACGACGATGGGATTGAAGTACCGGTTGGCCGGTTCGAGCACGATGCGCTCACCCTGCGGCTTGAAATATTTGACAGTTGCCTCTTCTCCGATCAGCGCGACCACGATGTCACCGGCGTTGGCGGTACTCTGCGGTTTGGCGAAGATGACATCCCCCTCGAGGATTCCCGCGTCTTTCATGGAATCGCCTCGTACCCGCAGCGCAAACGTATCATCCGACGTCGCCACCGTACGGTCCACACGGACGTGCGCCTCGATATTCTGTTGTGCCAGCAGCGGGTATCCGGCGGCCACCCGGCCAAGGATCGGTACCTCCCGGGTCTCATCTTCGAGAGGCATGCCTCCGCCGGTTCGAGCCGTGAGTTCGATGCCACGCGAGAGCATTGGGCTGCGATTCAGGTAGCCCTTTCGCTCGAGCGTATCGAGCAGATAGCGAACCCCGTTGGTGCTGCTAACTCCAATAATTGCACCTATTTCACGCAGTGTCGGCGGACGCCCCTTGGACTTGATCTCCATCTGGATAAAGGCCAGGGCTTTCGACTGCTTTTCGGTAAGAACGTCTGACATGTTTCTCCTCGGTCATTTCTTCGAGCCTGAACAAATATACAGCACTTATGTTCAGAAGTCAAGTCCGATCGCCATAATTTTTGATATGGAGAGGTACACTTAGTTGGTGCAGACCGTCCTCCCATTGACAAGCGGGTGTTTCCGCAGTATGTTATGGTGTGAGTTCGGCGAGTCTGATAGACGAGCGTTGATAGATGGCAGATGATAGATGAGGCCGAAACGACGAACGCGGAACGATGAACGATGGCCCAACCGTAGGGGATGATTGCATCTCCCGGGTGGCCGGAATCAGTCCACCGAGGAATTGACATTATCCACATGAACAGTGGTTTACGTATTTAAAAAACATTTCTCTTGCTCTTGCGAACAAAATTACGTATATTGTATTGATTCAGCCAGACGCTTTGGCTGAAATGTGTCCAACCCAAAGTGCAGAATGAGTCGGTTTCCGCAGTTCACGGCAGGTCAAATCGTGCCCTAATTCCTTGATTGGATTGGGTTAGACGGGTTTGTTTGGTCAAAAAACATTTTCGCGACGTATTCATTCTGCATAATAACTACTCGCTTTACATCACACCCTGACCGGTAGGGCATCCACACATGCGATCCGTCATCTCCGTTCTGCTGCTTGCGCTGCCTCTGCTCGCCGCCCCTCCGGCCCCCCCGCCTTCGATCTTCTTCGTGGCGAACGAAGGCCAGTGGGACGAGCCGTTTGCCTTCAAGCTGAGCGCGGGAGGCACGACGTACTTTGTCACCGAGCAGGGCTTGACTATCGACATCCGGCAGTATGACCGGCAAGAGCATGTCTCTCCTTCTGGTCTCCCCCCATATCCTATGGGGGGACTACGGGGGGAGGAAGAGCCCCAGCCAGTATCAGTCCGTGGGCATGTCCTGAAGCTGAACTTCGTCAATCCGGTCTCCCCCCACTCTGTGGGGGGACTAAGGGGGGTTGACAAGCTGGCGAGCTACTCTAACTACTTTCTGGGCAGAGACTCCTGCAGGTGGCGGAGCCGGGTCGGGCATTATCAGCGCGTGATGGCGAAGAATGTGTGGCCGGGGATTGACGTGGAGTTCGTGGCTGTAGGGGCCGCGTCCGCGACCGGCCCGGGGATCAAGACGAACTACCATGTCCATCCCGGCGCAGATGCATCGCAGATTCAGATTGAGTATGAAGGGCTCGATGCGTCGTTGCGAGTGGACGGATCAGGCGATCTGGTGCTCGCAACTTCGCTTGGTAACCTCAAGGAGCAAGCACCGTGGGCGTATCAGATTGATGGCCGTCAGCAGCGCGATGTGGGTGTGCAGTTCGCCGTGATGAACGAGCATCGCTACGGCGTCATAACTTCTTCCATCGACGCGAGCAAGGAATTGGTGATTGATCCGCTGATTTACAGTACGTACTTCGGCGGGAACTCCTGGTTTGAAGGCGGGATTCTAGCGCTTGCCCTCGACAGGTTGGAACAGCCAGTGGTGGCTGGCTATACGTCGGCAATTAACTTTCCGACAACCCCTGGAGCCTATCAGACTCAGTTGTCATCAGACTCGAGCGACGCCTACGTAACAAAGTTCGATGTGGACGCTCGGAATCTGCTCTTCTCGACCTACCTCGGAGGTCATCGCGAGGATTCCCCCGATTACCTGGTAGTCGATACTGTTGGCCGACCTTACGTCGCGGGCATGACCTACAGTCCAGACTGGCCTCACTCATCAAATGCACCGGACACGATGTTTGACGAGGTTCGGGAATGTTTCCTGGCCCGGCTTTCCACCGGGGGAGACGCCCTTGAGTATTCGACTTTCTTTGGGGGATCGACACTCGACCAAATCGAGGCCATGGCGATTGACTCAACCGGCGTAGTATGGTTTGGGGGCTCGACGTTCTCGCTGGACCTGCCAGTTTCTCCAGATGCCCTGATCACCGAACCGGGTGACGGTTTCTTCTGCGCCTTTGACCCCCAAGCCGCAAGTATCAATTACGTCAGCTATTTCCCGGCACACATCCTCAGGATCGATCCTCTGGCCGGATCCCGAGTTTGGCTTTCGGGAACGGTTGCGCGCTCACGTGAAATCCCGATAACGTCGGATGCGTTCCAAACGATTAATCGCGGGGCTAACGACGCAGGCGTCCATTCTGAAGGCTTCTTTGCGCGCGTTGCTGTCAACATGTCGACCGTGGAGTATTGTTCCTACATCGGCGGCAGTGGTGGAGAGCTTGTCGCTGCTTACCCGCTGGACGCGTCGCGAATTCTAGTCTATGGCCGAAGCCGCTCTACGGACTACTACGTGACGTCCGCTGCGTTTGATACGTCGTTCAACGGTCAAGGAGACGGCATCTTGACAATCGTTGAACTTCCATCGACGTTAGTGGCATCCACCTATATCGGGGGTCCATGGGATGATGGCATCGTCACCAAGGCGTGTTACGTCGACCCAAGCGGTCGGGTCGTGATCGGGGGCTACACGGGGATCGGATTTCCATGTACACCGGATGCCATCGATTCAGTGACTGAACCCGGCTGGGGCGACGGCTTTCTCGCTCGCCTGTCGAGTGATCTCTCAACGCTTGAGTACGGTACGGTCATCGGCGGCGACCACACTGAGTCCGTGTTTGGCTTGACCGGCACTTGCTCTGATACGGTTTGGCTGGCGGGTTTCACGTTATCACCCGACTTTCCGGTAACACCGGACGCCTACTCGACCAATCCATTCGCCGGATGGCTGATGCGGTTCGCGCTGCCACCGCTGTCGGCTGTCGAACGCGAACTCCCCGCGCAATTTGCATTCGAAATGCTGGCCTACCCAAACCCGTTCAATTCGAGCGCTCGGCTGAAGCTCAAAGCCCCCTATGATGTGGTCGGATGGCTAAACGTCTTTGAAATCAATGGGCGGAGGGTCCTATCGCGCAGACTTCACTTGTCGAGCTCCCGTGAAGTGGAGATCAATCTCGATCTTTCCGGGCTGCCATCTGGAACATATCTATACACCTTCAACTGTAATTCAACTGCTCTTGCGGAAAAACTCTTCTTGATTCGCTGAGAGGGGCTTTTTTCCACGCGGCGTTATGTGTCGGCATGTGCCCCGCTCGGGAGGACTTGCTGACGGCTCGCTTCCCGACATGCGGTGCGGTTCAGAGGTCGGGTCGTGGACCCGCCCCTACGG